>JAFUKO010000045.1 GCA_017473555.1 Ruminococcus sp. | reverse complement strand
ATTCATTTTATGACCTCCTTCTGTTTTTGTTGTGCAGTTGCCAGACCGCACTTTCATTATATCAGAAGGAGCTGTTTTTGTTTATCGCTAAAGCTCTTTTGAACCCCCGATACAATCGGGGGTTTTCGTTTAACAACAAAAAAGGTTGCTCCGCAATTGCGAAACAACCTTTGTTAGTTTATAAATATCAGCCTGCAAAAATATAATCGCCTGTAGCGTGAGCCATACTCCAGCCGGCACCACCGTCAACCTCCTGATTAACAACCAGTGTGATTACGTTCTCTGTAACTGAAAGCGTACATGTACCTTCGTTTAAGAAAGAGTCGGTGTAGTCAAAGTGAGCACTTCCACGAACAAAAGAACCATCCATTTCAACATCCAATGTCACTGTTTTATCGCAGGAAGCAATCTGAGCACCGTTGCCTCTGATAGCATAGATAGTAAAGCTTAAAGTGTTACCATCCTGTGCAGTTACTTCAATTGAACATCCCTGTGGGTAATTCTCGTGCTTCCATGTGCCTGTTACATCAGGAAGAACAATAGAGTTTTCGGCTTCTGTCATAGCCTCAGTTGGTGCTTGTGTTTCTTCCTCTGTCTGTGCCTGAGTAGGAGCATCAGTTGTTTTTTCTGTCTGTGCCTGTGTAGCTGTTGTTGCCTTTGTTTCAGCAGTTTTATCGTCTGATGAGTTGCAACCTGCGAGTGCAAATACCATAGCGATAACCATAATAGCTGAAATGAGAGTAACGATTGTTTTTTTCATTTTTAGTTCCTCCTTGAAGTTTGATTTATGTGCAAAAAGCGTTATGTGTGCTTTTGTATAGATGAGTTTTTGCAAGGGGTATCATAAAAACGAGCACATTATACAACATAAAAATACAAGATACAAGGGGTTATTTGTAATTTTTTAAAATCCATGAAACTACACCATTGTCGGTGTTTTTGCCGATGACTTTTGTAGCAATTTGCTTTAAGCTTTCGGTAGCATTTTCGACAGCGTAACACTCGTCGGACGCTTTGAACATATCTATATCGTTTATACCATCACCGAAGGATACGATGTGGTCACACTCTAAAAGCTCTGCTAGCTGTTTTACGGCGTTTGCTTTTGTCGCACCTTTAGGCAGAATTTCGAGCCAATAGTCGTTTGAGTAGATATCCTGCTGAAAAAAGCACTGGAATTTGTCTTTGTAATAATCGTACAGAGGCTTTGTTTTATCCTCATCGCCGATAAGAGTGAAGTAGTAGACCTCGCCGTCGTAAAGTCGGTCGGTTATAAAAACCTCTCTGTTTCTCGGGTCATCTTCTCTGCTGCTTAAAAATTCAAGCGTTTCGCTGTTTAGTCTTTCTCTTATATAGGAAAACTGCTCTTTGCCGTTAATCAGCGAATACACAACAGGGTTTACGCCACTGTCTAAAAGTGTGTCGATGATGCTTTTTGAATCCTCTTTACTGAAAGTGTTTTTAGCTATAATAACTCCATCTTTATCAACAATAAAAGTACCGTTGTGAACAACCGCAGGATATTTCATAGAAAGTCCTGTTATCACCTTTTTTGCGGTAGTGTACGAGCGTGCTGTAGCAAATGAGAATATCAGCCCATTGTTCAGCAGTTCGTTTAGTTTACTATTTGTGTATTCACTTGTTTTTGGCGTATTGTCAAGCAAAGTGCCGTCTAAATCAGAAATGTAAAGTGTTTTCATATACAGTCCTTTTTATGCAGGTGGTCTTTCAAATACGCAGTATTTGCGTATACAGTGACTCATTTTATTCTCTTAGTAAATTAGGATAGAACTAATTTTGCGATTGATTCTACGTGATTTGTATGCGGGAACATATCAACCGGTTGGATTGTTTCTACCTTGTAGCCGTTTTGCTTTAATAGTCGCAAATCACGGCTCTGGGTTTCGATGTTGCAGGAAATATAGACGACGGTTTTTATACCCATATCAATGATTGACTGCAAAAACTCTTTGCTGCATCCTGCTCTTGGTGGGTCAACAAAGGCGACGTCGATTTTAATCCCCTCGTCTTTGAGGTAGGCGATGTAGTCTTTTGCATCTGCGCAGGCAAATTCGATGTTGTTTATAGCGTTGAGCTTTGCGTTTTTCTTGGCGTCAATTATTGCGTCCTTGACCGACTCAACAGAGTACACCTTTTTTGCCTTATCCGACGCACAGATACCGATTGTACCTACTCCGCAGTAGCTGTCGAGTACGGTCTGGGTGCCGTCTAGTTCTGCAAGTTCGATTGCTTTTGAGTAGAGCTTATCAGTCTGAATCGGGTTTATCTGGTAAAATGACTGCGGCGAGATTATAAAGGTTTTGCCACAAAGAGTATCTTTGATGTAGCCGTCGCCGTAGAGTACACTTGATGTTTTGCCGATAAAGAGCTTGCGTCTGTCTTTGTTGACGGTTGTGACAACGGTTGTGATGTACGGGTGTTTTTTTAGCAGTGCTGATACAAAGGTTTTCTTAGCAGGAAAAAGTGAGTCAGCTCCGTTGATGATTACCATAACTTCGCCAAAAGTGAAACCCTCTCTTATTACAACGCTTTTTACAAAACCTGTGCCCTTGAACGGGTCGTATGGGGGAATCTTGAAGCTCTTGAAAAGTGCACACAGAGTGTTAAAAATTTCGTTAGAGTGCTTTGTGTGGAGCTTACATTCCTTAGTTCTAACCAAGGTGTTAGTGGTGGATTTGTAAAGTCCCCAGCTGATGCTTTTGTCACGCTCGCGCTTAAAGACAGCCTGAGCCTTGTTTCGGTATGAAAACGGTGTTTCCATACCGATTATGTCACAAATTCTGCAAAATGAGCCTAGGTATCTGATACACCTGTTCTGCTTGTACTTGAGCTGTTCGTTGTATGTAAGGTTATTAAGCTGGCACGAGTTGCATTTTTTAGCAACGTTACAATTGAGATTAAAGTCCATAAATTACCTGCTCCATAAATAATGTGATTGTTACTTATATATTCTAACATATATTATACTACTTTTGCAATTTGCAGAAAATATGACTTGATAATTACCCTTTGTGACTATATAATTAGGTTATGAAAGAAATGAAAGTAATACGAAGACGCAGGCGAAGAGGCGGAAGTTATCCTATCAGCTACAACGGCAGATACAGTTACCCGTACAGTGGTAATAACAGCCAAAGGCGTAATAACAGAACCGCTTTGCTGATAGCTATGACTTTCTGTGCAGTGGTGCTGGTTTTCGGTGTGTGCACGCTTTGTTTCAGGTTTTTGGAAAACAAACCGCAAAACTATTTGCCGACAACACCTTTAGCTACCGAGCCGTGCGTTATCGAAAACGGACAAAGTACATCTTTAATAATAAAAGCCGGTGAGGTTCATGTTTTTACCGTTCCTGTCGATGATAAGGCTATGGAAAAGGTCGAGTTTTTATCGAGCGACCCTGAGGTGGTCAGTGTTGACAGCGGAGGTAGAATTGACGCGTTGAAGGAAGGACAAGCTACTGTTACAGCACAGGGCAAGGATTTTTCAGGAACGTGTACCGTTACTGTTGAAAAGGCTGAGAAGGTAAAGACTCCTTCTGAGTACACCACAGCGTATGTTGCAAATCTCGACATTGTCGAGAACAACAAAAAAGACGGCTCACAAAATCTCTACAGCGTCAAAATAAACCGTAGAACTAACACCGTAACCGTATATACCTACGACGAAAACGGCGACTACGTTGTGCCTGTAAGAGCGATGGTGTGCTCGTGCGGTGAGATGACTCAGGAGAATATCACTCCTGTGGGCGAGTATTCGGTGTATTTCAAAAACTACTGGCACGCACTGTTCGGTGATGTTTACGGCAAGTATGTAACAGGATTTTCGGGACACTATCTGTTCCACTCGGTGCCGTATACAAATACGGAGTCATATACGTTAAAGGCTGACGAGTTCAATAAGCTCGGTACAAATGCGTCACAGGGCTGTGTTAGACTTATGATATCTGATGCCAAGTGGGTGTATGATAACCTTGATATGTATACTGAGGTTATCGTAATCGATGATGATTCAAAGGCTGACCCATTGGGTACTCCGCCTACAGTAAAGGTAGATACCTCTGTCGGTTGGGACCCTACTGATCCTCATAAGAATAACCCGTATAACAGCAAGCTACCTGTAATAAGCGGTGCTCAGGATGTAACGATAGAGAAAAACAGCGATTTTGATTCTAAAGTTACTGCTGTTGACTCCTGCTCACAGGATATCACCGACAAAATTCAGGTAATCGGTAATGTTATCACTTCTAAAAAGGGTACATACAAGGTTACTTACAGGGTTACAGATGATCTGGGCAAAAAAGCCGAGAAATCTGTTACTGTTACAGTTGAATAAAAGTAAAAATTCCCTGCTGAATTTCAGCAGGGAACGTTTTTTATGTGAGTTATTTAATCTGTGTTATTCTTCGACATCTGAGATAAAGCCGACAACTGTTTCTTCTTCTGAAGCTGTCTGTGTTTCGCTTTCAGTAGCGGATGTTACTTCATCCGGTGTAGCCTCATCAGGAGTAGCCGCACTTGTGATGAACATAAACTCGAGCATACGATAAGCTATCTCTTCATATGTTGTGCCCTGACGACCGAAGTCAACAAGCTTAACCTGGTATGTTTTGTCGTTGTTTAAAGCACCCATTGTAGAAAGCTCTGTGTCATTCTTGAGATAATCAAGAACTGCCTGGTCATTGTAGAAGATGAATGATGGTGTGCTGATTTTTAAAACACTAAGGTCAACCAAAGGTGTTTCCTGAGATGAGAAAACGTTGATAGCTCCGTTGTATGAGAACAGCTCGTACTCAATTGAGCCTTTTGTTAAAGTGCACAGCTCGTTGTTTTCGTTTAAATAAAGATAGCACGCTGTTTTTACGGTATCTTTAGGAATAGCGTTTTTGAAATCGCCAAGAGTTTTAGTAAGGCTTGTGTATGAATCCTGTCCCTGCTTTCTGCCTGTAACATTACCGCCTAAAGCTGTACCGAGATTTACGTAAAGAGCTTCTAATTCGTCAAATGACTTAGCTCTTGATAATGTGAGCACAGGAATCGAGGCGTCTGAAAGTGCAGTTGTTACGTTGTCAGGTAAAGCGGTTTCTGTGATAACGAGGTCTGTTTCGTTATTGATGATAGCGTCAACGTCAGGACTTGCTGCTGTGCCGACAGTAGGTACAACAGACAAAAACTCCTGGTCAACTTCAGCGCTTCTGCCGACCATTTTGACATCGTAACCCATATATGAGATAATGTCAGCAAGACAGTCAGAAAGCACTGTGATGTTTTCAGGCTCGCTTTGTATAGTAACATTTGCGACAGTTACAGGATACTCGTCGCTGTTATCGTCTTTACATGAGCAAAGGCAGAGTGCCATACCGAATACCATCAGCAGGCAAAGCAAAATAGAAATAATTCTTTTATACATTTCTATAACCTCCAAAGTATTATGTGTTATTATTCTACAAAATTTGTAGCGTATAGTCAAATAAAAGTGCAAAAGTTTACGCTTTTTTAAAAAAATAAAAAAATTTTAAAAAAATATAAAAAAAGACTTGATTTTTTGAAAACAAGGTGCTATAATAACGAAGTCGCTTGAGAGAGCGACACAAAATAATAGTTGGTGTCGATGACGCAGGGGGTCCACCCGTTCCCATCCCGAACACGGAAGTTAAGACCTGTAGTGCCGAAGATACTTGGCTGGTGACGGCCTGGGAAAATAGGAAGGTGCCAACACAAAAGAGAGCTTCCACCCAATAGGGTGGTCGTTTTTTTTTGCAAAAATTTATGCAGTATCAGTATTGCACATAATATTCATATTGAACAGGGTTGTCCGATATCGGGCAACCTTTTTTTGTTTGTAGATGTTTTTATATATAGGCAATAGAAGTGCAACTTATGTTGTGAAAATAAAAAAGAACTGCTTGTCACAGCAGTTCCTTTTTGATATGAAATTAAGATTCAAGTCTGTATAGGGTTAAAGTCACCTTGTCACCCGGCTTGTATTTAGAGAGCTCTTTGTAAACGTCCTGGAAAGTCTTAACCTCAACATCGTTGATTGCGGTTAAAATATCGTACTCAGTGATGTCTGTGTTGTCAAGAGGTCCGCCCTCTGAAATAGTTGTGATGAGGATACCGTGTGGTACATCGTAGCTGTAAACCATTTCTTCGTCTACCTGCATACCGACTAAACCAAGCATTACTCTGTCTTTGACATAACCGTAGTGGATAAGGTCGTTAGCAATTTCTGCTACTGTGTTTGCAGGTATCGCAAAACCCATACCCTCGTATTCTTCAGAGGCAATTTTTGCTGTGTTGATACCAATTACCTGACCGTAGAGGTTGCACAGAGGACCGCCTGAGTTACCAGGGTTGATTGCAGCGTCAAGCTGGATGTAGCTTACGTTAGAGTTTAATGTGAGCTCTCTGTCAACGGCTGAAATGATGCCTTTTGTCAAAGAGTTCTGGAAGCTCTGACCACCAGGGTTGCCGATTGCAACGATGTCCTGACCGACTTCTACAAGTGAAGAATCAGAAAACTTGGCATATGAGAGGTCTTTTGCTTCGATTTTTAAAACTGCAAGGTCGGTTCTCGTGTCAAAGCCGACAACCTTTGCTTTGTACTCTTTGGCGTTGTTTAATACAACGTTGATTGTATATGCCTTTGTATCGCCGATAACGTGGCTGTTTGTTACAATATAGCCGTCGCTTGAAATAATAGTACCTGTGCCTTCGCCGACAATGTCCTCTGCGTTGTCGGTGATTTTGTCCTCATAGCATAGGATAGAAACAACAGAGTCGGTTACAGCGTTGTATGCTGATTTTGCTGTGTACTTGCTGTTATCCTTGTCTTTTGGAAGTCCTTTGATTTCTATGCCTTTAGCGTCCTTATTCGGAGCGTAGGTGTTTTTATCGTTTTCACCCTGCTGGGTCTGACCTTCGTCAGCCTTGAGAGTGATTTTTTCGTCAAAATAGTCACCCTCATACTGAGGAGTGATGTTGAATCCGCCACCAAAATCGCCGAAATCACCGTTAAAATCTTCGCCGAAAAATTCGTCAAAGCTGTATTCTTCAGGCTCTGTACCATACTGAGCAAGCGGATTGTCGGATTTAAACGGGTCTTCAGGAGTGTTGTTAGCAATAATTGAGATACAGCTTATTAAAAATCCTACTGCAAAAACAACAAGTAATGCGATAAGCACACCGATTAAGACTTTAGTTTTCTTCGGTGTTTTCTCTTTTTTAGCTACAGCAGGGGCGCCGTATGGGTTTAAATTCTGAGCAGGTATGTTAGCACCTTGCTGTTGCTGATAAGGATTGTACTGTGATGGTACAGGATTAGGCTGTGTAGGAGCACCGTTATACTGACCTACCGGTGGATTCGGTGCATTGTACTGACCATTGTACATCGGTGGCTGGTACTGTCTTACAGGCTGGGTGTACTGAGGCGGCATATACTGAGGTGGAGTATACTGTGGTTGATTAACCTGAGTATTTATCGGCTGGCTATATGGTACAGTAGGTGGTGCATAGTGCTGTACATTCTGCTGTGCAGGATAGGAAACAGGCTCAGCATATGGCTGTGGTGTAGGCTGAGGGATAGGATTTTCGTATGGGGAAGGGGTATTGGTAGCTTTTTCAAAAGCTTCAAATACGTCGTCCTCAACAGTTTCTACCTGTACAGGCTCTTGCAAGTCCTGTGCTGTATCTACATCATCAGTATTGTTTAAAGTAACATCAGTGTTGCTGCTCTCGTCGTCTAATGACATATATTCATTTGTGGGGTCAAATTCACGATTAAATTCGTCCATATTATTCCTCCGTTTTAGTGTTTGCTGTGGTGTCTATATATTTGTTGTTTGACGGCTTTTCGTACTGCTTTGCAATAAGCGGAAGCTTGAATGTGAAACGACAGTATTTGTCAGGTTCAGACTCAACGTATATATAGCCACCGTGAAGTCGCATAATGGATTTTGTGATAAAAAGTCCGAGTCCCATACCTTTTTTGTCGACACTTCTGGACTTGTCGGTTTTATAGAAACGGTCAAATATATACCTGATATCTTCAGGTGGGATACCTGCTCCGCTGTTTTCGATAGCGACAGAGATATCGTACTTGGTTTCTATTGCCGAGAAAGAGATGTAGCCGTTTTCGTTAGTGAATTTTACGGCGTTTTCTATAAGGTTATATATAACCTGATGCATTAAATCAGGGTCAGCGTTGACTTTAAGAGAAACAAAGTCCTCAAGACCTCTGATGTCTATGTTCTTTTCACTGATTTTTTGCTCAAAGCCTGCAAGCACGTTGATAAGAACCGAGAACAGCTCGAATTCCTGACAATTGAGCTTGAGCTCGCCGTTGTCAATACGTGAAAGCGAGAGCATGGACTGTACAAGTCGTGACAGACGCTTTACTTCAAGTGATACGATATTCATATAATGGCGGTGGCGCTCAGGAGGGATAGTCCCGTCGAGCATACCGTCAACAAAGCCTGCGATTGTTGTCATAGGAGTTTTGAGCTCGTGGGAGACGTTAGCGATAAAGCTGCGTCGCATACCCTCACTTGCTGTGAGCGAATCAGCCATCTGGTTGAACGCAAGCGCAAGCTCACCGACTTCGTCCTCGCTTGAAACGTTGACTCGTGCGGAGAAATCTCCGACAGCAAATTTCTTTGCTGCATTTGACATTTGTCGAAGTGGTCTTGATAAATTATAGCTTAATATATATATGAATACCAGTGAAAGCAACACGGTAATAATCGCAGCAGTAACGAAAGTTCTCATCGTAGCCATTGTCAATCCTGATACAAAGGCTGATTTAGTCGAAACATAACAGAAAGCTGCGATTTCCTGCTCGCCCTTGTCTACCACTCTGATTGGAACACCGGCGGTGTAATATGTGTTTTCATAAAAGCCGTCGAGTGTGCCACACTCAAAGAAGGTATCGAAAGCGGTTTTTGCAAGAATTTCGGATGGTATCGTAGACCCGACGTGGTGTGATAGTCCGTGCTCTGAGCAGAACAAAAACTCACCTTTAGTATTGACTATAAAAATATTGGCATCCAGACTTTGTGCCATAGTCGAAATGGTGATGTTGAAGAAATCGGGGTCTTCGATAATGATAGCGTTGTTAACGCTGTCGAAATTCGACGCGGCGGTTATTACTGACGCAACCTGATTAGCGTTTTCTATCAGACTGTCCTGTTTATCCTTTTCCCAGTAATCCGCTACGAAAAAGAGCATAGTAATACCCATAGCTATCATACAAAGGAGAATCATCGACAGACTGACGGTAAGATATTTAATTAAGATTGAGCGACGAAAAAAGCTCGTCGGTTTCTTAACCCTTGACTTCAAATTTATAGCCTACTCTCCAGACAGTTCTCAGTTCCCATTTGTCGGAAACACCGTCTATTTTTTCTCTGATTCGTTTTACGTGTACATCGATTGTACGGCTGTCACCGTAGTATTCAAAGCCCCACACCTGGTCCAGTAGCTGGTCACGGGTGAATACCTTGTTAGGATTGCTGGCGAGATGATATAAAAGCTCGAGCTCCTTAGGCGGAGTGTCAATCTGCTCGCCGTTTACTCTGAGCTCGTAGTTAGTGAGGTTGATTGAGAGCTTATCCCAGTTGACCTCTTTGACAGGTTCTTCTTCTGAAACACCTGTTCGTCTTAATACCGCTCTTACTCTTGCTACAACTTCTTTTGCCTCAAATGGTTTTACGACGTAGTCGTCAGCACCAAGCTCAAGACCTAAGATTTTGTCGAAAACCTCACCCTTTGCTGTAATCATAATGATAGGGCAGTCAGAGGTTTTGCGGATTTCTCTGCATACCTGCCAACCGTCAAGCTTTGGCATCATAATATCTAAAAGTACAAGGTTAGGCTGTTCTTTGTTGAAAACCTCAAGAGCCTGTACTCCGTCGTTAGCAATAGCTGTCGAGAAACCTTCCTTTTCTATGTACAGGCGTAACAGTTCGCATATATTAGTATCGTCATCTACAATAAGAATTTTTCCGTTGTTCATAATAACCCTCCGTTGTCATATATAGGTTCAATATTGTTCACAATAATTATAGTATAAATTTTTCCACAAAAATGAATAAACTAAAAACAAAGAGTGTAGGAATTCTGAAAATTAAAGGCTGTCCGAGATGGACAGCCTTTTTGCGACACAGTTTAAGGCTGCTATGAGCCGTTTAGCCCATTTCCTTTAAAATTTCGATAAAACACTTGATTACGTAATCTGCCTCTTCGTCGGTGATTACGGTGTTCATCGGTAGGGTGAGCTGGTTTTTATGCTGGTCATATGAGTTAGGGAAATCTTTGATGTCAAAGCCCTTGAGTTTGTACGCAGTGAGCATAGGCAGAGGCTTGAAGTGCACGTTGCACATAATACCCTTTGCCTTCATTTTGTCGTAAAAAGTGTTTCTGTACTTAGCATCCTTGCCGATAAAACGGACAAAGTAAAGGTGTCCGCTGGAGCGGTGGGTGTGGTCACAGTGGTTCAACACCTCAATAGGAAGTCCCTTAAATGCGTTGTTATAACGTTCTATGAGCTCGTGACGACGTGTGAGCATATCGTCATAGCGGTCAAGCTGAGCCAGACCCAATGCCGATAAAATATCAGGCATATTGCACTTGTACTGGGTATCAACAACGTCGTACTCCCACGATGTTCCCTTGTTTTTAGCAAAGGCGTCTTTTGTCTGACCGTGTAGAGTCATAAGCATAAATTTCTTGTATATTTCGTTTGAGTCAATGCCCGGAATCTCTTTCCATGTAGCGGCACCGCCCTCAGCTGTTGTCATATTCTTAACAGCGTGGAAGCTGAAGTTTGTAAAGTCAGCGATTTCGCCGCACATTTTGCCGTGCCACTGAGCACCAAAAGCGTGGGCTGCGTCACTCATTACGATAACTCTGCCGATAGCGTACTGGATAGGATTGTCTGACGGTTTGAAAAGCGAACGATTTCTCTCTACAGCTGCAAAAATCCTGTCATAATCGCACACGATACCTGCTAAGTCAACTGCGATGATAGCTTTTGTCCTTTCAGTGATAGCTTCTTCCATCTTGTCGTAGTCCATCTCGTAGCTGTCCTTTGCACAATCAACGAGCACAGGAGTAGCTCCCACGTGACAGATTACGGAAGCGGATGCTGTATATGTGTAGGATGGCACAATGACCTCATCTCCCGGACCGATGCCTAAGATACGAAGTGTCATTTCGGCACAGGCGGTCTGAGAAGAAAGACATACTGCTTTCTGAGTATTGCACATTTTAGCAATTTTCTGCTCAAAAAGCTTTGTTTTAGGTCCTGTTGTTATCCATCCTGTTTTTAATACTTCTACTACCTGATCAATCTCAGCCTGAGTAATGTCAGGCGGTGAAAACGGAATGTTCATCATAGCAATATCTCCTTGTGTGAACACAAATTACATTACATACCACGGTGATTATACTACTTTTTATCCGTAAAGTAAAGAGGTAGTTGAGTTTTTAAATCAGGTGCTTTGTAACTGAAAAAAGCAGACGAAAAGTGTGTACCTTTCGCCTGCCTGAGAGTTTTTTGATTATTCACTTTGTGCGATTTTTCTGTATTTTTCCTTTGTTGCTTTGCCACCTCTGATGTGACGCTCCTGTTTGTTTTTGTCAAGCACCTGTCGCACCTGCTTATACAGTGACATATTTATCGTCTTGAGCCTTTCGCTTACGTCCTTGTGCACGGTGCTTTTGCTGACGTTGTATTTCTTTGCTGTGAGTCGTACGGTTGCGTTGTTTTTTGCTATGTATTCTCCGAGCTGTACGGCACGTTCTTCGACGTTATCTTTCATAAGTAACCTCCGTGTTATTGTGGTAATGTATATGAAAGATATTCTTTATTTATGCCCGTTGAAATTTATGAAAACTGTTCAATCTTAGACGTGTCGAAATATAGGTTTTTATTGACATCGTTGTAGGATAAGTATATACTTATTATATGTAATTATGCGTTTTTTCGCTAAGAGGATGATTTTATGAAGAGGTTCAATTTCAGAAAAAATCTGCTGATGATAGTAGATGTGATACTGGTAGCTTTGTCTGCATTGGTTTCAAACCTTGCTGTGTCGTTGATGTGCGTTGTCTTCAAGTTGCCAATGGATAAATTTGTTGTAAACGAAGTCAGACTCACATGGATAGTATTTTTGAATGCTTTGTTCTGCTTTTTCTCATTGTTTATCTGTGGAGCTTATACCAAAGTCTGGCGAGATTTTAACAAGAAAGACTACCTTTACTGTTCAGTGGGCGTAGCGGCAGGCTTGCTGATGAGCGGATTTTTCGCTTCTCTTGCTGAGAAACAGGGTAACCCGATGTTTTATGTGGTAAACTTTGTTATCACTGTTTCTGTTATCACGCTGTTCAGATTTTTGTTCAAGCGTACCTTTATCGACCTTACTGAAGTCGGCCGAAGTGAAAACTACGAGCGTACTCTTATAGTAGGTGCAGGTCAGGCGGCAAGAATGATTCTTACCGATATTTCAAATGTAAACGCTGACCCTAATAATCCATCCCGAAACATACTACCTGTTTGTCTTGTAGATGATGACCCTAAAAAACGTGACACTAAACTGATGGGCGTTGAGGTTGTCGGCACTACAAGGGATATTCCGAAAATCTGTAAAGAGTATAAAATCAAGCTGATTCTCTTTGCTATTCCTTCCTGTACTCAGGAGGAGCGTAAGGAAATTATGGAGCTGTGTTCCCAGACAGAGTGCCAGATTAAAATGGTTCCGTATTTAAGCCAGCTTTTATTTGATGACAATAATCCTCAGCTGTTAAGTCAGGTTAAGGATATCAAAATTGAGGACCTTTTAGGCAGAGATCCAATCACTTTTGATAAGACCGAAATCAGAAGATTTATTGAAAACAAGGTCTGTATGGTTACAGGCGGTGGCGGTTCAATCGGCTCCGAGCTTGTAAGACAGATTGCAAAATACGCTCCTAAACAGGTTATTATTGTCGATATTTACGAGAACAATGCTTATGATATCCAGCAGGAGCTTAAGCTTGAATATGACGATGCACTTAACCTTGTTACACTTATTGCGTCAGTTCGAGATTACGACAAAATGGATGCTATTTTCAAGGAGTATAAGCCTCAGATTGTATTCCACGCAGCAGCTCATAAGCACGTTCCGCTTATGGAAACTTCCCCAGCTGAGGCTGTTAAAAACAACATTTTTGGCACATGGAATATGGTTACTGTTGCCGAGAAATACGGCGTCGAAAAGTTTGTTATGATTTCTACCGACAAGGCTGTTAACCCTACTAATGTTATGGGTGCTACAAAGCGTTGCTGTGAGATGATTGTTCAGTATAAGTCGCAGAGTGGCTCAAAAACCGAGTTTGTTACCACACGATTCGGTAATGTTCTTGGCTCTAACGGTTCTGTTATTCCGCTGTTTAGACGTCAGATTGAGGCAGGAAAGCCGGTTACTGTTACTCACCCTGACATTATCCGTTACTTTATGACTATTCCTGAAGCTGTATCGCTTGTACTTCAGGCTGGTGCTATGGCAAGCGGTGGTGAGATTTTTGTCCTTGATAAGGGTGACCCTGTCAAGATTACAACTCTCGCTGAAAATCTCATCAGAATGTACGGCAAGGTACCATACAAAGATGTTGAAATCAGATTTACAGGACTCAGACCTGGTGAGAAGCTTTTTGAAGAGCTTTTGATGGATGAAGAGGGCTTGAAATCTACTGAAAATAAGAAGATTTTTATTGGTAACCAGATTGATATCAACCCTGATGAGCTTCTATCAAAGCTTGACACTTTGCGTGGTTACGCTGAACAAAATGACAGTGACAAGACTGTTGATATGCTCTCTCAGATTGTCCCTACTTTCAACCATAAAATTAATCGTTAATTCAGGAGAAAAACTATGAAAGTTCTTCTTACCGGCGGTGCCGGATATATCGGAAGTCACACCTGCGTTGAGCTTTTAAACAACGGCTATGAGGTGGTAATCGCTGACAACTTTGATAACGCAAGTGAAAAGGTTATTGACCGCATTAAGCAGATTACAGGCAAAACTGTTGAAGTTTATAAAATTGATGTTGCAGACAAAGAGGCACTGCGTGAGCTTTTCTCAAAGTGTGATATTGAGGCTGTAATCCACTTTGCAGGCTACAAGGCTGTAGGCGAAAGTGTGGCAAAGCCGATTATGTATTACAGAAACAACATCGATACTACACTTACTCTGCTTGAAGTAATGAGCGAGTTTAATGTGAAGAAAATCGTTTTCAGCTCATCTGCAACAGTATATGGTGTGCCAAAGGTTGTACCACTTAAAGAGGGTATGCCTACTTCATGCACCAACCCTTATGGCTGGACAAAGCTTTTTAATGAGCAGATTCTCACAGATGCAACTGTTGCTGATAAGGAATTGTCGGTAGTGCTCCTTAGATATTTTAACCCTATCGGTGCACACGAGAGCGGTCTTATCGGCGAAAGTCCTAATGGTATACCGAACAACCTTATGCCTTATATTACTCAGGTTGCCGTTGGTAAACGTGAGAGATTAGGCGTTTTCGGCAACGATTACGATACCCACGACGGTACCGGTGTGCGTGATTATATCCACGTTGTTGACCTTGCAAATGGTCATCTCAAAGCTCTTGAGTATATCAATAACGGCCATAAGGGTGCTGAGATTTTTAACCTCGGTACAGGTACCGGTTACAGCGTTTTGGATATTGTTAATACATTCTCCAGAGTAAACGAAGTGGAGATACCATACGATATACTCGACAGAAGACCTGGTGATGTGACTATTCTTGAGGCTGATCCTAGCAAAGCCAATGAACTGTTGAAATGGGAAGCTTTGCGAGGTCTTGATGAGATGTGCCGTGACTCCTGGAACTGGCAGAAAAATAATCCAAATGGTTATGATAATTAAGAAATATTTGACTATTTGCATAAAATCAAGTGCTCGGATTTTTACAAATTGATAAAATTTTAACGCCCTCGGAGAAATTTCCGAGGGCTTTTTGTATTGTTTGACGAAAAGTGTCATAAAACCGCATAAATCAGCCGTTTTAGAGTAGTAATGTTAGTATTGATAAAAAGTGTAATTAAATTGACATTATATATGTTTTATAGTAGAATATTAAAGATAAAATGGGATTGTGGGGTAGTATGTTCCCACATACTTTGAGGGGTTAATTATGTACGCAAAATTTTTCAAAAGACTGTTGGATATTGTATTGTCATTTTTAGCACTTGTATTTCTATCATGGCTGTTCTTGGGGTTAATAATCGCAATTAAGATTGATGACCCGGGTCCTGCTTTTTTTACGCAGAAAAGAGTGGGTGTTAATAAAACCTACTTCAAGTTACATAAATTCCGCTCAATGAAAATGAGTACTCCGCATGATGTGCCTACACACCAGCTTGAGAATCCTGAACAATATATTACGAAAGTCGGAAAGTTTTTAAGAAAATCAAGTCTTGATGAGCTTCCACAAATCTGGGATATTTTTGTAGGCAATATGAGTATCATCGGTCCACGACCGGCACTGTGGAATCAGGACGACCTGATTGCAGAGCGAGATAAGTACGGTGCTAATGATGTTGTGCCAGGGCTTACCGGATGGGCTCAGATTAATGGTCGAGATGAGCTTGAGATCCCTGTGAAAGCTAAGCTTGATGGAGATTATGCTAAAAATCTCAGTTTCGGTTTTGATGTAAAATGCTTCTTCCTGTCTATCGTCAGTGTGTTTAAAAGCGATGGTGTTGTCGAAGGTGGTACAGGAGAACTTACTAAAAAAGAGGAAGCGAAAAAGCGATGAAAAAGATATTGATTACCGGCAAGGATAGCTATATCGGCGTATCTTTTGAAAACTATATCAGACAGTTTGATGGTTATAGCGTTGAAACGGTTGATATGATTGATGGCAGCTGGCGGAATATGAGTTTTGCTCAGTATGACGTTGTGTTCCACGTTGCCGGAATTGCACACTCAGATTTTGGAAAAGTCAGTGAAGAGAGAAAATCTATATACTACAAAGTTAACACAGACCTTGCTATTGAAACTGCCGAAAAAGCAAAAGCAGAGGGCGTTAAACAGTTTGTGTTTATGTCCAGTGCCAGTGTTTATGGAGATAGTGCTCCAATGGGTATAAACAAGCTTATCACAAAAGATACACAACTATCTCCTTCAAATTGTTATGGAGATAGTAAGATGCAAGCCGAAAAAGGTTTGCAGTTGCTTAAAGACAATAGCTTTATGGTTGTTGTTTTGAGACCTCCGATGATTTACGGAGAGAATTGTAAGGGTAATTATCCGACACTTTCTAAGTTTGCTAAGAAGCTTCCGATTTTTCCATATGTCCAAAATGAGCGTTCGATGCTTTATGTCGGTAATTTGACTGAGTTTATCAAACTGATGATTGACAACAATGAGGATGGTGTTTTCTTTCCACAAAATGCTGAGTATGCTAATACATCTGAGCTTGTAAAATCAATCAGTCAGGTTCATAACAAAAAAATTATAATTGTTAAAGGCTTTTCGTGGGCGCTCAAGATAATGAGTAAGTTTACAGATCTGGTTAATAAGGCTTTTGGAAATCTTACTTATGATATGGAACTTAGTGAGTACAAATGTAATTATAGAAAGTATTCGCTGAAAGAAAGTATAGAAAAAACGGAGGTTCAGTGATGAGTAAAAAACATATCCTTGTGATAACTCAGTATTTTTATCCTGAATCGTTCCGCATCAACGATATGTGTATAGAGTGGGTGAAACGTGGGTATAAGGTCACAGTGTTAACCGGTATACCGAATTACCCGCAAGGTGAATTTTATGATGGATACAGCATAAAAGACAGACGATCTGAAAACTGGAACGGTATAGACATCATAAGAATTCCACTTATCCCACGAGGTCATAGCTCGATAAAATTATTTTTGAATTATATCTCGTTTGTGGTTTCAGGATACTTCTGGAAATTACGCACGAAACTAAAGGCGGATTACGTTTTTACTTTCGAGGTTTCACCGATGACACAGGCGTTGATCGGTGTATGGTATACAAAAAAACACAAGGTGCCAAATTACTTGTATGTTCAGGATTTGTGGCCTGAGAATGTAGAAATAATTACGGGAATCACTTCTCCGATTGTAATTAAACCTATTAGCAGTATGGTTAACTACATATATAAGAATTGCACCGATATTTTTGCTACTTCTCCGAGTTTTGTAAAAGAGATTCAAAAGAGAGTAGAAGACAAAGAGAAGGTACATTATCTGCCACAGTATGCAGAAGAATTTTATGTACCTGTGACAAGACAAATTGTTCCTGAAATACCTCAGAATGATAAGTTTAAAATTATTTTTACGGGTAATATCGGTCAGGCACAGGGGCTTGATATACTACCGAAAACTGCCCAACTTTTAAGAGATGAAAATATTGAATTTGTTATAGTAGGCGACGGAAGATATCGAGAAGAGTTTGAGAAAGAAATTTCACAGTGTGGAGTTTCGGATATGTTTGTCCTGGTAGAGCGACAGCCTGCTGAATATATTCCGAAGCTGCTGGCTGCTTGTGATGCAGCATTCATTTCTTTCCAGAATGCACAGCTATGGACGATGACCATTCCGGCTAAGCTTCAGAGCTATATGGCGTGTGGTATGCCGATAATTGCGTCGGCTTTTGGAGAAACACAGCGTGTTATTGAGGAAGCAGAATGCGGATTGTGTGCACCTATAGGTGACAAACAAGCGCTTGCGCAGCAGATTCTGAAACTGAAGAATGAAGATTTGTCTGCTATGGCTGAAAATAGTCGAGCTTATTATGAAAAGCATTTTGAGAAACATTCTATTATGGATGGACTGGATGTGTATTTTAAAAAGTAAGTGGTAGAGTTATAGTAAATGTAGTATTCTACTTGTTCGATTGCAAGTATCGGTTTAGAGTATCGCTTTAAATACTTGATGAATTATGCACTGAAGTATGTAGCTGAGATTTCCATTGAACTGTATTTGGTACATGGATATATGCTTTTTTTAATCCAAGGAGCATCAATAATAGAATTGTTTGTGTTTGTTAGCACAGTAGTTTTATTCTGTGTATTACATATTGTTTCAAATAGTGTTACGGACAGAGTATTAAAGAAAAAGATGACCTACAAAGTGTAGTTTTCAAATATTATTGGTTTTGTGAGGTTGTATTATGCAACGATACAGAAATGAAGGCAATACAACAAAGAATGAACGTATGATGTATATCGACTATACCAAAGCTGTTGGGATACTTCTAATTGTTTTTGCACATTGTATTCAATGGTTTTCAGCTATTAGCAAAGTAAACGAGTACGTCATAGGGTTTCATGTTCCGCTGTTTTTTGTGATATCGGGATGTTTGGGGTATTACAAAGATTACGACGGAGTGTCTTTTAAAACATTCTTTTCTAAACGCGCTAAATCGTTGCTTATTCCGTATGTTGTTTTTTCTGTAATAAATTCCGTAATAAAGCTTACTGTATTATGCCTGAAGTCTGCTTTGAGTTTCGATACTTTTTCTGCAGAGATGAAAGAATTGCTCATAACAGGTAATGGTACAGTGTGGTTTTTATTAACCTTATTTGCAGTAGAAGTAGTGATTTTTCTATATAGAAAACTTGTGTTTGCTGATAGATATATCGCACGGCTGTTTTTGGCTGTGATTTGTTTGTTGTTGCCATATTTGTTGCCGCAAGGCAGAGCTTTGTTAATAGTGGCAGAAAGGATATTATCAGGAACAGGATATTATTTAGTCGGATGGATTTTTACTGACTTGCTGGTTAAGATGGGAAAAAAGAGCACTTTTTATCTGGGATTCTTCTTCTTTGTTATTGGAACAGTGATTGCTTTGATATATCCAGCGCAATTCAGTTTTTTTACAGGTGAGTTTTTAAGACCTGTTTCTTCGATTGCGATAAGTGTTTTGTGCTCAGTGGGCATAGTGTTCCTGACTTTCTCGGTTGAAAATCGATTAACGGGTTCCGTTGGAAAATGTCTGAATTATCTTGGACAAAATTCGCTGTGCATTATGCTTGTTCATCCTATTATCCTTAATTGTTTCACATTCCCGTTAGGGGGATTGATGGCGAGTCTGCATTCGGTTGGTTCCGTTTTAGGTTCACTTATATTATTTGTGTCAGTAGTGTTAATTGATATTCCGTTTGTTTATATAGTAAACCGATGGTTTCCATGGGTACTTGGTAGATCAAAAAGAAGGAGAAAAGTATGATTGATTTAACAGCTATAATTTTAGCATGCAACGAAGAAAAGAATATACCACAGTGTATCAACTCTATCAAAAATCTTGCAAAAAGAATTGTGGTTATAGATAGTGGAAGCACCGACAACACAGTAAATATAGCAAAAGAGTTAGGGGCTGAGGTGCTGTATCACAAATGGGAGAATTACTCAAAACAATATATTTGGGGTGTGGAAAACGCTCATGTAACAACTCGATGGATATTCAGAATTGATGCAGACGAAATAGTAACTAAAGAGGCTGCAGAAGAAATAGAGAAAATTTGTGAGGAAAATGAAGATACTGATGTAAACGGAATTGTTGTTAGATTTAAGGTGTCTTTTATGGGCAAAGAGCTTAAACATGGCGGTATCTATCCATTTAAAAAATTGTTGATATACAAAAAAGACATCGGATATATGGAAGAACGTAATATGGATGAGCATATAATTCTGAAAAGTGGCATGAGTGTAGAACTAAAAAACGACTCAATACATCATGACTATAAAGATCTATATGCATGGATTGATAAGCATAATAAATATTCAAGCCGAGAAGTTCTTGACTATATAGAGAGCCAGCAGAAAAAAACGGATGTAACAAAGTTGAACAGAACCGCAAAAATCAAGCGTTTCATAAAGTTTAACGTGTACTATAAATTACCGATGGGATTAAGAGCACATCTGTATTATTTGTATCGTTTATATTTCAAACTAGGATTTCTGGATGGCAAAGAGGGTAAGATTTTTGCCTTTTTACAAGCATATTGGTATAGATTTCTTGTTGATGCTAAAATTCATGAATATAGGGGAAGAAAATAATGAGAAGATTTATTGTTTTTATTAAGAACCTTATTTCTCTGCCATATAGATTTTTGTTTACAAAGATAGCACTTTCTGTAGCACTTCAAGACAGTAAGGTGGATAAGCATGCTGCTATCTGTGGTGGGGCTAAGTTTTATAGAAGCGAGATAGGAAAATATTCTTACATTGGAAGAAAGACCTTTGTTACAAACGCACATATAGGTAATTTTACATCTATTGCGGGTAATTGTTACGTAGGAGGCTCTTCTCACCCTATAAATTGGGTTTCAACTTCTTCTGTATTCCATGGTATGGATAATATATTGAAGAAGAATTTTTCCCGACACGAATTTGAAGCTTTCAACGAAACATATATCGGAAACGATGTGTGGATTGGCGAAGGCTGTAAGATAAAGGCTGGAGTTACAATCGCTGATGGTGCGGTTTTGGGTATGGGCTCAGTACTTACTAAAAATATCGGCCCTTATGAAGTATGGGCAGGTAACCCGGCTAGATTGATTAAAAAGCGTTTTGATGATGATGTAATCGAAGAGCTGGTTTCCAGTAAATGGTGGGAAAAGTCGGATGATGAGATCAGTCGTCTTGCTGACAGCTTTACAGATGTCGAGGCGTTCTTAAGTATAGTGAAACAAAATAACAGTGTATAACTACTTTGATTTTTAAAACGAAAGGGTTGCTAGTTTGAGCAAGAGTAAGTATAGAGTATTGGTATTAGGATCATATCCGGCTCCGTATAGAATTGCAGTTTTCAGAGGTCTCGCAGAAGAATATGATCTGGATATTTTCTTTGATACTAATAAAAACGAGGACAGAAATAAAGAGTGGTTTGGAACAAGCGGAGATATAGCATTTGATGTATTGAATTCGGAGGAGTCGAACAAGAAGTTTAAGCACGCTCTCAAGAATATCAAGAAATATAAATTTGTTGTATCCTATGATCCGTTAACAACACCTGCGCTTAAAGCAGAGATTGCTTGTAGAATGAAAGGTGTTCCGTATTTCGTTAACTGTGATGGAGCTATTCGTAAAAAACACTTGGTTAAAGATATGATCAAGAGATTTATCTTTAAAGGAGCCTGTGCCTGCTTTGCAAGTGGTGAGCAGGGTGTTGAGTATTTCAGCAGTTACGGTGTTAAGAAAGAAAGAATATTTAAGCATAATTTTACATCATTGTCTGACCATGATATTTTATCAGAAATTGTATCTGAAAAAGAGAAAGCAGAATTACGCGATGAGTTATGCATACCTGATGGATTAGTTGTTTTATCTATAGGACAGTTTATTCCTAGAAAGGGCTTTGATATTTTAGTTAAAGCTTGGAAAGAGATTGGGGATAAAGCCACATTATTACTGATTGGTGGCGGGTATGAAGAACAGAGCTATCTAGAGTATATTTCAGAACACAATATAAAAGGAATATCAATTATTGGTTTTAAAAATAAAGAGACTATCTTTAAGTACTATAAGGCATCTGATATTTTTGTTTTGCCTACAAGAGAAGATATATGGGGACTAGTCATCAATGAAGCAATGGCGAATGGATTACCGGTAATTACAACCGATAATTGTGTAGCAGGATTAGAACTGATAGATAATGATATAAACGGTTATATAGTTAAAACTGAGTCTGTCGAAGAGCTGGGAGCTAAATTGTCACATTTGTTGGACAATGAAGAACTGAGAACAAAAATGGCAATTAACAATCTTGATAAGATTAGCTCCTGGACTATCGAAAGTGTAGTAAAATCACATTTGGAAGTTATTAAGCAAAAAATAGGTTAAGTCAAGTGTAGGGTGAAAAATGGACACGTTAACTAAGCACGAGGATAGGTTAATATTCGGTGGATTGACACTAAGAGATATTGTTTTTTATTTAGCGATTATAGTTTCAGCACTATCCTTTTGTTCAAATCAGAGCATAGCAAATTTATGTACAATGGTTATGTATGGACTCTGGGCAGTGTTGGCTGTACTGTTATTTATGACCAGTGACATGAGGATCAATTATACACTCCTGTATATGTTAGCTGTGTATTTATATGCATACATACTAATCAAGGTCTTGTATTTAAGTGGACTATATAGGACTAACGGTATGGGCGTAGCTGGATATTTATTATATTGTGTAGTTTTTTATTTTATCGGTTACAATCTTCCGTGTAACAGGAAGAAAAATATTGTTTACGGTATGATAATTTCGTATATAGTTGCACATATAATTTTTACTTTATCTCTTTATGTTTTATTGCAGGATACAAGATCTGAAACTAAAAACATGTCAGGACAGATTATGGGTCTTGGTATTCTGCTGGAAATACTGATTGTACCTAGGATAACAAAGAACTTAATAATAAGAGTACTTGGTTATATATTTGCTGTTTTTGCAATATTTACGCTGTTTGATTTACACTCACGAACACCTTTTATTGCAATTATCGTTGTTTTAGTATTTGCAATTTTTCAGAAAAAAAGGCCTTTTTATGTATATTTGATATTTGCACTCTCTGTATATATCGTCTTTATGTTTGTTACCACAACGGAAAAAGGATATGAACTATTCCAAGAGTTTATTATAGGTGACCATCGATATACTTCAGTTGAAATCACTGATGCGGATATTATTTTGAGTGGACGACCAAGCCTTTATGTGGAGTCTATAAAAGACTTTTTAGAGCATCCGCTGATTGGCTTAGGTGCATGGGCATACATTGATTGTTTCCCAATTAATGTATTAAGATCAGGTGGATTACTTTTGGGAGTATTTATTATACCTTATGCCTATGGAAAGTTATTTTCAGTAATTTTTGGTTTTAAAAAGAATACAACTGACATAGAAAAAGATGATGTTAGATATGTTCTATTTGAACTAGCGAAATATTTGTCGCTGTTTTTTGTAGTAATTTCTGTTATGGAAGGTTATCCTCCCCTCGGACCTGGAGCATCAGCGTTTTACTTATGGATATCATTAGGGTTGAGGGATTCATACATATACGAGAAAAATATGAATTTAGATAAGCAATAATGGAGTAAAGGTGTGTTTATGAGTAGTCCGAAAGTTTCTGTAATTGTTCCGGTGTATAACGCAGAGGAACGTTTAAAAACATGCATTGAGAGTATTCTTGTACAAACGAATGACGATTTTGAACTCATACTTGTTAATGATGGTTCTACAGATAATAGCCTTGCTGTTTGCAAAGAGTATGCCTCAAAAGATGCCCGCGTCAGAGTAATTGATAAAGAGAATAGTGGTGCCGGCGAAACACGTAATGCGGGTCTCGATGTAGCTACCGGTGAGTATATTATTTTTGTAGATGCAGACGATACAATCGTGCCTGAGATGCTAGATGAGTTGCTCGGGCTTATTAAAGGCAATGATGATATTGATATGGTATGTTGCAATCACTATATAGAGTTTGCAAGTGACGGTAGCAGAATCAATAATGAGAGAATGGCTATCGAAGAAGAAGTTTGGATAACATCAGATAGAAGCAGGGCGCTGTATGTGATGGAACAAACAAGAAGTTTCTGCTATTTGTGGAACAAGATTTTCATCAGGAGCATTATTGAGAAAAATAACATTCGCTTTGAAAAACAGTTTATAACAGGACAAGATCTGGATTTTGTCATTAAGTATTACTACTATGTTAAGAATGTTGCTGTTACTAACCGACCACTTTACAATTATTATAAAGATGGGGTTGGGTCTTTGTGCTCGAGATATAAAAAGGGCTTATACAGCATAGTAACAGAATTATCCAGAAGAAGATATGAGTTATTCTGCAGCTTAGGCATGGATGGCGATGAAGAATATATGGAGTTATATGCTAAAACCCATATCGAGTACGTACATTCTTGTATACCTAATATGTTCAGAAAGAATTCTAATCTTTCTAAAAAAGAGAAAATCGAGCAGATGAAGGTTGTTTTTAAAGACGAGGGGCTAAGCAGGTATATGGAGGGATATTCTCCTCAGGATAAATTGCAGAAAATTTTTAAAAGGCTGTATCAGATGAGAAGTCCGAAATTAGCTGTCGCAACATATTCAACACTGTTTTTTATTAGAAACAATATGGATGGAGTTTATTCTAAACTAAGAAAGTAAGAAGAATTATGAACACTAGTGCAACACAAAAACCAAAGATCAGCATAATATGTAACGCTTTTAATCATGAAAAATATATTGCTGAAGCGTTGGATAGTTTTCTGATGCAGGAAGTAAATGTACCTTTTGAGATACTTGTACATGATGATGCATCTACTGACACAACAGCTGAAATAATCAGGGAGTATGAGAAAAAGTACCCTGATATCATCAAACCTATTTGTCAGAAAAACAATCAGTATTCTCAGGGAGTGAGTATTACTCCTGAGATTCAGCTTAAAAGAGCACAAGGCGAGTACATTGCTTTTTGTGAGGGCGATGACTATTGGACAGATAAGTGTAAACTGCAGATACAATATGATTTTATGCAGGCTAATCCCCAGTATAGTATCTGTTGTCATGCGTACAGTATGGTAGATAAAAACGGCAAAACACTTGAAGATAGATACGATCTTAATAGTGACGGCATTGTACCAATGGAAAAGCTGATAGGCAATCAGCTTGAAGTACCTCATTACGCGACTATGATGGCAAGAGCTGAGTGTTTATCCGGTTTTGAACGAAGCTTTTTAGGGTTGAGCTGTTCGGATATGATAATTCGTTTGTATTGTGCAGCACAAAAGGATATTTACTACCTAAAAAAGAATATGTCCTGCTATCGTAGATTTACTGAAAATTCGTGGACTGTAAGAGTTGGATTGGATAAGGAAAAGTTTCTTAAACACAGAAAAGAAAAAATCGGTTTCCTTAGAGAGTACAATGATTACACTAATAAAAAGTATGATGAGATTATAGAGCGAGAAATTGAATTCCGTAGTTTCGAGATTGCGATATACGAGGGACGTTATAAGGATGCAAAGAAGGCAAGGTGTTTCAGGCAGTCTTCTTTCAAACGTAGAATTGGTATATATGCAGGGTGTATATTCCCAAAACTAGTCTATCGTTTGCAACAGCGGGGCTAAGATATAAACTGATTGTCAGGAAATGAGAGGAATTAACAATGACAAAGACTATTGGTCTGTCGCAAAAACTGAATAAATTCGCAGACAACAAAGCACTGCTTGCAGTGCTTTGGCTGATACTCGTGCTGTTGAGACTTCCTTTTGTAAATAAAGGTATAGATTATACCGATACCGGTTTTAACCTGACAAATTATATGGAGGTTTTCGGTGGATTAGGTATCAATGGTATCGGCACATTTCTGACTAATCTTATCGGTGGAATAGCATATGAAGTCTTACCGTCTCATCAGTTGCTGGTTTTCAGGGTGGTATATTGGTTGATGTGTGTTGCTACTGATGTGTGTGCGTACTTGATTTTTAAAGAGTATGTTAAACCAGCTGTTGTACTGGGCGCCTTAATTGCACACAGCTATTTCTCACTTGGCGGAGAGTCGTTGTTTAGCTACTATCCACTTACTAAACTGATACTGCTTATATCGATACTGTTGTTGATTAAGGGAATTTATAAGAAAAAATGCGCACTGGTATTTGTCAGTGGCATTCTATGTGGTGTGAATACATTTGTCCGTTTGCCTAATATTTTGTTCTGTATAATGATTTTTGGAATAATAGCTTATGGGGTATGGACAAAGAACGATAGAAAAACTATCGTTAAACAATCGATTAACTACTTTTTCGGTGCAGTAATCGGAGTGATTATTGTACTCATCTGTATGATTATATATATGGGTTTTGATAAGGTTATTGAGAGCTTCATGTCTTATGTTAATCTGTTGTTGGGTAAATCATCAGTGGAGATTGAAAACTTTCTTGGAATAGAGGAAGTGAGCGGTCATTCGGTAATGGGAATAATAAAAACACTCATAGTGCAGACTCTCAAAGCCGTAAAGGATATTTGTATTTTTGGAGTTCCAATGCTTTTGATAGCGTTTTTGTGCACTATCATCGGAAACAGAAGTTCACATATCGGAAGAGTGATTTGCGTTTGTGCTTTTTTTGTGATAGAGGTAGCGTTTGTATTTGTGTTCAGAACACAGATGCGTGTTAATTTGATGTATGTGAGCGCTCTGGCGCTGGTGCTTTTATCACTATTTATGATTTTTATGCTCAAAGGTAAAAATCCTGAGCACAGGACCATATATCTGGTAGTATTTTTACTTGCATTATGTAGCATATTTGGTAGTGATTTGGGTTTAAACAGAATTAACATTTTACAGGGAATGATTGTTCTGACAATGCTTATGGCGGTGTCAGATATCATACACTATGAACTTCTTAATTTGAAACACCAGAAAGTCGGTTTTGTGTGTAAAAATATACTTTGTTTCAGTGTAGTTCTGATAATAATATGTGAACTGGTTACTGGTGTTACTGTAAATACACAGTCAGCGTTTATGGATGGAAAATATTCTGATATGAATAGCCGAACAGATAAAAGAATTACAGTGCTCAATGGAATGAAAACAACAGAAAATAGAGCTAGTCAGCTTAATGAGTATTATGAAGTAATGTCAAAGAGTCAGTTTGCAGATGCTCAGGTTGCTATTTTTGGATATTTTCCGTTGGGATATGTAATCGGTCCTCAGCACGACTACTTTGAAAATGTACAACCGTGTGTGGATTATCCTGCTGTCAGCGTGGTATCCCTATTGTCTGAGATTGAGAAGAAGAAAGAGGAGGGCATATATCCAATTATTGTCCTTTCGCATATAAACAAAATTCAACGCGGCGACGATCATGATACCTCAGATGCAAAATTAGCGGTTATTGATTATATGCTGACTCTTACAGATTACGAAGTTTATCTTGATGATGAGAATTTCTTGATCTATGTTCCAAGTAGATTAATTCAACAATAGATGAGAATATGAGTAGTTTAAAAGTTTTTATCAATTTTTTATGGCGTTTTTTTGAACGCTGTGGGGCACAGGCAGTTACCCTTGTGGTTTCTATTGTTCTTGCTCGAATACTCGATCCTGATGTTTACGGAGTTCTAGCACTTGTTACCGTATTTACCACTATACTTCAGGTTTTTGTTGATAGTGGTCTTGGTAATGCTCTTATTCAGAAAAAAGATGCTGATGACCTGGACTTTTCTTCGGTATTTTACTTCAATTTTGCAGTATGTGTTCTGCTCTATTTATTGATGTTTTTTTTGGCTCCGTTAATAGCAACTTTTTATGGAATTGAAGAGTTAACTGCTATTATCAGAGTTATCAGCCTTACGTTGATTATTTCAGGCGTCAAAAATATCCAGCAGGCTTATGTGTCACGAAATATGCTTTTTAAAAAGTTTTTCTTTTCTACTATTGGCGGTACAATAGGTGCTGCGGTTGTGGGAATATGGATGGCTTATGCCGGCTTTGGAGTTTGGGCTTTAGTTGCACAGAACCTTTTCAATTTGGCTGTAGGTACTTTGATTTTATGGCTTACTGTAAAATGGCGACCTAAGTTGATGTTTTCGTGGGAAAGACTTAAGGGGCTTTTGAAATATGGCTGGAAGTTACTGGTTTCCAGACTTCTTGACACTGTATACAACGAACTTCGTTCACTTATTATTGGTAAAAAGTATTCAACATCTGACCTTGCATACTACAACAAAGGTAAGCAATTTCCAAATCTTATTACGAACAAAATTAACGACTCTATTGACAGCGTGCTGTTTCCTTCGATGTCAAAAGAGCAGTCTAATATAGATCATGTCAAGAGTATGGCACGTCGTGCTATTAAGACAAGCACATACGCTTTGGCTCCGTTGATGATGGGAATGGCGTTTTGTGCTGAGCCGTTAATCAGGCTTATCTTGACGGAAAAATGGCTTCCAAGCGTATTTTATCTCAGAGTATTCTGCGTAACATATATGTTCTATCCGATACATACAGCAAATCTTAATGCTATAAAAGCTATTGGCAGAAGTGACTTGTTCCTAAAACTGGAGATTGCTAAGAAAGTTGTTGGTATGGCTTTGTTATTTGCATCAATGTGGTTTGGTGTAAAAGCTATAGCACTGAGTATGATAGTGCAAAGTGTTTTATCACAGATTATCAACAGCTGGCCAAATAAAAAGCTGTTAAAATACGGTTATCTTGAGCAGCTCAAAGATATAATTCCGACTCTGGGATTAGCTGTTTTCATGGGTGCAAGCGTATATTTTGTTAGTTACTTAGGACTTAATGACATTCTTACTCTGATAATTCAGTTTGTAGCTGGAGTAGCGATTTATATCTTAGGTTCGATTATATTCAAACTTGAAAGTTTCAATTATTTTAAGTCTTTGAACGGAAAGTTGTTTTCCGCAAGAAAGGAAAAAGAGAATGATTAATGGTAAGAAAAGTGTGTTAGTGTTAGGTGCTAATCCGGAAACTGCAGGTCTGGTGAAAACTGCAAATAAAATGGGATTACATACAATTGTAACCGACTATGATCCAAATTCATACGCTAAGCAATATGCTGCACAACCATGTAATATTGATGCATCAAATGTTGAGGAACTTGAAGAATTAATAAAAGAACAGAACGTAGATGCAGTTTTACTTGGAGTAGCTGAAGCACTTATGCCGTCATACGAAAGAATTTGTTCTGATATGAATTTTCCTTGTTACGGTGATAAAAAACTATTCGAGCTTTTTGCAGACAAAAAGAATTTTAAGCAGATGTGCAGAGAATTTGATGTCCCGGTAGTAGATGAGTATGTTGTTAGTGATTATTACTCCACCAGTGAGTTGAAAGAAATACCACTTCCGGTTGTTGTAAAGCCGGTAGATAGTTGCAGTTCAAAGGGGATATCTGTTTGTAAGACTTTTGATGAGCTTAGAGAAGGTATTGACAAAGCTCTGTCGTTTTCTAAAAGTAAATGTTTGCTCATTGAAAAATATATGACCGGACAAGAAGTTGTAGTGTATTACGTATTTCAGGATGGACAGCCTACCTGTGTAGGTATGTGTGATAGATATACAAATAAGGAACAGTATGGTGTTGCGCAGCTCCCTACATCATATATATTTCCTTCTAAACACACGAAGCAATATCTAAAAGATAATGATGAAAAAGTTAAGAATATGTTCATTAAGACCGGTGTAAAAAATGGAGTTATGTTTATTCAGTCGTTTATTGATGAAGATGGTGGCGTTCGTTTTTACGAACCGGGCTATAGATTGAATGGTGCACAGGAGCATTACATCGTAAAGGAGTTTTCAGGCATTGATGCTAAAGAACTTATGATAAACTTTGCGTTAACAGGTAAAATGAGTGAAGAGGATTTGTCAAAGAAAGCTGATCCGTTAACTGGTAAGTACGGCTGTAAATTATCTCCGCTTGTTAAACTAGGACAGATAAAAGAGCTTAAAGGGTTAGATGAAATTGCTCAGATACAGGGCGTGGTTTCCGTTAACCCAAGTTATAGAAATATGGACACTGTTACAGGTTATGGTACTTTGAAGCAGATTGCTTGTAGATTTTTTATAGTTGCTGATACAAAAGAAGAATTAAAAAGCAGAATCGACCGATTAATGGAGTTGTATGATGTCATAGATACAGACAACAACTCAATGCTTTTAACACCGTTCGATACGGATATTATTATTAATGATTACACTTGATAATTAAACGAGGTGAAGAATATGAACAAAGATAACGGCTATATAGCTTTAATCGGGCTAGGTGCAATTGGTTCACCGTTGGCTCATTTGCTATACCAAAAATACGGAGACAGGTTTATTCTTTTATCAAGTGAAGAAATAAAAAAAGACCTTATTAAACAGCCGTTGTATATTAATGGACAGCGTTTTGATCCTCGTATTGTTACACCAAGCCACACGTTAGACAAGCCACTTCAGGTGCTTTTTGTGTGCGTTAAAAACTATAGCCTTGATGGTGCAATTGATACCATTTTTCCGTTTATTAGCGACAAAACGGTTATCCTACCACTACAGAATGGTGTGTTTTCATACGATTTCTTCAGGAAGAAATTTTCAAATAACGTGATTCTTGAGGGTTATGCTCAAGGTCCAAATACAAGGATTTTTGAAAACAATATTGTATATCAGAATCCCGGAGTATATCACATCGGAAAGAATCATAGCGATTACAAGAGTTATGCGCAAGATGTACATACTATTTTAGTTGATGCGGATGTGCCGTGCATTTTTGATGAAAATATCAGGCATGCAATTTGGCAGAAAATGATGTTAAATGTGGCCGGTAATGCTCTTACAGCCCTTACAGAGCTGGATTACTCAATGTTTAAGAAATCACCGGACGCCCAGAAAATATGTAGATTGATTATGGATGAGTATGTGGCGGTTGCGTCAAAAGAGGGAATAGAAATAACTCAGGATGATATAGAAGAAGTTATGACCTATTTCATAAACTATGGTGAATCCAAGCATACTTCAATGCTTGAAGACGTTTTAAATAAAAGAGAAACAGAAAATGAGTATATTGCGGGATATATTTTCAGCCTTGCTCAAAAATACAATTTGAGTACACCATACATCGAGTTGTTATATTCTTTGATGAAGGTAAAAGAGGATGTATATCTTGGTAAGTTAGTATAATTTTAGGAGATATCTTATGCAGATTAACGTTACAAGGTCTTCAATGCCTCCTTATGAGGAGTATTGTGAAGAGATAAAAACATTATGGGATAGCCATTGGATTACTAATATGGGTGAAAAACATCAGATGCTTCAGACTCAGCTCGAAAAATATCTTGATGTTGATAATGTTGCACTTTATACTAACGGACATTTGGCACTTGAGGGAGCTTTAGCAGCACTTAATATGAAAAAGGGTGGAGAGATTATCACCACACCATTTACTTTTGCTTCAACTACCCACGCAATTGTAAGGCTTGGTTTTACACCTGTTTTTTGTGATATAAACGAAGCTGATTATACAATTAATGCGGATAAAATCGAAGAATTGATTACAGAGAAAACGGTTGCAATTCTACCAGTGCACGTATATGGTAATATTTGTGATGTTGACAAAATAGAAAAAATAGCAAATAAATATGGACTAAAGGTTATTTATGATGCAGCACACGCTTTTGGCGAAAGCTATATGGGTAAAGGAGTTGCTTCTTTTGGTGATATGAGTATGTTTAGCTTTCATGCGACTAAGGTGTACAACACCATTGAAGGTGGAGCACTGTGTTTTAATAACGAAGAGTATAAACAGGTCCTGAATGATATGAAAAATTTTGGTATCAGGGGCCAGGAGAGTTGCATGTATGTGGGCGGTAACGCTAAAATGAATGAATTTCAGGCAGCGATGGGCATATGTAACTTGCGTCATATTGATAGCTGGATTGAGGATAGAAAAAGGGTATATCTAAGATACATAAAAAATTTATCAGGTGTAAAAGGTGTTAAATTGCCTTTGATTCAGGAAAACTTAAAGTCTAATTTTGCTTATTTTCCTGTAGTTTTTGATTCCTATAAGTATAGTCGTGATGATATTTATGACAAACTCAAAGAAGCAGGAATAAATTCCAGAAAGTATTTTTACCCGCTTACTTCTGACTTTGAGTGTTATTCTGAGTGTGGTTATTCTGATTGCCACGATTTGTCTGTTGCACGAATAATTGCTAAGAATGTGCTGACACTGCCAATTTATCCAGAACTTTCAGATGAAACTATCGACAGAATATGTGATATTATTTTAAACTGAGGAGGAAACATAAATGATTAATTTCAATACGCCTCCGTTTGTAGGAGATGAGCTTGAGTATATAAAGCAAGCGATTGATTCACAGAAAATTTGTGGTGATGGTCAATTTACTAAAAAATGTAACGCGTGGATGGAAGAAAAGTTTGATGCACAAAAGGTTTTACTCACCACCAGCGGCACGTCTGCACTTGATATGGCTGCACTTATGTGTGACCTGAAACCGGGTGACGAAGTTATTTTGCCAAGTTATACTTTCTCCAGTACTGCAACGGCTTTTGTATTAGCAGGAGCTAAACTTGTATTTGTTGATATCAGACCTGATACGATGAATATCGATGAAACAAAAATAGAAGCAGCTATCACTGATAAAACAAAGGTTATTGTACCAGTTCATTATGCTGGTGTAGCATGTGAAATGGACACCATTATGGATATTGCTAAAAAGTATAGCCTTATGGTAGTTGAAGATGCAGCACAGGGTGTTATGAGTACATACAAAGGAAAAGCATTGGGTACAATCGGTGATTTCGGGTGCTATTCTTTCCATGAAACAAAGAACTATTCTATGGGTGAAGGCGGAGCCATCCTGATAAACAATCCTGAATATAACGAAAAAGCAGAGATACTTCGTGAAAAAGGTACCAATCGTGCTAAGTTTTTCAGAGGACAAGTTGATAAGTATACATGGGTAGATTTCGGAGATAGTTTCCTACCTAGTGATATGAACGCAGCTTTCCTTTGGGCACAGCTTCAAAAGGCAGAAGTAATTAACAATGACAGATTAGATACATGGCACTTTTATTATGATCAGTTATTACCGCTTTCTGAGCTGGGAAAAATCGAACTTCCTGTAATACCAGAAGGTTGCGTACATAATGCACATATGTTTTATATAAAGTGCAAGGATTTACAGCAAAGAACAGAGTTTATCTCGTTTATGAGAGATAATGGCGTGCAGTGTGTTTTCCATTATGTACCGCTTCATTCTGCACCAGCCGGATTGAAGTTCGGCAGATTTGATGGAGAAGATGAGTACACAACTGTAGAGAGTGAACGACTTGTGAGATTCCCGTTGTATTACAATATACCGCATGAGTTCAGGAAAAAGGTTTGTGAATGTATAAAAGTTTTTTTTAAGGATATCTAAGGAGGAAAATATGAGTTGTGAAAAAACCTCATGTAAAAAAGGTGGCATAATTGTTATTGGTGCAACTGGGTTTATCGGTATGTACACTATAAGACAACTGATAGCTGAAGGGCGAAAGGTATATGCAACAGGCAGAAACAAACAGCTCGGTGCTGTTCTTGAAGATATGGGTGCTGAGTTTATTGAACTTGATATAACTTGCGAGAAAGATTACGAAAAACTTCCGACAGAAAATATCGATGGTGTTATTCTCCTGGCAGGATTGTTGCCGGCTAATGCAACAGCAGATCTTGAGGAAAACGAAAACGCTGCGGATTACTTTGAGGTTAACGTAATTGGTACGATTAAAGTACTTGAGTTTTGTAGAAAGAACAAAATCAAGAAACTGATTTCCAATTCATCTTATTCGGATGTTGCGGGTGCGTGGAGAAAAGGTTATGCAATCAAAGAGACTGAACCTCGCGATTTTCACTTTACCGGTGATCACGCTGTTTATGTTATTTCAAAGAACGCAGCATGTGACGTGATGGAGTATTATAATCAGCAACATAATATGCAGTGTGCGTGGTTCAGATTTCCTCCTGTGTATGGAGTCGGACCTCATTCGGTTATTTATGTGAATGGTAAATATTATAAGAGCGGCGTACAGACTTTCATAGAGAATGCACAACAGGGTAATGATATTGAGATATGGGGCGATCCACATATTACAAGAGATATTATTTATGTTAAAGATGTAGCTAAGGCGTATTGTATGGCACTTGACAGCGATAAGACCAGAGGTCTGTATAATATGACATCGGGAACAGAGCTTGATTTGGAAGACCAGGTTAAAGCTATAATTGAGGTTTTCGGTGATCCAGATAATCGTTCCAGTATAGTTTATCGTCCTGATAAACCAAACAACACACCATCGTTTTTGTTTGATATGAGCAAAGCTAAGGAAGACTTTGGATTTGTACCACAGTACACTTCATATATAGATATGATGAAGGATTACAAAGATGAACTCGAAAGTGGAAAATGGGACGAGCTGGTAAACAGCAGAAAAAAAGAACAGTAAAAGAGGAATTGTTTTGTCAAAGAAAAATCAAATAATTAAGCAGATACTTGTTCTCCAGATTATAATAGTTATATATACATTTGCCGGAGTTGCGGGTAAATTTGCGGCACAACAGGAGCTGTTTTCGTTACAGTTTTTAGCTCTTTATGGTGTAGAGATTGCTATACTTGGAGTGTACGCTATTTTGTGGCAACAAGTGATAAAACGGATTGATTTATCAATAGCCTATGCCAATCGTGCAGTAGCGATTATCTGGTCTTTGTTGTGGGCGGTAGTGCTTTTTAATGAACAGGTAACATTGACTAATGTAATAGGCGGAATAATTATAATAATAGGTACAATTATTGTGAACGGAGAACAGCATGAATAATTATTATTGGTTTATGATTGCGTCTGTAGTGGTCGCAGCTTTTTCTCAGATTTTGCTTAAAGTCAGTGCAAAAAAGCAGTACGATTCTATTATCAAAGAGTATCTTAATCCTTGGGTTATTATCGGATACTCAATGATGGTATTGTCTACCATCTTAACTGTTCTGGCGTTTAGAGGGATTGAGTATAAAAATGGTCCTATCATTGAATCGTTAGGTTATATTTTAGTTCTAATTTTGAGTTTTGTATTTTTTCAGGAAAAAATCACTTGGAAAAAAACACTAGGTAATGTATTGATATTGGTTGGGGTTATAGTTTTTTATATTTAGTTAGTGGAGGATACATATGGATATTTCAGTCGTAGTACCTGTATATGGTTGCCCTGCGGCATTGCCAGAGCTACACAAAAGATTGACTGACACATTGGAGCAGATAACAGATGAATTTGAAATTATTCTGGTTAACGATGCGTGTCCAAAGGGCTCGTGGCAAGAGATAACGCAGTTGTGTGATAGTGATGAGAGAGTAATTGGTATTGAGCTGTCCAGAAATTTTGGACAAATTAAAGCGATTGCTGCAGGTCTTGAGCATAGTTGTGGTGACTGGGTAGTAGTTATGGATTGCGATCTTCAGGATAGACCAGAAGAGATACTTAACCTATACAACAAGGCTCAGGAAGGGTATGACGTAGTGTTTGCCAGAAGAAAACAGCGTAAAGACGGTTTTCTTAAAGTTTTGGTGTCAAATATGTTCTATAAGCTGTATTCTGTTGCTACAGATTTAGATTATGATCCGGCATTATGTAATTTCAGTATTTCTAAAAGGCAAGTGGTTGATAGCTACTGTAGTATGACTGAAACACACAGAGCTTTTGTAATGTACATAAAGTGGCTTGGATTTAAGCAGGCAGTTATAGATGTTGAGCATAATGAGCGTTTTGAAGGTAAGTCGGGATATGACTTTAAAAAGCGAATGAAAATGGCGACCGACATCCTGACATCTCAATCTGATAAATTGTTGAAGCTTATGGCAAAAATCGGTCTGGTCATTACTGCGGTCTCATTTATTATGGTTATTTTCACAATAGTTAGGCATTTTGTTTTACAGATTACTCCTGGATACTCCAGTTTAGTTTCTTTGATTTCGTTTATGGGTGGACTTATTATTACTTCTATAGGAATTACTGGCATTTATATTGGTAATATTTTCATGCAGGTTAAAGAAAGACCACTTTATGTAGTGAGAACAGTACTTAACAAAGAGGCGAAAAGCCGAAAGGATCAATAAAATTATGCAAAAAAATCTTGCTATTATCGGTGCTAGTTACTTTCAGCTCCCGTTGATTGAAAAAGCTAAAGAAATGGGATATATAACTCACGTTTTTGCTTGGGCGGCTAACGACGTAGGCGAGTCAGTTGCTGACTATTTTTATCCTATTAGCATCATTGAAAAAGAAGAGATTTTGAAAAAATGTGAAGAAATCGGTATCTGCGGTATCTGTTCAATTGCTTCAGATCTGGCTATGGTTACTGTGAACTATGTTGCACAGAGTCTGGGACTAAACTCAAACTCTGTTGAAGCAACAAAAGTAAGCACCAATAAACATCTCATGCGAAAAGCATTTGAAGAACGAAATGACCCAAGCCCGAAGAGCGTGCTGGTAGATGAGAATTCTGACGTTGATAATCTCGAAATAGAGTTTCCGGTCATAGTTAAACCGACTGACAGAAGTGGTAGCAGAGGAATTTTTAAGGCTGAAAGCAGAGAACAGCTGAGTGCTGCTGTCAGACACGCGATCGAGTGCAGCTTTGAGAAGAAGGCACTTGTGGAAGAGTTTGTGCAGGGTACAGAGTATAGTGTTGAGTTTATCTCATATAAGGGTCAGCATCACTATCTGACGACAACGCTGAAATATACGACAGGTGCTCCAAATTTTATCGAAACAGGGCATAGACAGCCCGCACCCATTGATAAGGACACCGAAGACAGAATCAAGAGAGTGATTTCGCATGCACTGGATACACTGTCACTTGAAAATGGCGCATCACACTCGGAGATTAAAATCGATGACGATGGCAAAATAAAGCTGATAGAAATCGGCGGAAGAATGGGTGGCGACTGTATAGGCAGCGATCTGGTGCCTTGTTCTACCGGATATGATTTTGTGAGAATGGTAATTGAAGTAGCGTGTGATATACCGCCTAGTTTTGAAAAAGTATGCGAACCTCAGAGTGTTGAGAGCGTATTTATTTTCAGCAAAGAAGACCTTATGGAACTTGAGAGGATAAAAGCGGAAGAACCGGATTCTTTGATTAGAATTGCGGATCTTTCTGTAGATAAAATAGGTACAACAACAGACAGCTCCAACAGGGCAGGCTGTTACATAAAGAAATTCAAAGGGGTGTAATTGATGAAAGGTATTATTTTAGCCGGTGGGCACGGAACACGACTTTATCCGATGACCGTAGCATTATCTAAACAGTTAATGCCTGTATATGACAAGCCGATGATTTATTATCCTTTGTCTATACTTTTACTTGCAGGCATCAAGGATATTCTGGTTATTTCTACACCGGAGGATACTTGTGTGTACGATAAACTGCTTGGTGACGGCAAGCGTATCGGAATTTCCATTTCATACAAGATTCAGGATACCCCTCGTGGACTTGCAGATGCATTTATACTAGGTGCTGATTTTATCGGTGATGATAGTGTGTGTTTGATTCTTGGCGATAACATATTCTACGGACAAAATATGACCGGCATATTAAACAATGCTATTGAAAAACTGGATGGAGCGACTATATTCGGTTATCCTGTTAAGAACCCTACGGCTTTTGGTGTTGTTGAATTTGATAAAGATAACAACGTTATCTCTATTGAGGAAAAGCCTGAGAAGCCAAAATCAAATTTTGTTGTACCTGGCCTGTATTTTTATGATAATAATGTTGTAGAAATTGCAAAAAACGTTAAGCCTTCTGCCAGAGGTGAAATTGAAATCACAGCTGTGAATAATGAGTACCTTGGTAAAGGAAAGCTTAAGGTCAGCTTATTGGGTCGTGGCATTGCGTGGCTTGATACAGGTACTCCACAGGGATTGCTGAAAGCAGCTGAGTACGTGGAAGCTGTGCAGGCAAGACAGGGATTTTACATATCTTGTATTGAAGAAATCGCTTATCGAAGAGGTTTCATTACTGCTGAGCAGTTACTGGCATTGGGTCAGGAATTGCATACTACTGATTATGGAAAATATATTATTTCGATAGCTGAGGAGGCTTTAGAGGAATGACTATAATAGTTACCGGAGGTGCCGGTTTTATTGGTGCTAACTTCGTGTTTCATATGTTGAAACACCATGACGATTATCGCATAATTTGTTTGGATAAGCTTACATATGCTGGCAATTTATCTACACTTGAACCTGTAATGGATAATCCAAGGTTTAGATTTGTGAAGGCTGATATTTGTGATAGAGAGGCTGTTTACAACCTGTTTGAAGAAGAGCGTCCTGATATAGTGGTGAATTTTGCAGCTGAGAGCCATGTTGATCGTAGTATAGAGGATCCAGAAGTCTTTTTGAGAACTAATATTCTGGGTACTGCTGTATTAATGGACGCATGCAGAAAGTATGGTATCAAGCGTTATCATCAGGTTTCTACAGATGAGGTTTACGGTGATTTACCGCTGGACAGACCTGATATGTTTTTTACAGAGACTACACCTTTGCATACATCAAGTCCGTATTCTTCTTCAAAGGCTTCTGCAGATTTGTTGGTGCTTGCTTATCATCGTACTTATGGACTTCCGGTTACAATTTCCCGTTGTTCCAATAACTATGGTCCGTATCACTTTCCGGAGAAGCTGATTCCGTTAATGATTGCCAATGCACTTAATGACAAACAGTTACCGGTCTATGGAGAAGGTAAGAATGTACGTGACTGGTTATATGTTGAAGATCATTGTAAAGCTATCGATTTGATAATTCATAATGGTAAGATCGGTGAGGTATATAATGTTGGTGGCCACAATGAAAAACAGAATATAGAGATTGTTAAGATTATTTGTAAGGAACTGAATAAACCTGAGAGTTTAATTTCTTATGTTAAAGACCGCAAAGGTCATGATATGAGATATGCTATTGATCCTACAAAGATACACAATGAACTTGGCTGGCTACCTGAAACAAAATTTGAAGATGGTATAAAAAAGACAATTAACTGGTATCTGGAGAATCGTTCTTGGTGGGAAAATATCATTTCCGGAGATTACCAGAATTATTATGACAAGATGTACGGTAATCGCTGAGTTTTAGAATGGAGTTGATAAATATGTCTGAGTTTAAAGGATCTACATTGATGATTACAGGAGGTACAGGCTCGTTTGGTAATACTGTACTTAAGCACTTTTTAACAACTGATATTGGTGAGATTCGTATATTCTCTCGTGATGAGAAAAAACAGGATGATATGCGTCATGACCTTCAGGCGAAGTTCCCTGAGTACGCATCTAAAGTGAAATTTTATGTTGGAGATATAAGAAATGCCCAATCTATTAAGGATGCTATGTGGGGTGTTGACTATGTGTTCCATGCAGCAGCACTTAAGCAGGTTCCTTCTTGCGAGTTTTTCCCGATGGAAGCTGTTCGTACTAATGTTATAGGTACTGACAATATGCTTCACGCCGCAATTGACTGTGGTGTAAAGCGCGTGGTATGCCTGTCTACTGATAAGGCTGCCTATCCTATCAATGCTATGGGTATTTCAAAAGCTATGATGGAACATGTTATTTTTGCTAATGCACGTGTTGCAGCAGAGCGTGGCGGAACCGTTATTTGCTGTACCCGTTATGGTAACGTAATGTGCAGTCGTGGTTCTGTTATACCGTTGTTTATTGATCAGATCAAAGCCGGAAAACCTATTACTATCACAGATCCTAATATGACTCGTTTTCTTATGAATCTGGATGAGGCTGTTGAGCTGGTTAAGTTTGCTTTTACACACGCAAATCCGGGAGATCTGTTTATTCAGAAAGCTGATGCATCTACAATTGGTGTATTAGCTCAGGCTGTACAGAAGCTTTTTGGAGAAACAGGAACACAAATTATCGGTACACGTCATGGTGAAAAGCTCTATGAAACACTTATGACTCGTGAAGAATGCTTGCGTGCTGAGGATATGGGCGACTACTACAGAGTAGCGGCAGATAGTCGTGATTTAAACTATGACAAGTTTGTTGTTAATGGTAGTGTTCATACTGAGGCTGACGAATCATACACAAGCCACAACACCAATTTACTTGATGTTGATGGTACAGTCGCTAAGTTAATGACGACTGATTATGTGAAAGAACAGTTACTAAAAAACTGAAGAGTTAACTTTTAGAGGTTTATGATATGAAAATTGCAGTTGCAGGAACAGGATATGTTGGACTATCCATCGCAGTATTACTTTCACAACACAATCAGGTAGTGGCAGTTGATATAGTAAAAGAGAAAGTAGATTTAATCAATAATAGAATTTCTCCTATTCAAGATGAATATATAGAAAAGTATTTACAGGAAAAGAAGCTTGATTTACGTGCAACACTAGATGCAGAAGAAGCATATAGCGATGCAGATTTTGTTGTTATTGCCGCACCAACCAATTATGATAGTGAAAAAAACTTTTTTGATACTTCTGATGTGGAATCAGTTATTGATTTGGTTTTGAAGTATAATCCTAATGCAATAATGGTTATAAAAAGTACTATTCCTGTTGGATACACTGAATACATAAGAAAGAAAACAGGCAGTAATAATATTATTTTTTCACCTGAGTTTTTAAGAGAGTCAAAGGCGCTGTATGACAATCTTTATCCATCGAGAATTATTGTCAGTACAGACGAAAGTGATGAAAAGCTTACTGATGCAGCGCATGTTTTTGCGGAACTACTGAAACAGGGAGCCGAAAAAGATACAATAGATACTCTATTTATGGGCTTTACAGAGGCAGAGGCTGTTAAACTGTTTTCTAATACGTATTTAGCACTTCGTGTATCTTACTTTAACGAGCTGGATACATATGCTGAACTTAAAGGCTTAGATACCCAAAAAATAATAGAAGGCGTATGCCTGGACCCTCGTATAGGTAAGCATTACAACAACCCGTCATTTGGCTATGGAGGATATTGTTTACCAAAGGATACAAAACAGTTATTAGCTAATTATGACGATGTTCCACAGAACATGATAACCGCTATAGTTGATTCCAATCGTACAAGAAAGGATTTTATAGCTGATAGAGTGCTTGATATGGCAGGATATAATGGAAGCACAGATAATAACAATAGCTGCATAGTCGGAGTGTATCGTCTGACGATGAAAAGTAATTCTGACAATTTCCGACACAGTTCAATTCAGGGCGTTATGAAACGTATTATAGCTAAAGGTGCTACTATTGTTATATACGAGCCTACCCTGGAAGATGGCAGTACTTTCTTTGATTCTGAAGTAATCAATGATATAGAAAAGTTTAAATTGCTTTCTAACGTAATTATTGCCAATAGATATGATGAATGTCTGAGCGATGTGGCAGAAAAGGTTTATACTCGAGATTTATTTAGAAGAGATTAACAGTATGTTTCATCAGATATATTATAAAACTTACTGGTTTCTAAAAGATGTTTTACCGCATGTAGCGTTAATAACTTTTTTGTTGATTTCAGGAACAGTTTTTGCATATTTTCACTTTATTAAGAAAGAAAACCTCCGAAAAAACCTGATTTATTCTGTGTTGCTTTCAGCAAGCATTACAGTTATACTTATGTTTACAATTATGCGTGATCAAGCGAATAATAATATTCAAGGTGATATATTCAATTCTGTAAATATGATTATTAATGGAGATGGAGAATCGTTAATTGATTTTGGGTTTAATGTTCTTTTATTCGTGCCGTTTAGCATATTGTTCAGACTTAAAAATTCAGTAGTGACAACATTATTGGTAGTTTTGGTTTTGTCTTTGTGTATAGAGATGACGCAATTATATTGTAGAGTTGGATTGTTTGAGGTTTCTGATATTATTGCGAATTTTCTCGGAGGAATAGCAGGTATACTGTTGATTAACGCCAGCAGATATATCATGGATCGGATCAGTAATAGATAGTTTGTGAGGAGAGATTCAATAGTGTCAGATAACCTTTTGGTAAGTATAGCTCGGGATGTACTGAATGGAACTATAGGCTCTTTTTATAGTGATCATTACTCGGAAGATTTGATAGAAGTTGCAAAAAAACAAGGGCTACTACATCTTGTTGCATTGGTTGTCGATGCTATAGATGAAGAAAAGAGCGATAATCGCCTTTGCAATTATCTTTCACAAGTGTTATTACAGGAGAGTATGCGTTCGGAAAATCAACTCTACGCAGTAGACTGTATTCAAAAACAGTGCGAAGCGTCAGGGATTGACACACTGGTTGTGAAAGGTGCGGTAACTAAAAAAAGATATAGTGACCCTTTTTTGCGTTCAATGAGCGATATTGATGTTCTATATAAAACACAACAGCACAATGAGTTCAAAAAGGTTATGTTTGCGCTGGGCTATACCGACTACAGAGAGGGTAGGAAAAACGACACCTACAATATGCCTCCGTTTATCAGTGTAGAAGCTCATAGAAGCTTGCTTGCGAATGAGTCAGAGTACTTTGATTATTATTCGGATGTATGGAATAGGTGTCTGTTGAGAAACGGCTGTAAACATACCTATGAAATGAAAATAGAAGATGAGTTCATTTTTAATATAATTCATTTGGCAGAACACTTTAAACACGGTGGTGTCGGAATCAGATTTATCATGGATGTTTATGTTTACGATAATCTGGATATAGACAGGGGTTATTTTGAAAATGAACTTAAGAAACTGAATTTGTATGATTTTTATCTGAATGTTTCAGCTTTATCAGAATATTGGTTTGCAAATGGTGAAAGTACAGAGTTGATAGAAAAACTAAGTAGCTTTGTGCTATCAAACGAGATTTTTGGAACTAAAGAGAATAAAGCCGCTCTTTACGTCAGTGAGGGTAGGGTTTCCGGTTTGCTCAGGACATGCTTCCCTGAATATGAAGATATGAAGTCTATGTATCTGTGGCTGGATGGCAGAAGATATCTTTTGCCTTATGCGTGGTTACACAGAGCTTTCAAAAGTCTTATTTACAGGAGAGGTAATGTAAAAGCTCAACTTTCAAAGGCTAAAAATGGCGATATTGATAAAGGAAAAGAATTGAAAGCGTTTTATAAAGAATGCGGATTACGATAAAAGGAGAAATAGGTAATGAGCGATTTTTCTAATGTAAAATGGAAGGACAACGGTAAACTTAAGTTGCTGATTATCGTTGGCACAAGACCTGAGATTATCCGTCTTGCTGCGGTTATCAATAAGAGTAGACAGTATTTTGATACTATCCTTGCACACACAGGTCAGAACTATGACTACAACTTAAACGGAGTGTTCTTCAAGGATTTAGAGCTTTCAGATCCTGATGTTTACCTCGATGCTGTTGGTAATGATTTGGGCGAAACTATGGGTAACATCATCGCTAAATCATATCAGCTTATGGCACAAATCAAGCCTGATGCTGTGCTGGTACTTGGCGATACTAACTCTTGTCTTTCAGTTATCGGTGCTAAGAGACTTCATATTCCTATTTTCCATATGGAGGCAGGCAACCGTTGTAAGGATGAGTGCTTACCTGAGGAAACTAACAGAAGAATCGTTGATATTATCTCTGATGTTAACTTAGCATACAGCGAGCATGCAAGACGTTATCTTGCTGACACTGGTCTTCCAAAAGAGAGAACTTATGTCACAGGCTCGCCGATGGCTGAGGTGCTCCATAATAATTTAGATAAAATCGAGGCGTCCGATGTACATAGTAGACTCGGACTTGAGAAGGGTAAGTATATCCTGCTTTCTGCTCACAGAGAGGAGAATATCGATACAGAGAAGAACTTCTTATCACTCTTTAACGCTATCAACGCTATGGCTCAAAAGTACGATATGCCGATTCTTTACTCTTGTCACCCAAGATCAAGAAACAGACTTGAGGCAAGCAACTTTGAGCTTGACCCACGTGTTATCCGTAACGAACCTTTAGGTTTCCACGACTACAACTGCTTGCAGATGAACGCATTTGCGGTTGTTTCTGACTCGGGTACTCTGCCTGAGGAGAGTTCGTTCTTCACATCAGTAGGACATCCGTTCCCAGCCGTTTGTATCCGTACATCAACCGAGCGTCCTGAGGCACTTGATAAAGCGTGCTTTGTGCTCGCAGGCATTGACGAGAAGAGTCTTTTACAGGCAGTTGACGTTGCTGTTGAGATGAACAAAAACGGTGATTTAGGTATCCCTGTGCCTGATTATGTGGACGAGAATGTGTCTGATAAGGTTATTAAGATTATTCAGTCTTACACAGGCGTTGTAAATAAAATGGTTTGGAGAAAATACTAATATAAAAGCAAAAAGGATAAGATAATATGAGAGAACTTAAATACCCTTTTGACCCTGATTTTATTATCCAGAAAAAGAAGAAAATCAAGAGGAGATTACTTGAGTCAAGCTGTGGTTTTATAGAGAAAAAGATTGCAATTTTAGGTGGATCTACTACAAACGATATCAAACTTGTGCTCGAGCTGTTCCTTCTTGATCAGGGAATAAAACCTGAGTTTTATGAGTCAGAGTATAACAAGTTTTATGAGGATGCTGTTTTTGGCAATGAAGAATTGGATGCATTTGCACCGGATGTAATTTTTATTCATACATCTTTCAGAAACATAATAAATCTGCCAAAAATCACTGATACAGCTGAAGATGTTGATGCAAAGTTAGAAAGTGAATTTGCAAGATTTAATCAGGTGTGGACAGCGTTAAGAAACAGATATAACTGTACTATTATTCAGAACAACTTCGAGTATCCTCACTATAGATTGCTGGGAAATAAAGATGCAACAGATATTCACGGTAAAGTTAATTTTGTGACCAGACTGAATCTGTTATTCGCTCAATATGCACAAGAAAATGATAATTTCTACATAAACGATATTAACTATCAGGCTTCTCAGTATGGACTAGAAAAATGGTCTGATGAATTCTATTGGTTTATGTACAAATATGCACTGTGTCTGCGTGCAATCCCTTACCTGAGTTTTAATGTTTCTAATATTATTAAAGCGATTTACGGTAAGAACAAAAAGGCGTTGGTACTGGATTTGGATAACACTTTGTGGGGAGGAATTATCGGCGACGATGGTGTGGAAAATATCGCTATCGGACAGGAAACCGCACAGAGTGAGGCGTTTACAGAATTTCAGGAATATATTAAAGAACATAAGGACCTGGGTATTCTTCTCAATGTAAACAGCAAGAATGAAATGGAAAATGCTCTTGCAGGTTTGGCGCATCCTGAATCGGTCCTTAGCAAAGACGACTTTATCGTTATTAAGGCAAACTGGGAGCCAAAATCAAAAAATCTGTATGAGATTGCAAATGAGCTTAATCTAGGTATAGATAGTTTGGTGTTTGTCGACGATAATCCTGCAGAACGTGAGATAGTTAACCAAGAATTCAGCAGTGTCAGCACACCTGATATCGGAAATAAACCTGAATATTATCTTAGAGCTATCGACCGTTCTGGGTATTTTGAGTGTGTGAGTATTTCTGCTGATGATTTGAAAAAAGTCAATATGTACAAGCAAAATGCTCAGCGTAAGCAAATGCTCGCTACATTTGAGAATTATGGTGATTATCTTCTTTCTCTTAATATGAATGCTACTATTGAGAGCTTTATACCGATGTATATGCAGAGAATCGCTCAGCTTACAAACAAGAGTAATCAGTTTAATCTGACTACCAAAAGATACTCACAGGCTGATATTGAGCAAGTTGCAAACAGCGATGAGTATATTACCCTATATGGCAAACTTACTGATAAATTCGGCGATAATGGTGTTGTATCGGTAGTAATCGGACATATTGAAGGTGATGCTCTTGATATAGAGCTGTGGATTATGAGTTGCAGAGTTCTCAAACGAGATATGGAATTTGCAATGATGGATATGCTTATCGATAAAGCAAAAGAGAATAACATCAGAAAAGTCTACGGTAACTATTATCCAACTTCTAAAAATTCAATGGTAAAAGAGTTTTATTCATTACATGGTTTTGAAAAAATCAGTGAAGATGAACAAGGTAACACAAGGTGGGAATTAGTCGTAAACGACTATGAAAATAAAAACAAATATATTAATGTGGAGGAATAAAAAATGACAGAAGAAAGAATTTACGAAATGCTTGACGAGGTTTTTCAGGATGTATTTGACGATGAGGATATCCATGTAGAACCAGAAACTACAGCTAACGATATCGAGGACTGGGACAGCCTTGAGCACATCAATTTGGTAGTTGCTGTTGAAAACAAGTTTGGAATCAAATTTAACATGGGCGAAGTTGTTGAAATGAAAAATGTTGGTGAAATGGTGCATACTATTTTAGCCAGAGTTAATGGATAAGTCTATGAATGAGTATTTGTTTGACGAAATACAAATAGGGCATGTTGTCGAGTTTATGTACGATATAGATGAGAACAAAATGCAGATGTTTAGAGAAATCTCAGGTGACACTAACCCTTTGCATAATGATTTGGATTATGCCAATGAGCTTGGTTACTCTGAAAAAGTAGTGTATGGGCAGTTAACTGCAGCAGTATTATCTACACTTGCCGGTGTATATATGCCGGGTAAGTATAGCCTGATTCATTCTATAGAAACATCTTTTGCTGCTCCTGTTTTTGTATCAAAATGTCCGCTACGTGTTGTTGCAAAAGTAAAGGACAAGGACGAAAGATTTCGATATATCGTTCTAAAAGTAGATATTTTTGACACTAGTGGAGTAAAAGTGTGTAAAAGTAAAATGAAGATAGGTGTTTTAAAATAGATTATCGGGGGTAAGGTATGACCATTACATCGCTAAATTTCTTTGTGTTTTTAGGATTGACCACAATAGTTTATTACTTGTTTCCTAAAAAATACAGATGGATTTCGCTGTTAGTTTTTTCTTTAGCGTTCTTTTCTCTTGCCAGCATAGAAGTAGCAGGATATTTTGTGTTTGGAGTTGCAACGATATACATAAGTTCAAGACTCATAGGTGAAAAGCTGACAACACAAAAAGCCAAAAAAGCAACAATTGTAATTGCATTGGCGTTCAATATAGCAATGCTTTTCTTATTAAAATACATTAATATCATTCCTAATACGATCAACGGGTTTGGAGAATTGTTCAACATCGACTTCCATCTAGGAACTATTAATCTTATAGCACCGATTGGTATATCTTACTACACCCTGTCAATGATTTCATATTTGGTTGACGTTTATTGGACAACAATACCTGCCGAGAAAAACTTCTTTAAGGTAATGTTGTTTTCGTGCTATTATCCTTGTCTGATTTCAGGCCCTTTCATCAGATATACACAGATGAAATCAGAGTTTTTTGATAATGGCGATTTTGAATGGGACAATATATTCAAGGGATTTCACAGAGTAGTTTATGGATTACTCAAGAAGATGGTAATTGCTGATAATCTTGCTATTATTGTCAATGCAATTTTTGCAGATACAGATGTGTACTCGGGACCATTCATTGTTATCGGAGTAGTGTTTTATGCTCTGCAGATTTATTGCGATTTTTCAGGTTGTATGGACATAGTTATTGGTGCTTCTAAGTTATATGGGGTAAAACTTCCTGAAAACTTTGAGAGTCCATTCTTCTCCAAAAACCTGTCTGAATTCTGGCGTAGGTGGCATATTACACTTGGTAGCTGGGGCAAGGATTATATAATGTATCCGCTTTTGAAATCCGAGGCTTTTCAGAAACTTAATAAAAAGTCGAAGAAGAAATTTGGAAAGAAACTTGGTAAGAAAATACCTGTTTTTCTCGCAATACTGATATTGTGGGTAATCATAGGTATATGGCATGGAGCTTCATATAAGTACATATTTGCTGCCGGAATTCTGCCTTGGATTTATCTTACATCAAGTGAGCTTTTAGAGGAGAGCTTTGTAAAGCTCAGAAACAAATTAAAGATTAATGTTGAGTCAAAATGGTTTCATATTTTCCAGTCCTTGAGAACATTGTTTATGATGTGTATCGTGTGGCTGTTTGCTTTAGCACCATCATTTACTCAAAGCTTTGCTCTTATCGCTGATATTTTTAAGTTTGATCCAACTGTAGTTGATCCTTTTATTTCTGAAGTGATAATGGGAGATCATACGCTGTACGCTGTGCTTTTTAAATGGGCAGTTATAGTTGTTACAATGCTTGGTGTTGCGATTGTCGATTACCTGAAATACAATAATGTAGATGTAGCAGAAAAGTTCAATAGTTGTAATCATATATTCAGATTTGCTCTTCTGATTGCTATGATTGGTGTTACACTGATGTTTGGTGTATATGGACCTGGTTTTGTACCAGCTGATTTTATTTACGGAGGGTTCTAATCTAATGAAAGAAAAATTAAAAAAATCCGTAAAGCCGATAATTAGGATTGTTGCATTTATACTTGTATTTGCGTTTGTGTTTGTTTTTCTGACCTACACATCAAAGCCGGGCGATCTTCGTAATTCCAGCAGAATTTATGGATTGTATGCAGAAAAGAAAAACACTTTAGATGTAGTGAATATTGGTGGTAGTGCGACATTTGTTTACTATGCACCGCTTCAGGCATGGGAAAACCACGGAATTGTGTCCTATGATTATGCAGCTGCCGGAGTACAAGCAGAGCTGTATAAACATATGATAGAGGAAGTGCTTAAAACTCAGTCACCTGAGCTTATCGTCATTGACGCAAGAGCCTTTCAGTATCGTGATGCTGAAAACGATGGTAGTCAGCCACCTTCAGAATTTACATATCGCACTACACTTGACGGAATGAGATTGTCAATGAATAAAATCCGCTTCATCAATGAAAATGTAGGTACACGTATCGAAGATGATGATAAGCTTTCGTATTATCTTGATTTGATAAAATACCACGGTCATGGTTATCCGAATAAGGATAAGATGAAGCTTATGCTTGGCATATATAAAGAAAAATACAACGGCTTCTTTTTAGAGGCTAAAAACCAGGAACTTACAAAATGTGAGTTTAATACAACAGATAAAAGACCTGTAAGCGAAGATACCGAGAAGGTGTTGGTTGATTTGCTTGAATATATTAAACAAATCGATTGCGAATTTTTATTTACGGTATCACCATACCTTGAAAAAGAGGAGCATAAACAGACCTTTAACTATGTTGAAGGTATTATAAAGCAGTACGGTTACAATTTTTTAGATGCTAATGATTATATCGAAGAAATGGGCATTGATTATAGCACTGATTTTTATGATGAAAAACATGTTAATATTTTAGGTGCTACTAAATATACCGATTTTTTAAGCAGATATATGATAGACAATTATGATCTGCCAGATAGATCGGATGATCCTGCATATGCATTTATGAATGATTATGTTGATGAGTGGCATAAAGATATCGATGCATCTAAAGAAAAATTAAGTGAAATTTTAGAGGATAACAGCAATGAATGATATGCCGAAGATTGGTTTTGGAACATGGAAACTTAAAAATACAGCTGATACAACACAGATAATTGAATCTGCGATTAGCTGTGGTTATCGTATGTTTGATACTGCGTCTGCGTATATGAACGAAGAGTCTATTGGACTGGCTATAAAGAATACTCAGTGTGATAGAGATGATATGTTTATTTCCGGTAAGTTGTGGAATGCTGATAGAGATAATGTAAGGCAAGCGTGTCTTAACACAATACAGAATCTGGGTTGTGAGTACTTAGATTTGTATTTGATGCACTGGCCTGCATCAAAAGCCGTACACGATGACTGGATAGACATAAACAATCGTGTATGGAAACAGATGGAAGAATTAATAGAAGAAGGTCTTGTAAAACATATCGGAGTCAGCAACTTTAAAGCTAATCAGTTAGAAGAACTGTTAAAAGAGTCTACGGTAAAACCATTTGTTAATCAGGTGGAAATCCATCCGGGATTTATGCAAAAGAGTATTATTGACTATTGTAAGCAAAATGGTATTTTGGTGCAGGCGTGGAGCCCACTGGGTTCAGGTAGACTTTTGAAAAAAGATGAGATTAAAATACTTTCAGAAAAGTATTTTAAATCGCCGGCTCAGATATGTCTTAGATGGTGTATTCAGAATGACCTGGTTCCTATTGTTAAAAGTAAAAACAGTGAACGTATGGCGTCTAACTTGGATATATTTGATTTTGAGCTTAGTGTAGAGGATATGAAGTATTTAGATAATCTTCCGTATCTTTGCTCATCAGGATTAGATTCGGAAACACTAACTCTGTTTGGTTAATATTTATATAAGAGGATAAATTATGGATTATAGTATGTTAACAAAAAAAATCAGAAAAGACATTTTTCTGACGGCTTACAGTGCTAGCGTTGCACATATTGCATCTGCTTTTTCTATCGTAGAAACGATGTACGTTTTGTATGAACAAGGAGTATTGAGATATAACCCTGAAAACCCTCAAGATCCAGATAGAGATTACTTTATTCTAAGTAAAGGTCACGGAAGCCTTGCTTTGTATAATGAGCTTTCTCGAGTTGGTTTTTTTGACAAAGATGTGCTTATGAGCTTTTCTAAACCGGGAAGCATATTAGGTGGCGAACCATGCTATCCGAATACTCCGGGTGTCGAGTGCTCTACAGGTTCGCTTGGTCACGGCCTGAGTTTTGCAGTTGGTATAGCAAAGGCAAAAAAGATGGACAACAGAAAAGAGAAAGTGTACTGTCTTTTGGGTGATGGTGAATGCGAGGAAGGTTCAACATGGGAAGCGATTATGTTTGCGCACCATATGAAGCTTGACAACCTTATTGTTTTAGTTGATTGTAATAAAGTTCAGAAAATGGATACTCTTGAGGCTGTTATGGGAATAGAGTCTATCAGACCTCACTTTGAGGCTTTCGGATGCGAGGTTTTTGAGGTTGATGGTCATGATATAGATAGTATCAGAGAGTGTTTGTTAAAAGATAATAATACAGATAAAGTGAAGGTTGTCTTACTTAATACAGTAAAAGGTAAGGGTGTTTCTATTATGGAGAATAATCCTAAATGGCACTGGAGATTACCAAAGAAAAAAGAACTCAAATATTTTATGTCTGAATTAGATATAAGTGAGGAGGAAATCAGGGTATGCAAAGAGCTTACATGAGTGCATTATATGAATTGATACGCAAAGATAACAGAGTAGTATCTTGCTTGTCGGACAGTGGAACAGATTATGATGAGCTGATTGCAAGAGAGTTTCCTGATAGAGTGATTAACTTTGGTATTAGCGAAAACAACCAGGTTACCGCAGCGGCAGGTATGGCTGCCGTCGGAAAGATTCCGTTTGTGTATACAACAGGTGCGTTTCTGGCCTATCGTTCTTATGAGTTTATCAGAGATGATGTTTGTATGCAGAACAGAAATGTTAAAATAGTTGGTATGGGTAGCGGACTTTCTTGGTCAACATTGGGTGCTACTCACCATGCAACAGAAGATTTGGCGTTACTAAAAAATATGCCGAATCTGACAGTTATTACTCCTGCAAGTCCTAAGGAACTTATTGCAGCTGTGAATGCTGCATATGAGATTGATTCACCTGTATATATACGTATGGGAATGAGTGCAGAAAAAGAGATTTATGATGGTGAAATTGACTTTGAAATAGGCAAAAATGAAGTAATAGCTGATGGAGAAGATGCGATTGTTTTTGTTACAGGAAGCATTGTTTCTCAGCTTTTAGAAGCTAAACAAAAGCTTAATGAATCAGGAAAAACAATTAAAATTGTTAATGTGCATACTATTGCACCATTAAACAAAATGGCAATTGCTTCTGAGATAGAGAAATTTGACAAGGTGTTCTCTTTGGAGGAACATAATGTTAATGGAGGTTTAGGCAGCAGTATTGCCGATGTTATTGCAGAATTTGGACTCAACAAGAAGTTGACTAAAATAGGATTGCATACGTTTGGTACCGGATTTGGAACGCATAGTCAGGTTCTCAAAGCAAATAAACTCGATAGTGATAGCATATTTGATTTGTTGAATGCAAATATTTAATGTACTCAACTGCTATTTATTTTATTTAGAAATGGGTTATTATTATGAGTTTAAAACAAAGAAAAAACCATAGATTAGGTAGCGTCGAAATAATGAGGTTTGTCGGAATGTTAATGATTATGGCCCACCACGTTTATGTGATGGGCTTTTCCGGTGAATACCTGTTTAAATTAGGCTGGGTTTGGGTAGAGTTTTTCTTTATTTTGACAGGCTACTATACCGCAAAACACTTTGATAACTATAGACAAGATGATAAAGATAACTTGTCTAAAAATATAATGATTTACAATATTAAGAAATTCAAGAGTTATTTTGTACTTGCGATTATCGCTATTGTGCTTCAGTATTTTATCAATTTGTTCGTATATCATTATGATTTGAAATCTATTTTTATAGTTTTCAGTAAATTGCCGTATGAGGCACTCTTTTTAACGTCTTTCGGTGTAGCTCCTGCCGAACTTGCACCGATTTGGTATTTGTCTGCAGTATTCATTATTTTACCTTTAGTTGCGTATTTGTTTGTCAAGTGGCATGATTTCTGGTACATATTGTCGTGGTTGGTACCGTTGCTATATTTGGGTAGATTTGGTGTGAATACTGTAAGAGATTGGCCAAACGATTTACTGAGAGCCTTTGCTTATCTGATGCTGGGCACTTTTGTTTATTTGATGGTTAAGTTAATTAAAAATATTGAGATTAAGGGTCTTTTTAGGGTGATGCTGACTTTAGTGGAAGTTGGATCGTTCTTTGCTGTTATCATTTTGTGTGCAATGAATTATGATAATAATATAATCATCTTGCTTTTTACAGTGGCAACCACAATTATGTTATCTGAACAGAGTTTCACGAACAAACTCAACTCAACATTTGCGGATTATTTGGGTAAGATTTCTTTACCTATGTTTTTATTTCATTGGGGTATAGGAAGCGTAATTTCAATCATTGTTAATAATCCACGTATTCAACTCGTGCTCTATTATCTAGGGACTATAACTATCGCGATTGTTATTACAATTATTATGGATAAAATTAAGAATAAGCAAGGTGAGTGAAAATGAAAATACTGGTTACCGGTGCTAAGGGTATGGTAGGACAGGCCCTTTGTGCTAATCTTAAAAATATCAGAGATGGTAAGAATCGTACTCGTCCTGATATTACAATTGAAGAAATTTTTGAGTATGATATAGATTCAACTGAAGCAGAACTTGAGGAATATTGCAGTAAGGCTGACTTTGTGTTCAACCTTGCGGGTATCAATCGCCCAAAGAATAACGAAGAGTTTATGCAGGGTAACTTCGGCTTTGGCTCAAAGCTTCTTGATACTCTTAAAAAATACAATAACAAGGCTACAGTTATGCTTTCAAGCTCAATTCAGGCTACACTCATCGGCAGATACGGTGAGTCTGATTACGGCAAGAGCAAGTTAGCAGGCGAGGAACTGCTCTTTGATTATGCAAAGGAAACAGGAGTAAAGGTTGCGGTTTATCGTTTCCCTAATCTTATGGGACATTCACGCCCTAACTATAACTCAGCTGTGTCAACTTTCTGTAATGCTGTGGCAAATGACCTGCCATTTACAGTTAATGACAGAAACGCTGTGGTTGAGCTTCTGTATATCGACGACCTTGTTGAGGGTATGTATGATTTATTAGAGGGCAAGGAAAAGCACTGCGACTACGACGGACTTGAGCCTGTTGAGAGTGAAAGCGGCAGGTACTGTTATGTTCCTCTTACATACAAGGTGACACTCGGCGAAATTGTGGATTTACTCGAGAGTTTTAAGGCACAGCCACAGACTCTTATCATGCCGCATATCCCTGACAACAGCTTTGCTAAAAAGCTGTACAGTCTTTACCTTTCTTACTTGCCGACAGATAAGTTCAAGTTCGAGCTTAAGATGAACTGTGATGACAGAGGCTCATTCACCGAGCTTTTAAAGACTGTTGATTGTGGTCAGTTCTCGGTGAATATTTCAAAGCCTGGTATCACTAAAGGACAGCACTGGCACAACTCAAAGTGGGAGTTTTTCATTGTTGTGGCTGGTAAAGCGCTGATTGAAGAACGCAACATCTACACAAATGAGAAGGTGTCTTTTGAGGTTTCGGGCGACAAGATTGAGGCTATTCATATGATCCACGGTTGGACTCATAACATTATCAATCTGTCCGATACCGAGAATCTTGTGACAGTGATGTGGGCGAATGAGCAGTTTGACCCAAACAGACCTGATACGTTTTTTGATCCGGTGTAAAAAACAGTATATAAAAAGCAAACCCCGATTCGTAATGAATCGGGGTTGTTTTGTGTAAGAAAAAATATTATTTTTAGTTTACTGTGTATACATCTTGAAACTCTTGAACGAAACGGTTTTTGTGCGTTTGTTTTGTTCGAGGTCAAACTCGGAATTGTTGATGTCAGTAAAGTCGAAGCTTAAGTTGAGCTCGTTGTTGTTGCCGATCAGTGAGCATGGAACGGTGAAGTTTAAGCCTTCGCTGACAAGCTTTTTATCGATTTTGCCTGAGTAGACTTGTCTGCCGTTAGCGTAGATTATACAGTCACTCGCTGTGTCAACGGAGTGGAGCTCAAAATATACGTGGATGTCCTGTGCATCGTTTGGAATCGATGCGATAGGAATGACCATCTGTGCCTGAGGTCCTGCAAGCGGTGTACGCCAACCTGTGGTGGAGCAGAAGCCCTCAATACAGTACATGTTAGCGGTGGCGTCCATAGCAAAAGTGAGCGATGTGCCGAGTCGGTAGTCAGTAACCTTTTTGGTAGAGTAGAAGCTGTTGAGTAATCTCATACTCTCAGCGTCATTTGCGTCACCTCTGGTTGAGTACTGCTCGATTCTTGTGTCAGCGTTTTCGCCTGTGTTTAAGTAGAAATAGCGTGTACGCTTTGCGTCGCTTTCAAACTCGTTGAAAGTCTTGCCTGAACCGAAGTTTACGTATTCATCGGTGTAATCTGATGCAAGAGTTGGAACAAGGTCGAACATCGACAGCGGAGCGTGGTTTATCTCGTAACCCTCGGTTTTGCCTTTTTCTTTGACAAGCATCAGCGGATGCTGAGTCATATCCTTGTTACCGATGTTTGCGGTGATGATGATAGTGGCGTTTTCGTAAATGCCGTTCTCTCTCATATCGTCAAGCATAGTGAAAAGGCAGTTGAAACATCCGTAAATCTGCTCGTCTAAAGAAGTGCCGTTGATACTTTTGATAGTGTTTTTTGTAAGAGTGTATGGCGAGCGTGCACCGTCTAAGTTGTAAATTCTTACTGCACTGTCGTAACTTTCGGTGTAGTTGAAACCACCGGCTCTCACATAGTCTGAGTAGAATTTTGCATCGTTTAAAGCGTATGCGTTTTTTGACTTGTAGCTTGAGATTGTGTCGAGGTCAAGCCAGAAATACTGCTTTAAGTAGTGCGGAGCGTAGGTGTACGCTGCATACTTGTAGATAGTTTTTGTCATCGAAGCATAGGCACCATAAGTATCCATATAGTCAACGATGTTCTGAATATCGTCTTTTGCGTGAGGTCCGAAGTACTCGGTCTGCGCATAGATTCTGGTGTCAACACCGTTTTCGGATAGCACAGAGTATACAGTATCTTCGCCCCAGATGCTCTTTAAGTAGCTGTTGTATGAGGTTTGCTTTGTGTAAACCTCGCCTGTTAAGAGAGATGGAAGAGCGACAGATGCTCCTGAACCTGTGGCAAGTGTGTTGTCGTATTCGGTAAAACCAGAGAGCTCTTTCTCGTAACCAGGGAAGTCCTCTTTGATTTTGTCGAGATAGCTTTCGTCAAATGAGTCGAGAACAAAGACCACAGTGTTGTCTTCTACGCTTAGCTCGTAAATACCCGAGCGTGTGACCTCGTATGTGATTTTGTCAAGAGTGCCTGAGTTCTGTACCACTAAAGATGACAGGATGACTACCTGCACCAGCACAAGACCTAAGGACGAGAACATCAGGATTTTACGCCACTCGTTTCTGAATACCATAAAAAATGCGAAAGGCATCGCAAGGCACGCTGCCCATACAGCCGAGTTAATCGCACCGTAGGTGGTGTAGTCTTTCCACGCAATTTCACTACCGTCAAATACACCCGAGCCGTAGTTGATGTTCAAAAAATTACCCTGAATGAACAGTCCCAGAGCAAGAGCAAACAAAAGACAGCATAGTCCTGCGTGGATAAATCGTTTGGGGATAGCAACAAACAGCGTAATTATTATCAGTGCTACGGCTGAGATAATCAGTGATACAAACAGCGTTGATTCAAAGTTGAACCACAGCACGTCTTTGTTTTCGATATACAACTTAAGCGGTGCATACAGTAAGAATGTGTATACAAAGAAAGCACTTACTGATAGCGACAGCAAAAGTCTGTGACCGAACTTATCGTATTTGTTTTCCATTTTGATTTCCTTTTCAAAGGCATACGCCTTCATATTATCTGTCAGTATAATAGTATATAATACTAAAAATATGGTAATTAGTCAATAAGTACTGTGCGATAATCATCGGTGGGGATATGCTATATATTTGACTTTTAAATATATATGGAGTAAAATTACAATGTATACTTATATGATTTTTTGTCTTATGTGGAGGTGACTTGCATGGGATTTCAGGTTTTTCTTGATATAGCAGTGGTTGCACTGAGATTTTTGTTACCGCTTTATGCTGTTGTTATTATTTATCAGTGCTTTGCATCAATGCGTAGGCACAGACGACCGGAAAAACCACTCGTTACATTAGAGCTTAAAGATACAGGTCAACAGGTACCCGTGCTGTTCTGGGAAAATTCTATCGGCAGAAGCAAGGGTAGTGACATCTGTGTCAATGACCCGACGGTCTCAAGAGATCACTGTGTGCTTTTAAGACGTCAGGAGGGCTGGCTCATATCAGATATCGGCTCTAAGGGCGGTACCTATGTTAACGGTAAGAAGGTAAGGAACAGAACTCAGGTGCTTATTGACGATGAGATTTCTGTTGGTTCTACTACCTTTGTATTAAAACGAGGAGATGAGTTTCAGGATAGAATCAGACCATCGTGGTTTTTCTCAAAAGCGTCAAATAAAGGTAGTCTGCAACCGTACAAGCTGATGTTGCTCATCACGTTCTTCCACCTGTTTATGACGGTGGAGGCGTGCTTTACAAATGAGGTGCAGGATTTTACACCATTTTCGGTGTTTCTCGCTTTAGAAGCGTTGTTGTGGGGATTTTTCTGTATTTCTACTTTAGCGTTCAAGAGGATTAACTTTGAGCTTGAGGCTCTGGCGTCGTTTATGACGGGTATTGGTGTAATACTGCTGGTGCGTCAGGAAATGCGTTCAGCGTATGTTCAGCTTATCGCAGCAGCTGTCGGTATTGTGCTTTTCTGTTTCCTTGTTAAATTTATCGAAAACCCTGACAGAGTTGACAGCTGGCGAATGGCGATTATGATTGGTGCTGTCGGATTGCTTGCGATTAACCTTGTTTTCGGTTCGGTACAGCACGGTGCCCAGAACTGGATTCAGATAGGCCCTGTGTCCGTTCAGCCGTCGGAGTTTGTTAAGGTTGCGTATATTTTTGTCGGTGCGGCTGCTCTTGATAAATTACAGACAAAGCGTAACTTCTTTGAATTCATCGTATTTTCCGCTATATGCGTCGGCGCACTAGCTTTAATGGGTGACTTCGGTACAGCGCTCATATTCTTTGCGACATTTTTGCTCATCGCATTTATGCGCTCGGGCGATTTCAAGACGGTTATGCTCGCACTTGTTTCTGTTGTATTTGCAGGAACAATCGTGCTCAAGTTCAAACCTTACGTTGCCAATCGTTTTGCTGCCTGGGGTCATGTATGGGAGCACGCACAGGATACTGCTTATCAGCAGGCGAGAGTGCTGACATACACAGCATCGGGCGGACTGTCTGGTGTTGGTGTAGGTAACGGATACCTTAAATATATTTTTGCATCTGAGAGCGATTTGGTGTTTGGTATTCTTGCTGAAGAGATGGGCGTTATCGTTGCATTTGCTCTGGCTATTGCTATCGTTATGCTTGCGTTTTATGCAAGAGCTATCACTACAAGAAGCCGCAGTGCTTTCTACTCGATTTCTGCGTGCTGTGCGGCAGGTCTTATGGTAGTGCAGACATCACTCAACATCTTTGGTGCAACAGATATCTTACCGCTGACGGGTGTAACATTCCCGTTTGTATCAGCAGGCGGTTCTTCAATGATTGCTTGTTGGGGCTTGCTGGCATTTATCAAGGCGGCTGACGAGCGTACTTACGCCGCAAAACGTCTTTCAAAACACAAAGAAGAGAGATAACAGATTATATAAATCCAAAAAGGAGATGAACGCATGAAAAGAATTATGTCGAGAAGCTTTATTGTTCTCATTGTGACACTCGCTATGGCTGCGGGTATCTGCTTGCTTGCGTTTAGACTTTTGACTCAGAATGAGCAGTGGGTCGCTCAGCCGTATAACGGTCACGTGGCAAGTAGTAACGGCCTTGCTCAGGCGGGTAATATCACCGACAGAAACGATGTCACACTCGCTTATACAAATGAGAACGAGGAGCGTATCTACCACGAGGACTACTCAACAAGATGTGCGTTGATGCACGTGGTGGGCGATAATTCGCTGAATATTTCAACTGCGGTTCAAAGTATGTACCGAGGCGAGCTCACAGGATATTCGTTTGTGTTCGGACTCGGACTACCGAAGTCTTTGAGGACTAACAACTCAATCGAGCTTACTGTCGATGCCGATGCGTGCAAGGCGGCGTATGAAGCTCTGGGTTATAAAAAGGGTGCCTGTGTGGTCTATAACTACAAAACAGGTGAGGTGCTGGTTGATGTCAGCACACCGACTTATGACCCTCAGAATCCGCCTGAGATTACCGAAGAAAACGAGAAGGACTATGACGGTGTTTACCTTGACAATGTTGTATCGTCAAGCTACACTCCTGGTTCTATCTTCAAGGTTGTAACAGCTGCGGCGGCTATCGAGAACATTCCTGATATTTATAATAGAACCTTTGAGTGTAGCGGTACGTACGATATCGACGGTGAAAATATCACCTGCGAATACGCTCACGGTTCGCTTGATTTTACAAACGCAATTGCACAGTCGTGTAATATTGCGTGTGCTCAGATAGCGGTTGAAATCGGTTCAGAGAATATGACAAAAACCGCTGAGATGATGGGCTTTAATAAAACATTTGAAGTCAGTGGAATTACACTTTCAAAGAGTGTGTATACGCTTGAGAACGCATTGGGCGACAACCAGCTCGGATGGTCGGGTATCGGTCAGTTTGAAGATTTGGCTAATCCTATGCATATGGCGATGATGTGCGGCGCTATTGCAAATGGCGGCACTCCTGTAACACCTTATCTTTTAGAATCTGACTCTTCTCTGTTACAGAAAATCGGTCTTACCGAGGCTAAAACCAGCGAGCAGATGCTCAGTGCTGACACAGCGATAAAGCTTCAGGACATTATGAGAGCTACTGCGAACTATTACTATAACGCACGAGGTCTTACGATGGGTGGACTCAATTTCTGTGCTAAAACAGGTACTGCCGAGGTAGGCGAGGGTAAAGAGCCTACTGCGTGGATTATCGGTTACACAGAGGATGAGAACCATCCGTATGCGTTTGCTGTCGCTGTTGAAGAGGGTGGCTACGGTATATCTGCCGCAGCACCTATCGCTCAGGCGGCTATAAGCTCATTGGTAAATAATCCGTGATAATATGGATTTAAGAAAGAGGAAACGAATCCGTTTAAAGGATTACGATTATAGCAATCCGGGTGTGTATTTTGTAACGGTGTGTATAAAAGACCGCAAATCGTTGTTGTGGGATAATGTAGGGGCGACCAGTGGTCGCCATAAACAGGTGAGGCTGTCAAAATACGGAAAGATTGTTGATGACGCAATACGCCAAATATCGAACCATTATCCTACAATTAAAATTGACAACTATGCTGTGATGTCAGATTACATACACCTTTTGCTGAGTATCGAGGGTGATGTGAACGGGCGACCAGTGGTCGCCCCTACAATTTCGACGGTCATAAGTCAGATGAAAGGATATGTTTCAAAACAGGTTGGCTATAGCATATGGCAAAAATCCTTTGTTGACCACATAATTCGAAATGAAAAGGATTATATTGAACATTTCAATTACATCGAGAATAATCCGTACAAAGCGATATGTGAATAATGGATAAAAACTAAGCGAGGCTGAAAAACAGCCTCGCTATTTTTTGTGTATATTTAGTTTCTTTTCCAAGCGGATGGGATGAGGATAAGTACGAGAGGGTACAGTTCAAGTCGTCCTGCAAGCATATTGAAGCAAAATACAATTTTTGAGAACACTGAGAACTCGCTGTAATTGCCCGCACTTCCGACCATTGAGAAACCAGGTCCTGTGTTGTTGATGGTTGCGAGAACGCTTGTGAAGTTCGTGGTAAAATCAAAACCGTTGAACGAAATCAGGACGGTTGTAACCGCAATTATCACAATATAAAGTGTCAGATATACGCTGACGCTTCGTGCCACCTCGTGTGAAACTTTTTTGCCCTCACTTTTAACTGTGTAAATGTTGCGTGGATGAACGATAAGTAAAAATTCTTTTTTGATTTCTTTTAACAGTATTATTATACGTGAAACCTTGAAACCGCCACCTGTTGAGCCGGCACTTGCTCCAATGCAGGTTAGTATGAGTATCAAAGCTTTAGAAAACTCAGGCCAAGGATTTGTGTCAGTGATAGCATATCCTGTACTGGAAAGTATAGACGTAATATAGAAGAAGCTTTGATGAATTGCTTCTTTAAATGTGTCATAGTAGCTTAAAAGGTTTACAGCGATAGCAATTGTGGATACAAAAACTATTCCCAAATATACCCACAACTCTTCCATTTTTAAAATCTGTTTGAGCTTTCCTGTTAGAATCAGAATGTAAACATAGAAGTTAACACCGAACAGCATCATAAATACAGCTACAACTGTCTGTAAATAATAGCTCTCGAAATGTCCTATTGATGCGTTGTAGGTAGAAAAACCACCTGTACCTGCGGTTGAAAAGGCAGTGGTAAGTGCATCGAATACATTCATTCCACCAAGTAGCAACAGGATAAACTCGATTAATGCCAGACCAATGTAAATAGAGTAAAGTAGAGCCGCGTATGTTCTGAGTTTCGGCATACTCTTGCCGACAGAAGGTCCGGTTGACTCAGCCTTCATAAGATTTATGCTCTGGTTTCCACCGAGTTTCGGGATAATGGCAAGTAGGAACACTACTACACCCATACCACCTAAAAAGTGACTGAAAGAACGCCAGAACAGCATACATTTATCCAGAGCTTCAACATCTGTGAGGATTGTTGCACCAGTTGTGGTGAAGCCTGAAACTGTTTCAAAGAAAGCGTCTGTGAAACTTGGAATAGCTTTGCCAAAATAAAGCGGAAGAGCACCTACTAATGATAAAACTATCCACGAAAGGGTAGTGCTGGCAAAGCCGTCTTTTAAATGCATAGTCGGGTTTTTTGGCTTTTTAATAACTAACAATGCACCTAGTACTACACTAATAATGCCGATAACAAGAAAGTAGATGAAACTGCTTTCACCGTAGATAAGTCCGACTAAGGTGGAAAGCTGCATACACAAGCCTTCAATAACAAGCACCCAGCCAAGGATATAAGAAATAAGTCGAATATTCATACTATCACCTCAGGATGTCCTCAAGGTCTGTAAGACCCTTGTGTTTGGTGATAACAATTACGATGTCGCCGACTTCGATAGTGTCCGAGCCTTTAGGGATAATCATCTTGCCCTGACGGCTGATACACGCAATCTGTAAATCGTCCTTTAAGTCAAGTCCTGAAAGCGAGATGCCTGTGGCAAGATTGTCCTTTAGCACTCTAAATTCCAGCGCCTCTGCTTTTGAGTCAGCGATAGGGTGGACAGATTCAAATTCGCTGTCACGTGAGTTGTGCATAGCTCGTACATATCTCATAATGTTCTCGCCTGCGATGCGCTTAGGGTTGAACATTGTATCAAGCGGAAGATTTTCAAACACATTACTTATTTTAAGGTTACCGATTTCAGTGATTACCTTAGCTTTAGGGTTGACCTGTTTAGCATAAAGTGAAGATACGAGATTTTCTTCGTCGGTGTTCATCATTGTGACAATAGCGTCAACGTGCTCGATGCCCTCGGATAAGAGCAAGTCTTGATCCATAGCGTCACCGTAGATGATGAGAGCATCGTCGAGTGCTTCGCTGAGTTCTAAGCAACGCTCTTTGTCGTTGTCGATGATTTTTACGGAAATGCCTGCTTCAGACAAATCTTTTGCGAGATAAAAGGCGATTCTTGAGCCACCGAGCAAGAGTACGGAACGTCCACGGTTAGAAACAATACCGAGGCTTTTGAGTAACTTTGCGGCTGCTTTTGACGGAGCGATAAAGGAAATCAGGTCGCCTGCTTTAATAACAAAATCACCGTTAGGGATGTAGCACTCGCCGTCACGCTCGACAGTACAGAAACGCACGCCGTCTTTGAACATATGGGAGCTTTGTACTATCTTTTTATCAGCGAGAGGAGATTTTTCATCTACCTTGATTTTTATCATATCGATGTGGCCACGTGCGAAGGATGCCATACTTTCAACACCTGGGAATTTTAACATTCTGGTGAGCTCTCTGGAGCACAAAAGCTCCGGATTTATCGCAAGCGAGAGCTTGAGGTCGTCTTTTACAAATGGCAGGTCCTTTGTGTATAACGGGTTGCGGACTCTGGCGATTGTACGCTTTACGCCTGCATTCTTAGCGATAAGGCAGGTGTAGAGGTTGAGCTCGTCTGTCGCTGTGACCGCAATAAGCAAGTCGCAGGTTGACACGTTTGCTTCTTTTAATACGCTCAAAGTCGCACCGTTGCCTTCAATTGTCATAATGTTCTGAGTGTCAGAAAGTTTTTCAAGAGCGTGGACATCTTCATCAATAATGGTGATAGAGTGTCCCTCGTTGTTCATATGGTCGGCGATTGTTCTGCCGACTCTGCCGCTTCCAACAATAATAATATCCATAATGAAAACCTCGAAAACAGATGTGTTTTAGACCACAATTCTACTACAATGTAACTTGAAAATCAATAGATTTGAAAAAATAGTGACATATAAAGTCGTACTATAGTTTACAGAATGTTCTTTATTTTTCCTAATATATATGGTATACTGTTATTTAGTATGGGTTACTATGGTAGTAAAAAACATCGTGGTTTCCCTTTTGAAAGGAAGTAATACTATGGGATTTTTGAAATCGCTGTTTGGTGATTACTCAAAAAAAGAGCTTAAACGCATCTACCCTATATGTGATAAGGTGCTTGCTCTTGAGGATAAATACGCTAAAATGAGCGAAAGTGAGCTCAAGGCTCAGACCGCTGTTTTAAAAGAAAGATTAAGTAACGGTGAAACTACCGACGATATCTTACCTGATGCTTTTGCTGTGTGCAGAGAGGCATCGTGGAGAGTGCTACAAATGAAGCATTTCCGTGTGCAGATTATCGGTGGTATCGTACTGCATCAGGGCAGAATTGCCGAAATGAAAACAGGTGAAGGTAAAACACTGGTTGCGACACTACCTGCTTACCTCAATGCTTTAACAGGCAGAGGTGTGCACATCGTTACTGTCAACGATTACCTTGCAAAGCGTGACTCTGAGTGGATGGGCAAGTTGTACCGCTACTTAGGTTTAAGTGTTGGTCTTATCGTTCACGGTCTTGATAATGAAGAGAGAAGACAGGCATACAATGCTGACATTACATACGGTACAAATAACGAGCTCGGTTTTGACTACTTAAGAGATAATATGGTAGTGTACAAGGAGCAGAAAGTTCAGCGTGAACACGCATTCGCAATTGTCGATGAGGTTGACTCTATCCTCATTGATGAGGCACGTACTCCGCTTATTATTTCAGGTCAGGGCGACAAGGCATCTGATTTATACGAGAGAGCGAACACCCTTGCTCGCTCAATGAAAAAGCACGTTTTCACTGAGATTGACAACAAAGAGGATATGGAGTCATTCTACGCTGAAAATAACATTGACTACGTTGTTGATGAAAAAGCAAAGAGTGCTACTCTCACTCAGCTCGGTGTTAAAAAGGCAGAGAATTTCTTCAACCTTGAGAACTTAACCGACCCTGATAATATCACAATCGCTCACCACGTCAATCAGGCTATCAAGGCTTACGGCTGTATGAAAAACGAGGTTAACTACGTTGTTAAAGACGGCGAGGTTATCATTGTTGACGAGTTCACAGGCCGTCTGATGTACGGCAGACGTTACAACGAGGGTCTGCATCAGGCTATTGAAGCTAAAGAGGGCGTTAAGGTTGAAAACGAGTCAAAGACTTTAGCTACTATCACATTCCAGAATTTATTCAGACTTTACGATAAGCTGTCAGGTATGACAGGTACAGCTCTTACAGAAGAAGCAGAATTTCAGCAGATTTACTCACTTGATGTTGTTGGTATTCCTACTAACCGTGATGTCCAGCGTAAGGACCACCCTGACGCTATTTTCAAGACAGAGCGTGGTAAGTATCTTGCTATCATCGAAGAAATCAAAGAGGCTCACGCTAAAGGTCAGCCTGTACTTGTAGGTACTATTTCTATCGAAAAATCAGAAGAGCTTTCAAAAATGCTCAAACGCTCAGGCGTTGCTCATAATGTCTTAAATGCTAAGCACCACGAAAAGGAAGCTCAGATTGTCGCTCAGGCAGGTAAGCTCGGTGCTGTTACAATCGCTACAAATATGGCGGGCCGTGGTACTGATATCGTGCTCGGCGGTAACGCTGAATATATGGCAAAGTCAGCTATGAGAAAAGACGGCTTCGAGGATGAGATGATTGAGGAGGCTACCTCATTCGCTGAAACAGATGATAAAGAAATCATCGAGGCAAGACGTGTTTACAACGAGTATCACGATAAATTCAAGGCTGAAATCAGCGTTGAAGCTGAAAAGGTAAGAGAAGCAGGCGGTCTTTACATCATCGGTACAGAGCGTCACGAATCACGTCGAATTGACAACCAGCTTAGAGGTCGTTCAGGACGTCAGGGCGACCCTGGTAAGAGTAGATTCTTCCTTTCTTGTGAAGACGATTTGATGCGTATTTTCGGTGGCGACAGAATGGGTATGCTCCTTGACAAAATGAATGTTGAGGAAACTATGCCTATCGAAAACGGTATGCTCTCAAACATCATCGAAAGCTCACAGCAGAAGGTTGAGTCACGTAACTTTGCTATCCGTAAGAGCGTGCTTGACTACGATGACGTTCTTAACAAACAGCGTGAGATTATTTACACTCAGCGTAATCAGGTGTTAAACGGCGAGAATATCCACGATACTGTTGTTAAGATGGTTGAGGATACTATCAAGAACAACGTTGATTTGTATTTAGGCTCTGATATGGACAAAGATAACTGGAATCTCTCGGGTCTTAACGATTTCTACAGAGGCTGGCTTGTTACTGATGACAACAAATTCTCCTTCACTACAGAAGAGCTTGAGAAAACCGACAAGGAAGATGTTGTCAAAATCCTCACCGATAGAGCTATGGCACTTTATGATGAGAACGAGTCGCTCTTTGACGATAACACAATGCGTGAGATGGAGCGTGTGTATCTCTTAAAGAGTGTTGACACATACTGGATGGAGCACATCGACAATATGGAACAGCTCAAGCAGGGTATCAGACTGCGTGCTTACGGTCAGCGTGATCCGGTTGTTGAGTACAGACTCGAGGGCTTTGATATGTTTGACGAGATGATTGAGTCAATCCGTCAGGACACCACAAAGCTTATCTTAGTAGCACCGAAGCGTGTGCTTGAAATCCAGCGTAGACAGGCTGAGATTGAGCGTCAGCGCAGAGAGATGGAAGAAAAGGCAGCCGCCGCTCATCAGGTTATTTTAGGCAACGGCGAAAAGGCTGAAAAGCCAAACGCTGTGACGCTCGCTATCAAGCGTGAGCAGGTCGCAAAACCTGTGGAGCCTGCAGGCGACGGCACAATGAGTACAAACCGCACAGTTGTCAAGAAAAACAAGGTCGGCAGAAACGACCCTTGTCCTTGCGGTAGTGGCAAAAAGTACAAGAAGTGCTGTGGCAGAGATGCGTAATATTTAATAGTAAAAGCCTCCTTTCTGGAGGCTTTTGTTGTAGAGGTAGTTATGGAGTTTCCAAGACGAAAGGCAAACAGACTCAAAGAGTTTGATTATTCGACAGATGGTGCGTATTTTGTAACAATATGTACCAAGGATAGAAGATGCACTTTATCAACAATTGTAGGGGATGGGTTTCCCATCCCGAAAAACAAAACCTTGGGAAAAATTGCAGTGCAGTTTATAGAACTTGTCACAGTGAAGTATCCTACGGTTTGTGTGGATGAGTACGTTGTTATGCCTAATCACATACATATGATATTATTTATAGACAACGATAAGGGCGGGACGGGAAACCCGTCCCCTACGTTAGGGAACGTAATAGGGTGGTTGAAATACAACATAACCAAAGAGTACAATAAATCGCAAACTCAAAAAGAAAGTGTTTTTCAGCGTTCACATTATGACCACGTTATCAGATGCGAAAAAGATTACCTCGAAATCCTTGAATATATCAATAATAATCCACTGAACTGGCAAATGGATGAGCTGTATAGTTAAATGCTTCAAACCTGCAGGGGTGACCTTGCAGGTTTATTTTTTGCAGATATTGAAAATGTGAGCATATGGTGGTATAATAACTCTGAATTTGTTTATGATGGGAGAATGTGACTATGAGTAAGGTCAGAACAAGATTTGCACCGTCTCCGACAGGGTTTATGCATGTGGGTAACCTGCGTACTGCTTTGTATGAGTACCTTGTTGCTAAATCACTTGACGGTACATTTGTTTTAAGAATCGAGGACACCGACAGAGAGCGTCTTGTTGATGGTGCTGTCGATGTTATTTACAACACTATGAAAACCGCAGGTCTTATCCATGATGAAGGCCCTGATGTTGGCGGTGAGTACGGCCCATATGTCCAGTCTGAGCGTAAGGATATGTATCTGCCATATGCAGAGCAACTTATAAAAGAGGGCAAGGCGTACCGCTGTTTCTGTACTAAAGAGAGATTAGAAGAGGTGCAGAACTCAACTGTTGGCGGTGGCTATGACAGACATTGCCGTGATTTGGAGCAAGCTGAAATTGACAGACTTTTAGAGGCTGGTACACCATATGTTATCCGCCAGAAGATGCCTATAGAGGGCGAGACAAAGTTTGTTGACGCTGTTTTTGGTGAAATCACAGTTGATAACGCTGAGCTTCAGGATCAGATTCTCATTAAGGCTGACGGCTATCCGACATATAATTTCGCTAACGTTATTGATGACCACACTATGGGTATCACTCACGTAGTAAGAGGTAGCGAGTATCTGTCTTCTACTCCAAAGTACAATCTCCTTTACGAAGCATTTGGCTGGGAGATTCCGACATATATCCACTTACCACTTATCAATGGTAAGAACGATGACGGCACAGTTTCAAAGCTTTCTAAACGTCACGGCTCAACAGGTTTTGAGGACTTAATTGCCGAGGGCTATCTGCCAGAAGCTATCATCAACTATATTGCACTTTTAGGCTGGTGCCCTAAGGATAATCAGGAGATTTTCTCACTAGATGAATTATGCAAGGTGTTTGATATAAGTGGTATCTCAAAATCTCCGTCAGTATTTGACTACGACAAGCTCGACTGGTTTAACGCTGAGTATATCAGAAAAATGAGCGTAGAAGAGTTCGCTCAGGTTGCTGACCCATACTTTACACAGGCTCTGGGTGAGAGTGACATCGACCGCATTAAGCTTGCATCAATCTTACAGCAAAGAACTGTAAAGCTCACTGATATTCCTGCTACTATTGACTTCTTCAAAGAGCTCCCACAGTATGACAAAGAGCTGTTTGTAAATAAGAAGAGCAAGACTAATCTTGAGAATGCTCCTGTTATGCTCAAGGCAGTTTACGATAAATTATCAGCTCTTGAGAGCTTTGACCACGATTCAATTCACGATGCGCTCATCGGCTTAGCTACAGAGCTCGAGGTTAAAAACGGCACAGTTATGTGGCCAGCTCGTATCTCTGTTGCCGGTAAGCAGGTTACCCCTGGCGGTGCTATCGAGATTTTAGAAATCTTAGGCAAAGAAGAGTCTTTAAGACGTATGGAAATCGGTCTTGAAAAACTTAGCTAATTGCAATTACACTTACAAAAGAAGGTTTATATATGACAGAAGAAATTAAGAATATCACTGAAAAAGAGGAGAGCACCTCTAACTTTATCCATACATTTGTTGCACAGGATATCGCAGAGGGCGGAAGTTATTACGGTAAGAAGGTTCACACACGTTTTCCTCCTGAGCCAAACGGCTATCTTCACATCGGCCACGCTAAGGCTATCTGCATTGACTTTGGCACAGCTGAGAAATTCAACGGTATGTGTAACCTGAGAATGGACGACACTAACCCTACTAAAGAGGACGTCGAGTACGTTGACGCTATCAAAGAGGATATCGCATGGCTTGGCTTTACATGGGATGACAGATTCTACTATGCATCAGAGTACTTTGACAAAATGTACGAGAGTGCTGTGGAGCTTATTAAAAAAGGACTTGCTTACGTTTGTGAGCTCAACGCTGAGCAGATGAGAGAGTACAGAGGCGACCTTTCAACTCCTGCTAAGAGCCCATTCAGGGATAGACCGATTGAGGAGAGCTTGGACCTCTTTGAGAGAATGAAAAACGGCGAGTTCGAAGACGGTAAGATGACACTGCGTGCTAAGATTGATTTGGCATCAGGTAACTTTAATATGCGTGACCCTGTAATCTACAGAATCAACCGCATCCGTCACCACCGCACAGGCGACAAGTGGTGCATCTATCCGATGTACGATTTCGCTCATCCGATTGAGGACGCTATGGAGGGTATTACTCACTCACTTTGTTCACTTGAGTTTGAGGACCACAGACCACTTTACGACTGGGTTATCGATAACGTTACTCTCCCTGCAAAACCTAGACAGATTGAGTTTGCTCGTCTTGGCATCAACAACACTGTTATGTCAAAACGTAAGCTTAGAGCTTTAGTTGAAGAAAACTACGTCAGCGGTTGGGATGACCCAAGAATGCCAACACTGTGTGGTTTAAGAAGACGTGGTTACACACCGAAGTCTATCCGTAATTTCTGCGAGCGTATCGGCGTTTCAAAGGTTAACTCCACAGTTGAGTACGGATTTTTGGAGCACTGCTTAAGAGAAGATTTAAACGAAACAGCTCAGCGTGTTATGGTTGTGCTTGACCCTATCAAGCTTGTTATCACTAACTTTGAAGAGGGCAAGACTGAGGAGTTTGAGGTTGAGAATAACCCTAATAACGAAGCAGACGGCAAGCGTACTATCACTTTCTCCAGAGAGTGTTATATCGAGCGTGACGACTTTATGGAGGAGCCGATTAAGAAATATCAGCGACTCTATCCTGGTAACGAAGTAAGACTCAAATCTGCTTACATCGTAAAATGTACAGGCTGTGAAAAAGACGAAAACGGCAACGTTACTACTGTTTACGCTGAGTATGACCCGGAAACTCGAGGTGGCAACACTCCTGACGGCAGAAAAGTAAGAGGTACTATCCACTGGGTTGATGCCAACAACTACGTTGACGCTACAGTAAATCTCTATGATAACCTCTTTACAGTAAGTGACCCTGAGAGTGGCGACAGAAACTTCCTTGATTTCTTAAATCCTGATTCTCTTATTGTAAAGACAGGTTGTAAGGCAGAGAAGTGCCTCGAAAATTATGAGGTTCCTGCAAACTTCCAGTTTATGCGTCAGGGCTATTTCTGTCTTGATAAAGACTCTACAAAGGATAACATCGTGTTCAACCGTAGCGTTGGTCTTAAAGCTAGCTTTAATATAAAGTAATATACTTTTCTACAAGGTCCACCTGTGTTATGCAGGTGGATTTTTTTATTTTGAGTGGTCCATATAAACTACAAATACGGGTGGTATAACATAGTTGAACTTAATAAAAAGGAGATACCACCTATGAAAAGATTAAAGAAAATTTTGGCTGTGATTATAGCTATTAGTATGATTATAACAGCTATGCCTGTAACATCGGTTTTTGCTCAGGATGTATATGAAACACTGACACTTGATACTTTAAAATCAGTCAGCTACAAGGGTGAGAATGTAACACTGAGCTTCACACCTGAGAATGACGGATATTATATGTTTATGTCAACAGGCTCTTGCGATACCACCGCTACACTTTATGACAGCGAGTGGAATAAGCTCAGTTACGGTGACGAGAGTAAAGACAGCAATTTTGCAATAGTCGAAAAGCTAAGCGGTGGTAGTGTTTACTACCTTTGTGTTAACGAGTACTACGGTGATAACGCAAACTTTAAGGTTAAGGTGACAGAAAGTGTCGGTATTGTTGACGCCACAATTACCAAGTATCCTGATAATATGACCTGTATTGAGAATTATGATTATACCGCAAGTCTTGTAGGACTTGAGATGCTGTTTGTTACTTCAGAGGGTGAACAGGTGAGCTGGGCTTACGGCACTGTTCCTTATATCGGTGACTTAAGAATCACATACAATGAGTCTTTTGTCGGTGATGACGGATATTTTCATATAAATATAAAGTGTGGCGGATGTACTACTGAACTCAAATATGAAATAATCGAGAACCCTGTTGAGAGCATCGAATATGTCAGCAAACACGATATCGTTTTATACGATCAAACAGACGGTTACTACGCTTTTGATGATACGTTTATTTACTTTTACAACCTCCCGAGTGATGCCTCGTTTGTGATTAACTACAAGGACGGCACAAGCATCAGCTGTAAACAGAATGAGAGTATAAGCGGTCAACAGCTTCATATTTATGACGATCAGTATGATGAGCCGTGGAAAGTCGGACAAAACTACATTTACGCTTCGTATCTGGGCGTTGAAACAACAATACCTGTTTATGTTAAGAGTTCTCCTTTCAAGAGCGTTACAGTAAACAGTGCACCAAGCAGAGAGTATGTCTTTGGCGACTATGAATACGGTTACTATGATGAAAGAAACAGATACCAGTTTTCACCGACTGATATCACTGACCTTTCGTTTACGGTAGAATATCAAAACGGCTCAACAAAAACATTTGATAACAATGATATCGATATTAAAAACCAGACTATCGCAGGATATCCGTACAGAGTGAAAGAAATCACTTTGAGAAATGCTAAGACTGTTAATGCAACACTCTACTTTATGGGTGCAGAGATTAATTACGACGTAAAGCTTGTAGAAAGTCCGCTTAAGAGCTTTGAGATGACATGGTATCCACATGATACCGACTACGAGGAAGGTTATTATCCTGTGTTTGACGGAGCTGAGTTTACGCTGACATTTAACGACGGTACAGTAGAAACTGTTGCTTTAAGTGATGAAAATACAAGCTATGGCGAAGATGAATGGATTGAATATGAAATCGCTGTGGGTGACTATAAAATTAAAATATACGAGTGCTGGAATCAGTATGACGAGATAGTCTATGGTTTCAGTTGTCTTGATAAGTGGATTGAGTACGAGGGAGTATGGTTTGACAAACGCCGTGATATTGAGAATATCGAGGTTGAAAATTTCACGCCATCTGCTGATGAAATGAAGTTGCATATTGAGTATGCTGACGGCTTAGTAGAAACGCTGAATCTTGACACTGTGAATTTCAGTAAAAGCGGTAACGGCTATCAGGTGTTTGCTAAAACCGAGAACGGAATTCTGAACTTTGGTATCGGTAAAATCATTGAAAATGGTAAAGTAACAGGCTATAAATTGTATGTGCTGGGTAAAGAGATTGTTGTGGACAGTAGCTTTGAAACATTGGGTGATGTTGACGGTGACTCAAATATTACTATTATGGACGCAACCGCAATTCAGCTTCATATCGCAAGTCTTGACAAGTTATCAACAAAAGAGCTCAGTACGGCTGATACAAATAAGGATGCTAATGTTACAATTCTGGATGCGTCATTTATTCAGCTTTATGTTGCAAATATGATTGAGAAATTCTGATATTTTTTAATGTAAGAGGTCGTGTCATTTTGTGAGGCGACCTCTTTTTTGTTGCGTTTTTTGTAAACAGGTGCTATACTTAGGGTGTTATATTGGTGCAATTGCACAAAAGGAGGAAATGATATGAAAAAATTCAGAAAGCTGATTTCTATTGTGATGGCTGTAGTTATGCTTGTTACTATGCTCCCTATGGTTGTAGCAAGTGCTGCTGAGGCTGCAGGTGAGTTAGTGCTCAACAGTCCTGTTGATCTTTTAGGTGATGGCACTAACTATGTATTTACATTCTCGCCTGAAAATAGTGGCTGGTATGTATTTTACTCAGAAGGTGAAAGCGACCCTTACGCAACACTTATGAACGACAGTTACGACGAAATAGATTATGATGATGACTTTGATGGGTATAATTTTGCTATTGTCGAAAAGCTTTACGCAGGTTATACCTACATCCTTGAGGTTAGCTCAATGGGTGATGACTATGAGCCTTTTACTGTTACTGTAGAAGAGGCGGCTGTTGCAGAGTCTGTTGAGATTATACAGGAGCCTTATGATAATACTGTTATCGAGGGCTTTGAGTATGAGACACTTGACCCATCAGGTCTTGAAATTGAGTTTACTATGACTGACGGTTCAAAAGTCAGCTGGTCATACGATGACGAACAGCCTGTAGGCTATGAGTATGTAACTATCGATGAAGGTGACGATGGTATAGGTCACTACTATATTGATATTATCTGTGGTGAGGCTTTTGAAAGGTACTTTTTTACCACGATTGAAAACCCTATCGAGTCTATTGAGTACAAGTGTGATGAAACTATTTCTTATTATGTTGATTCCTATGGTTACTATGATGACGACCTGGGATATTATATGTATTATTATTACATCCCTGAAGATGCACAGATTGTTATGAACTACAAGGATGGTTCAAGTGAGACCGTAGATTTTTATGGCGATATCTATTTTGATGTTTACACAACACAGGATACGGAAGCATGGGGCATAGGTACAAATTATATCTATGTTTACTACTTAGGTATTGAAACTGAAATTCCTGTGGAAATTCTGCCTTGTCCGTTTGTTAATGTAACCCTTAATCATACTCCTCAGACAACGTATTATTGGGGCGACAGCAGATACGGCTATATTGATGATTATAACGGCAAATACTATTTGTATCCTAATAACTTGAGTGGTATTTCATTCACAGTAGAGTATGCAGATGGTTCAACACAGACTTACACAGAAGATGACTTTGAATATATGGATATGCTTGATGGCTACTCTTACGAACTTGAAGTAATCGTTTGTGATGCTGTAGGTGATTACAAGACAGCTATCAACTACAAGGGCTACAGAATTGAGTACGATATCGAAGTGGTAGAGACACCAATCGCAGGTATCGAGATTACAGACGCTCCTGACAACTATGTTTATGATGGTTATTTCTATCCTGTATTTGACGGTGCTCAGATAACACTTACATTTAAAGACGGTACAACAAAGGTTATTGATATCACCAAGGAGAATACATCTTACGATTGTTATTACAGCAGGTTTGACTATGTGTTCACAGATGGTGAGTATAAAGTATATGCAAGCTATAATTATACTGATGAAGATGGCGAGTTCTATACATTCAGCTGTTTAGGCTATGATTATGATTATTTCGGCATTGAGTTTGAAGATGTGTTCTATGTGGATTATGTTGAATTTGAAAATATAGAGCACGACAGATTTGATGCAAAAGTTGTCGATATATTTGGTGTTGTTCGTGAATATTCGGTTGACGCAGTTGGAAGTTTTGAGGCTGACGGATATTTTGAAGGTTACTGTGTGACCGAAGACGGTCTTCTTTACTATTCAATTCTTGAAACAGACAGCTATTATGAAATCTTTTTTATGGGCGAGTATTACGAAGTACCACGTGAGCAGAGCCTTCTCGGCGATGTTAACGGTGACGGTGATATCAACATTATGGACGCTACCGCTATCCAGCTCCATATTGCAAGCATCGAAGAGTTAGACGACAGTGCTGTAAGCAGAGCTGACGTTGACAAAAACGGCAATCTTACAATCATGGATACTACTTTTATCCAGCTTTATATCGCAGAGCTTATAGAAGAGTTTTGATGAACATATTTAGGGACAGTCTTTTGGCTGTCCCTTTTTTATTTTATTTTTTGAAAAGTGTGTGATATCGGTTGATTTTGTAATGACAGATAGTGTATTATTTTAAAAGTATTTTATTTTGAGGTGTGTTATGAAAACAGCAATAGTGACAGGAGCTTCAAGAGGTATAGGCACAGCGTGTGCAATTGCTCTTGCAAAAAACGGGTATAATATTGTGCTCAATTATAACAACAGCGAACAGAGAGCACTTTCGCTTAAGAAGATAATTGAAGATAATTACGCAGTTTCTGTGCTGTGTGTCAAAGCTGATGTCGCTGACAAAGCTCAGGTTGACAATATGGTTAAGCTTGCATCAGCTGAGTTTTCACATATCGATGTGCTTGTTAATAACGCAGGTGTAGCGCTACAAAAGCTTTTTACTGACACAACTGAAGATGACTGGAGTAATATTATTTCTACTAACCTTACCTCTGTTTATAACTGCTGTCACGCGGTTTTGCCTTTTATGATAAGAAACCACAGTGGTAGTATTGTCAATATCAGCTCAATGTGGGGTCAGGTAGGTGCTTCGTGCGAGGTAGCGTACTCTGCTTCTAAGGCTGGTGTAATCGGGCTGACAAAAGCTCTATCAAAAGAGGTAGCGCCGAGTAATATAAGGGTCAACTGTGTAGCTCCGGGTGTTATTATGACGGATATGATGAGCAGTTTTTCTGATGATGAGTTAGAGCTTATCAAAGAGGATATACCTATGTGTGAAATCGGCACAGCGAAGAACGTAGCCGATGCGGTGGCATTTTTGGTGTCAGACAGAGCACAGTATATTACCGGTCAGGTCATTGGCGTTAACGGCGGTATGGTGGTATGAGAAGAATCGTAGTGGCCATATCTATGATTTTTGTAATGATGATTAGTTCTTTTTCGGTTAATGCTGAAAGCGTAGAGCTTATACTATCCTCACAGGATGCATATGCCGGCACATCGTTTGATGTGAGCGTTGTATCGAAATGTGCTTGTGATATAGGCGGTGGGACGCTTACACTCAGTTTCGACAGCGATGCCGTTGAGTTCAAAGGTGTAAAAAGCGAGTGCTTTGATGTTAAGTATAAAAAGAGCGATAGTTCTGTTAAGCTTGTGTATGTACTCAATGAATGTATGTGTGAGGATGACAGGCTTTTTGATTTGACATTTAAATCAAAGTGCGACAAACAGCCTGATATAAAGCTTATAAGCAGTGAGATTGTTGACCGCAAGCTGATAAGAAAACCGACGTCTTGCTCTTGTGATATTGATGTCAAGGGTAAAAATGAAAGTATGAAAATCGCATCATATGATGAGGTCGATGCAGTTGCTTCAGACAAAAATAGTGCCGTTACAGACAGCTATAGTATAAACAGTAGCGACACGAATAAAACGAAAATAGTGCTGTATTTTCTTAGCGGAGCAGTAGTTTTAGCGGCGGTTTGTATTCACGTTATCCTGCTGTTTAAAAAGCAGTGATTAAACGGTTGTAAAGATTTTATCATAGCATAGAATACATATTCTCCTTGCTTTGAAACTGAAGAAAAGTGATTATACAACAAAACGGACTACCTTTTGGGTAGTCCGTTTTGTTGTGAATGAAGTTTTAATTGATGTTATCTTGTAAGAAGGCTTTTCATAAATTTTGCGAGCTCAGCCAACCTTTTGGCATACATCAGTTTTGCAGCATCAGTTTTGCTGTCTATGTGTGGAGGTTTGTTTGCTACCTTGTTTGAAACAGGAGATTTGTAACAAATTGTCTTTCCTGTTGCATCAAATGAGCTCTCGAATTTACTCTTGTCTTCGCTTAAACACCTTACTGTGTAAGTGTACTCGGTGTTGTTTTTGACATCACGGTCGATATAAAAAGAATCCTTTGTATCAGCGATTTTCACCCATGTTGTGTCTGCAGGACCTTTTCTGTAAACACGATAGCACGATGCTGATTCGATAGGTTCCCACGAAACTCTGACACCATTTCTGGTGCTTGTTGGGTTGTTCAGAACAGGAGGTGCAAGATAAAGATTAGAAAAACCTTTTTCTACATAGCCACTGTCAAATGAGCCGTCAGCACTCACACATCTTACTGTGTAGGTGTAGATAGTTTCGCTTACGACGTCTGTGTGCAGGTATGAGGTGTCTGATGTTGTGGTGAGAGTTTTGTACTGAGTGCCGTTGTAGTAGAACAATCTGTACTTATACGCACCGTCAACCTTGCTCCATGTGATTTTTACACCATTGCGGGTGTTTTCAAACTCCTCTATCACAGGAGTAGCAAGTCTTGTATCAACTGTGTAGCCTGATGATGAATACGAGCTTGTGTAGGTGTTGGTGCTTGTGTTGATACATCTTACTGTGTAGGTGTAAACAGCCTTCTTTGTGGCTGTGTAGTCTGTAAACGAGGTTGAGGTTGTGTTGCCTAAGCCTTTCCAGTTACCGTCACTTGATTTGATAAATACTCTGTAATGAGTCGCACCGTCTACCTTGTCCCAGTTAAGAGTTATGCCGTATGACGAGGTTTGGTGTGATTTTATCACAGGGGTTGCGATGTGTTTTACTGATTTGCCTGTTGAGTCAAAGGAGCTTTCAAATTTAGTGCCGTCCTTTGAAAGGCAACGCACGGTGTATGTGTATGTTGTGTTGCTGACAGGGGTGGTGTCAACAAACGAGTTTGTGGTAGTTGTGCCGATACGTCTGTACTGTGAGTCTGTTCCGCCTTTTCTGTACACTCCGTAGTTTTTAGCTCCGTTTACTGCTTCCCAGGTGATTTTTACACCTTTTTCAGCATTTGATACGGCGGTAAGTACAGGGGCTTTCAGGAAGGTGTTAGAAAAACCTTCTTTGACGTAAGCACTCTTGAAGTTGTTATTTGCGTCAACACATCTGACAGTATAGATGTAGGTTTTACCGCTTTCTACACCTGTGTGGGTGTAACTTGTATCAGTTGTTGTGGTGAGTCCCACGTAGTTTGTGCCATTGTGGTAGTAAATTCTGTAGTGAGTTGCACCCTCGACCTTGTCCCATGTTATTTTAACCGAGTTTGACTGGTTTTCAAAAGACATGATATATGGGGTTGAAAGTGAGAATGTGTTTATCGTTACCTTAAGCGAGCTGATAACATTTGAGCTGTCGTCAACAAGCTTGATTGTTGTTGTGCCCTGTTTTACAGGGGTGAAGGTTGAACTCCGGTAGTCGTACTTGAGGTAGTTGTTGTCAGTAACGATAGTGTAGAGTTTGCCCTGCTGAGGTGGAGTGATGCGGGCAGAGAGTACAAACGGAATGTTTAAATTTGCATCAAGAGTATTGTTGTGTGCAAAAGCACCGTTTTCTTTGAGCCACATCACAGTTGTTTTCTGTATTTCTCCTGTTATGGAGTGGTACATATTGGTTGCGGCATCCATACCGTTTTCGTTGTGACCTGCCTGTGAAAAATGCACGTCGTTGTGTACTTCGTACATAGTGGTAGGAATCGCACTGATTGTGGCGTTATCTCTGAGTGGATAGGACAGAATGCCCTGTGGATACATAGCCCTGAAATACTCTTCGACACCGCTGTCGGTTACCCATGTTTCGTGTTCTCTGCTGACAAGATAAACTTTTTCGAAATTCTTGTCATAAGCGACAGCAGGCTGGACAATTCGTGGAGCGGTGAGGGCGTTATCCTTATAGCTCTTATACTGGGCGTCCTTTGAAGAACGGGTCAGGATGATACCGAATCTGTCTAAAGACAGCTCATTTGTGAGATTCTCAGTTACTTCTACAAAATCTTTATGATAAGCAGATACTGTGTTCTTTTTATCTGCTTCGCCCTGCACCCAGATGCAAAGTTTTTTACCGCTTGTGAAGTGACCTGCTGAAAGCTCTGCGTTGTAGGTTTTTTCAGCTTGCTTATAGACAGCTAAAGCTCGCTCGTAAGCGTCAGCGCCTTTAATCCATTTGTTGACGGATGTGGCACCCCAGGCGGCATTTACTATCCATACCTTATCACCTGTGAGTTCGTTCCATTTATACGCAAAGCCTGAGTCGGGACCTGTTTTGCCCTGACCATCTGCTGTGAGTGAGTTGAGTTTATATACGAGCTCTTTTGAGCTTACTGATTTGGTGTTTGATAAATCAAGTGAGCCTGCGACGTAGTCAGGAGCTTGCTCTGTAGTGCAGACTGTGAATGTAGGAATACCTGAGATTTTCTGTGCACGTGAGTCATTTGATGGAGCGTAGGTTGAGAAAACCTCGCCTCTTTTACACACTACCGAGTCCTCAGGGTGGTAGCCCAAATTAGCGGCAACCGAACCTTCGCCGTTGCTCTGTCCGCTGATAAAAACAATAGTAAGAGGGGCAGGGGTGACGTTGATGTTGAGCACGAGTGAGTCTACAGAAGAAGTGCTCTGACCGTTTAATACCTTTTGTGCGGTAGCAAGGTCAGCTGATTTTACCAGCAGAACACGTGCAGTGCCCACGCCGTCACAGTAAAAGCTACTATCTGACTCTTTTTGTAAAACGGAATCGTCCTTACTGCTTGTAACCTGTCCTTTTTCTACTTTGTAGGAGGTTATATCATCGCTTAAAATATGGGCGATAGAGTAACCGTTAAAGTCAGCACTGATGCTATAAACGTCGTTATAGTTAAGCTCCAAAGCGATTTCGTCAAGTATGTTAAAGCTACTCGGGATTTCTGTCACAGCAGAAACAGTAGCAGCGTCAGGCGTTGCGGTCGTTATTGCAACATCTGTGTCGTACGCTGACGCTGATATTACAGGAAAAAAGCTCAGCAACATCACTGCTATAAGGATATGTGCGATAAGTTTTTTCATATTTCCTCCAATATGCTATTAAAAATGAGTAATAAAATATATATATCAAGATAATATACCTTTTTTCAGCATTAGTCAACACGAATTTTACAACCGATAGACAAATTATGGAAATAGTTATTTTGTGGGGAATCAGAGGCTTATGAGATAAGAAAAGGGCTACCAAAACGGTAGCCCAAAAGTTTTGTGAAATTATTCGTAGTCAACTACGTCGCACCATGAGAGTAAGAACTCACGTTCTTTTTCGTTGCCCTTTACTGACTGTGAAGCCGCAACTATTGGCATCCATTTCTGAACGTACTGCTTAGCTGTGTTGCTCTTCTTGCAGAAAAGGTTTAAGTAGTCGTTAGCAATTTTTTCCTCACCCTTTAAGCAGAACAGGAGGTATGTTCTGGCTACATCGGCTGATGCGTTGCCCTGAGTAGCGTGTGCCCAGTCAAGGATGTATGGTGTGCCGTCTTCAGTGATGATGATGTTTGATGGGTTGAAGTCACCGTGACAAACCTTCTTGTGCTTTGGCATACCCTCAAGACGTGTGTGAAGCTCGTAGCGTGTTGTAGCGTCTAAGGATGAAGCGCTGATTTTACGGTTCATCTTGTCCTTTAACTTGTTGAGCATAGGGCAGGTCTTTTCGTGAACTAAAAGCTGTAAGTCAACAAGTAACTCGAGGTACTCGTCGATTTTATCAGGATTCTCCTGCATGAGCTGAGCTAGAGTCTTGCCCTCGATGTAGTCAGTAACGATTGCCCACTTTGAGTCAACCATTGTTACTTCCTGAATCTTTGCGATGTTGAGGCCTGTTTCCTCAATTCTAGCCTGATTTAAAGCTTCGTTGAGGATATCAGCCTTTGAGTAGTTTTCGTCAAAAACCTTGATACATCTGTCGCCGTCACGATAGATTACCTTGTCTTTTCTTGTAGCAATAACGTTGTCAAGTTTCATTACTATATCCTCCCTTATGCTTTTGTTGGCATATCTTTTTCAGCAAAGTGCTTGCCGTAGTATGCGTTTAAGTACATCTGCTTGATTTCGCTCATTAATGGGTAACGTGGGTTTGCACCTGTGCACTGGTCATCAAATGCCTGCTCAACCATATCGTCGAGTCTGTTTAAGAAGTCTTCTTCGTCAATGCCGTAGTCTTTGATTGTATCCTTGATACCAACCTGAGCTTTTAAGTCGTTGATAGCCTTGATGAGAGCTTCAAGCTTTTCTTCGTCAGTGTTACCGCCTAAACCTAAAGCGTCAGCGATTTCAGCGTAACGAGCGAGTGTGTGTGGGTGGTCATACTGTGAGAATGTACCCATCTTAGCTGGAGCTTCACTAGCGTTGAAACGGAGAACTTCCTCAATCATAAGTGCGTTAGCCACACCGTGTGGCAGGTGGTGGAAAGCACCGAGCTTGTGAGCCATTGAGTGACAAACACCTAAGAATGCGTTAGCAAATGCCATACCTGCGATTGTAGCGGCGTTAGCCATCTTTTCTCTAGCTTCAACGTCTGTCTGGCCGTTTTCGTAAGCACGTGGGAGATATTTGAAGATATTCTTTAATGCCTGAATTGCTAAACCGTCTGTGTAGTCAGTAGCGAGCATTGCGGCATAAGCCTCAACTGCGTGTGTTACAGCGTCGATACCTGATGCAGCGGTTAAGCCCTTTGGAGCACTCATATGGAAATCTGTGTCGATGATTGCCATATTTGGAAGTAACTCGTAGTCAGCTAAAGGATACTTAACACCTGTTGACTCGTCTGTGATAACAGCGAATGGTGTAACTTCAGAACCTGTACCAGCTGATGTAGGAACAGCGATGAAGTAAGCTTTTTCGCCCATTTTAGGGAATGTATATACACGCTTACGGATATCGATAAATCTCATAGCCATATCCATAAAGTCAGCGTCTGGGTGCTCGTAGAGTACCCACATAATCTTAGCGGCGTCCATAGCTGAACCGCCACCGAGTGCGATGATTGTGTCAGGTTTGAAAGCTGACATCTGCTTTGCACCGTCTTTAGCGTTCTTTAAAGTTGGGTCAGGCTGAACATCGAAGAATGTTTCGTGAGCAATGCCCATTTCATCTAACTTATCTGTGATAGCCTTTGTGTAGCCGTTTTCGTAGAGGAAAGTATCTGTTACGATGAAAGCACGCTTTTTGCCCATAACGTTTTTGAGCTCATCGAGTGCTACAGGTAAGCATCCTTTCTTGATGTAAATCTTCTCAGGAGCTCTAAACCACAGCATATTTTCCCTTCTTTCTGCTACTGTCTTGATATTTAAGAGGTGTTTAACACCTACATTTTCACTTACTGAGTTACCGCCCCATGAACCGCAACCGAGGGTTAAAGATGGAGCGAGTTTAAAGTTGTAGAGGTCACCGATACCGCCGTGTTATGATGGTGTGTTTAAAAGAATACGGCTAGTCTTCATTCTCATTGCATACTCATTGAGTTTTTCACGCTCTGTGATTTCGTTAAGATAGATTGAAGATGTGT
>JAFUKO010000044.1 GCA_017473555.1 Ruminococcus sp. | reverse complement strand
TACAGAAGATAGATAGTTATTTTTCTAAATACACAGATAATTGTGAGAAAAATAAAAAGAACAGAAATATAAATAACGACCGTCAACGACCGTCGACGACCGTCAACGATGGTGACCAAGAAGAAGACAACGACACAGAAGAAGACAAAGAAGATAACAAAGACAATAACGACGACAATAACGAAGAAGATAACGAAGAAATAATCGAGCAAGCTGTCGGGTGTGACCCGACTGTCTATGAAATCACTCATGAAGTAATTGATTATCTGAACAGCAAAATAGGCTCTGCGTATAAGCATAGCACAAAGGCTACCATACAGCTTATCAAAGCACGGCTTAACGAGGGTTACACTGTGGATGATATTAAAAAGGTCATCGACAACAGAGTACAAGCCTGGGGCAAGGACAAGAAAATGGCACAGTACCTGCGACCACAGACGCTGTTCTCAACCAAATTTGAAGGCTATTTAAACAGCACCTGTGCTGAGCCACCCGACTACACTCAGGTGTTTGACTATGACGAGGAGTTTTAACTATGATAAACGAGATAATCGAAAAAACTGCGAGCATAAGACACGAGCATCCGTCAGATTACAAAGACAAAGACGGCTATCTTGTGTGCCACAAATGTCACAAACGCAAAGAAATGGACATAGAGTATCCGAAAGGCTCAAAGAAATACAAACGTGTGTTCATAACCTGTGATTGCGACAAAGAAGAACAGCTCAGACTAAAGCAACAAAAGGCTAAACAACAGCACGAACAAATGCTTCAAAAGCTGTATGCACAAGGGTTGACGGACGAGGCGTACCGCAAAAACACCTTTGAAATTGACGACAACCGAAACGAAGAAATCACCAGACTGTGCAAGCAGTATGTGAAGAATTTTGACAAGCTCAAAAAGGAGGGCTACGGCATCATCTTCTACGGTGACACAGGCGGTGGAAAGAGCTTTTACTCGTGTTGTATCGCAAACGCTCTGATTCACAAAGGCGTCAGAGTGCTTGTCAGCAGACTGTCAGACCTCGTTAAAAACAGGACATCAGGAAAACAGGACTCACCCGTAAACGTCAAGAATTTTGATTTAATCGTGCTTGATGATATCGGTGCAGAAAACTATACTCCGACCGCATACAACATCATCGACGATATTTACAGGAGCAACATTCCGCTGATTGTCACAACAAACCTTGCACCGTCAATGATGAAAAAGCCGAAGACGATTGAGCAAAAGCGTATCTACGACCGAGTGATTGAGCGATGCTGTATCACAGCAAAGGTAGACGTCAGAAAAACCCGTCTTGATATGTCACGCAAAAACCGAGAACAAGCTATGGCAATTATGGGTCTTACATAAAACGGCGATGTCAGACTAGCTATATTCGTGACTCTAGAGCGTTATATCTTCAAGCTATATGCGATAAAACGCACGATATACGGCTTTTACCGTACAAATACGAAAGTATAATTTTATGCACAAAAAAACGGAGAGGCTATGCTCTCCGTTTAAATCAGCGATATATTATTTTACTGCGCAAAGTAATGCGTCAACCTTGTCGGTGTCTTCCCATCTTACGCCTAACTCCTCACGACCCATATGACCGTAAGCTGCGAGCTCGTAGTACTTTGTATCTGTGAGTTTAAGCTCACGAATGATAGCTGTTGGACGGCAGTCAAACACCTTTTTGACAGCGTTTTCGAGCTGTTCGTCTGTGTAGCTTGATGTGCCGAAAGTCTCAACCATAACTGATACAGGAGCTGCTACGCCGATAGCGTAAGCAAGCTGAACCTCGCACTTTTTAGCAAGCTTTGCGGCAACGATGTTCTTAGCGATATAACGTGCAAAGTAAGCGGCTGAGCGGTCAACCTTTGTTGGGTCTTTACCGGAGAAAGCACCACCACCGTGACGTGAATATCCGCCGTATGTATCAACGATAATCTTTCTGCCTGTAAGACCTGAGTCACCAACAGGACCGCCGATAACAAATCTGCCTGTCGGGTTGATGTAGAACTTAGTGTTCTCATCTAAAAGCTCAGCTGGCACGATTGGTTTGATTACATACTCTAAGATATCAGCTCTGATTTGCTCGAGTGTGACGTCCTCGTCGTGCTGAGTCGACACAACAACTGTATCAACACGTACAACCTTGTCGCCGTCATACTCAACAGTAACCTGAGATTTGCCGTCAGGACGAAGGTATTTAAGTGTGCCTGACTCTCTCACCTCTTTGAGCTTATGAGAAAGCTTGTGAGCAAGTGATACAGGAAGTGGCATAAGCTCCTCTGTTTCATCACAAGCGTAACCAAACATCATACCCTGATCGCCTGCGCCGTTCTGGTTATCCGCATCGTTTTCGCCGTCTTTGAGTTCGTATGAGTTATCAACACCCATAGCGATATCAGGTGACTGTTTATCTAAAGCAACGTCAACAACGCAGGTATTACCGTTAAAGCCACACTCGTCGTTATCGTAGCCTGTGTCACAGACAACCTTTCTGATGATAGACTCAAAGTCAACGTCTGCTGTAGTTGTAATCTCGCCCATAACATGAACGATACCTGTTGTTGCTGTAGTTTCACACGCAACGTGTGCATTCTTATCCTGCTCTAAAATAGCGTCCAGAATAGCGTCGGACACTCTGTCACACAGCTTGTCAGGATGGCCGTGTGTAACTGATTCTGATGTAAATAAACGCTTTGACATATTACCATTTCCTTTCGTGATATAGTTCTGTATTAGAATTAAAATTATCAGCTGAATTTGTTTTTTGTTGATTGAGTGGGGACTGTAAAACGACGTTTCATTTGCGGTTTTATGTTCACGCCAAACCCTACGATTTATATACAACGTTTCTGCCACATCCGTAGGGGTCGGCGACTCGACGACCCGCCGTGCATCAGCACCATTTTTTCGGGACGGGGAACCCGTCCCCTACGATTTATTATCTTCGTTTCTGCTAAATCCGTAGGGAACGGCATTTATGACGTTGTGCATGCCTCCCTTGTGTACAGGAAATTCCCCTAATAGGGGAAATGTCGGGAACCGACAAAAGGGTTGCCGTTCCTGCTAAGGAAGGTGTCACCTACAGGTGGCGGAGGGATTGTAAAACAACGTACCGTTTGGCGGGCGACCACTGGTCGCCCCTACATTGAGGGCTACGAGCCTCGGCTCTAAAATATCAAGCCTCGTTTGTCCTCGCATCTCTTCCAAATCTCTTCTGCTCCTTGCTCTCTTGCTAAAATCAAAGAATACAAACTCTTTGATTTTTTAACGCGAGAGCTCGGTCGCATTAAGATTTGAAAGGCTCGGACACTCGGCTCTAAAAATAAAAAACCGCTCGGATATCCGTGCGGTCAAAAGATCTCATCTCTCGGTTAAACCGCAGGATTTGGCACCTTACGCTTTGCAGGTTGCCGGACTTCACAGGGCCTGTCCCTCAGTCGCTCTTGATAAGTAATATTCAATTTACCGTCAGCTATTATACAACATAGTTTCGACAGTTGTCAACAGCTTTCTTGATAATTATCGCACCAAAATCAGGCAATCTCTTCCAGTGCACAATCACATGCTAATGAGTGAGCCACTCTGTCCTCTACCTCAGCACGCTTGCCGTCGTTGAAACGGTCTACTGTACCAACAAGGTAGCCTGTGATTCTTCTGATACGCTCAAATGGTACGCTGTCGTATGTGTACTTAACATCAACGTACTCGCCGTCTACTGTGAGGTCTACTGTTTTGATGTACTTGTCAGGGTTACGCTCCTTTAAAGAAGCTACATAATAGTCAATTTCCTGCTGTGGCAATGTACCGCCTGTCACGTTAATTTTCATTTCAAATCCCTCTTAATTCCAATTTATAATTCTTTTAAAACACATTATTTAGTGAGCCAAGAAAATAATAACACAATATATAGGGGTATTCAAGTGACAAAACTATTATATTTGTAACAAACTTTTAATCTTTAATTGTTCTTTAGAATTTAAGTGTAATGATAAATTCCGCACACGAAAATTAAACCACAGCTCAGCTCTTATAAAGCCCGATAGAAAGCACTTTCGGCAAAATCAGGTAAACCGCCAGCGCTGTAACCGTTCCTGTCACAACCGATGCCAGACCCAGTACAGAAAAATACGCAAACACTGTTGAGTCAGTAAACATAAAGGCTACTAGAATCTGACCGAGATTGTGACAAAATGCACCGCTGACACCTACTCCGACATAGCCGACACTTTTAAGCTTCATCACAAGATACATTGCAATTACGCTGAGCACACCACCGCACAAACTCATCAGAAACGCAGTAAACCCACGCATAAGTAAGGCAAACACAGCTTTTACAACGCAGACCACCAGTGCACTGGGCAGACTCATAGCAGATAAAGCGAACATAGTCGCAATATTTGACAGTCCCAGCTTCATGCCTGGCAGTACAAACGGCATATCAGGGAGCGACATTTCGATATATGACAGCACCAAAGCCACCGCACTTATCATTGCAGTCTGGGTGATTTTTACAGTAGATATCTTCTTCATACGCTCACCCCACCACCGCATCAAAGTCATTTTGTTCATCTGTACTCTCTAAGGTAACCGACACCTTTGCAGGCAGGCACACAATCGACTGACCTGAGCGTGTAATCTCGCCCGAATGTTCACACAGCTTGTCAGGACAGGAAGATGACTGCACTTTGACAGATTTCTCGGTTACATAGACAGTGAGTGGCAGTTCGCCCTCAATCTCACAAGTCACAGGTTCTGTCACATTTGAAAGCTCAAAGCTCTCAACAACTTCACCCTTCACCCTGATTACGCAGTTTAAAGAATCGGTATTGCTATTAAGTTGAGATAACAGTGCTATCACCGATGCGACAACCGCAATCAGTATGATAAAAATATCAGGCACCGAAAAATATTTGCGTTCTCTGTTTTTCATGGTATAACTCGTCTTTTAAAATTAGTATATTTATATGGATTATTGTTGCATCACACACGGGTTGGTGCTTACGCCACCCCTACGATTTATATACAACGTTTCTGCCTCTTATATGCCTCCCTTGTGTAAAGGAAATTCCCCTGCCAGGGGAAATGTCGGGAACCGACAAAAGGGTTGCCGTTCCTGCTAAGGAAGGTGTCACCGACAGGTGACGGAGGGATTGTATAAACAACGTACCATTTGCGGTTTGTCGTGAACGCCACCCCTACGATTTATATACAACGTTTCTGCCTCTTATATGCCTCCCTTGTGTAAAGGGAGGTGCCGAGCTCTGCGAGGCGGAGGGATTGTAAAACGGCGTTTCATTTGCGGGACGTCGAGGTCGCCGTCCCCTACAATTTCAACATCAACGTATGTTTACCTTTGTAGGGTACGCAATTTTTGACGTACCGTTTAGGGAGGGCACAGAGACCCTCCCCTACAATTTATATACAACGTTTCTGCTAAATCCGTAGGGATCGGCGACTCGACGCCCCGCCGTGCATCAGCAC
>JAFUKO010000043.1 GCA_017473555.1 Ruminococcus sp. | reverse complement strand
GTCCACTCACCATTATTATGAACAAATCTGATATTATTCCTGATGAAGTCAGTGCAGGTCTTTCGACAGTTGCGATAAGACTTCCAAGCCACGAGGTTGCCAGAGAACTCATTAAAGAAAGTGGCACGGTTTTAGCTGCTCCGTCAGCTAACCGTTCGGGTTCCCCAAGCCCGACAACAGCACAGCACGTATTGAATGACCTTTGGGGCGACATTGAGGCTGTTGTAGACGGTGGTATGTGTGACGTAGGACTTGAGAGTACAGTTATAACTTTAGCTACAAAAACTCCACGATTACTTCGTCCGGGATTGGTTACTGTTGAAGATATTGAAAAAGTCATCGGACACATTGATGTTGACCACGCTGTTCTTTTTAAGCTTGAGAGCGACAAAAAGGTAGCATCACCCGGTATGAAGTATAAGCACTATGCTCCAAAAGCCAGGGTTATACTACTAAACGGTGAGAATGACAAGTTCATAGATTTTGTGAACAGTGCATTTGAAAATGATAACACCGTGGGTGTTATTTGTTACGATGAAGATGTAGAAAGCATTAAAGCAAAGACAATACCGATAGGTAAGGGTGACGACGTAGAAACTCAGGCACACCTGTTGTTTGATGCTTTAAGACAGGTTGACGAACTCAATTGTTTTACGACAGTTTACGCCCATTGTCCTTTGAAAACAGGTGTTTCAATGGCTTTATATAACAGACTTATCAGAGCTGCATCGTTTGAGGTGATTGAACTTGAGTAAAGCATATGTTGTAGGACTGACAGGTCCGATAGGCTCAGGCAAAAGTGTAGTTGCACAGATTTTTTTAAATAATGACTATAAGCTCATAGATGCTGATAAGGTAGCAAGAGAAGTAGTCGAAAAAGGCTCGCCTGTTTTAGAAAAGCTGGCTCTGGAATTTGGCTGTGATGTAATAAATCAGGACGGCACTCTTAATCGCAGACTATTAGCAGACAGAGCTTTTTCGACAAAAGAGGGCACCGATAGGTTAAACTCGATAACACATCCCGCTATAGTAGATTTGGTGAAAAAGAAGATAGCTCAGTATGAAGAAAACGGAGTAGAAAGAATAATCTACGATGCTCCGCTACCGTTTGAAAGCAATACAAACAAGCTGTGCGATTGCATTGTTTCGGTGATTGCTCCAAAAGAAGTCAGGATACAGAGAGTTATTGAAAGAGATTCTGTGACTGAAGCAGATGTCAGAAAGAGGATTTCTGCTCAGCATGATGAGAGTTATTATACAGAAAAATCAAATTATGTGATTTACAATAACAGCACTCTTAAGGAGCTCAGACGAAGAACCCAGAGTATAGTCACGGCACTGCGTGAGGTGGAAAATGGCGAGATATGAGAAAACAGGGAAAAAAGGACATGGTTGCTGCGGTGGCATATTTACGCTGATTCTTGTATGTCTTGTTATAGCAGGACTGCTTTTGTTTTCTACTAATACGCTTGATTCTGTAAAAAGAAGGGTTCTGATGGAATATTACCCTCTTGAGTACAGCAGTGAAGTGCAAAAATATAGCGAAATGTATGCTGTCAAAGAAACGCTTGTATACGCTGTTATTCGTACTGAAAGCGGGTTTAGGGCAGAAGTCGAAAGCAGTGCAGGCGCAATGGGTCTGATGCAGATTATGCCTGAAACCTTTGAGTGGCTACAGAATATGAAGAACGGTGAAATTATTTACACCACATCAGATTTATTAAGCCCTGAGATAAACATTGAATATGGTACGTATTTTCTAAGCTATCTGCTTGACCATTATAGCGGTAACGAAATGCTCGCTGTAGCGGCATATAACGCAGGTATGACAAATGTAGATAACTGGCTGTCAGATAACCGATATTCAAGCAACGGCATAACACTCAGCGAGATTCCGTACAACGAAACATCACAGTATGTTGAACGTGTAGAAAACACCAAGGCGATGTATGAATCGCTTTATTATGACAATAATTAACCATAGGAGGAATAGATATGTCAGATAAAACAAAAGCACAGATTTTAAAAGAAGAACTTATGATGAAGCCTAGAAAAGGTGCGGCTGATTACAAAAAAGAAGATTTAGTAAAAGCAGACGAGTTTTGCGTCGAGTACAAAAAGTTTCTTGATTTCTCACGTACTGAACGTGAGGCTGTAGTGTATTCTGTAGAGCTTGCTAAACAGTATGGCTTTACTGAATACGACAACACAAAAAATTACAAAGCAGGCGATAAGGTTTATATCGTTAACCGTGACAAGGCTGTCGGTTTTGCTGTCATCGGTAAGAACGGCACAAAAAATGGTGTTAAGCTCGCTATTGCTCACGTTGATTCACCACGCATCGATTTAAAGCCAAATCCACTTTATGAGGATAACAATCTTGCACTCTTTAAAACTCACTACTACGGCGGTATCAAAAAGTACCAGTGGACTACAATTCCGCTGTCACTCCACGGTACAGTTGTAAAGCTTGACGGTACTAAGGTTGATATCCGTTTAGGTGATGACGAGAGTGAGCCATGTTTCTGTATTACTGACCTGCTCCCACACCTTGACAGAGAACAGGCTACAAAGACCATGAACAAAGCATTCACAGGCGAGGACCTGAACATTCTTGTTGGCTCACGTCCATACTCTGATGATGACGATAAGGGCTTGGTTGCACTCAACGTTATGAGCATCTTAAATGAGAAATACGGCATCACTGAGGATGACTTCTTATCAAGTGAGCTGTCATTCGTTCCTTGCTATAAAACACGTGATATCGGCTTTGACCGTTCTTTAATCGGCGGTTATGGTCACGACGACCGTTGTTGTGCATATCCTGCACTTATGGCAGCACTCAACACAGAAGTTCCTGAGTCAACTGTTATCACATATTTAACAGACAAAGAAGAAACAGGCTCTGACGGTAACACAGGTATGCAGTCAGATTTCTTAAGATATTTTATCTACGATTTAGCAAAAGCTGACGGTGAGGAAGGTTATCATGTGCTTTCAAAGAGTAAGTGCCTTTCTGCTGATGTTAATGCAGCATTTGACCCGACATTCTCCAGTGCATATGAGCCAAAGAACGCAAGCTTCTTAAACGAAGGTGTTGTAATTTCCAAGTACACAGGTCACGGCGGTAAGTACGATACATCTGATGCATCTGCTGAGTACATGGCTGAAATCAGAGCTATGCTTGAGAACGATTCTATCAAGTGGCAGATTGGCGAACTTGGTAAGGTTGATATCGGCGGTGGCGGTACAATCGCTAAGTATGTGGCTAATATGAATGTTGATGTAGTAGACCTCGGTGTAGCGGTACTTTGTATGCATGCACCGTTCGAAATTATATCAAAAGCCGATATTTATATGGCTTACAAGGCATTTTATGCACTGTTTAACTAAAATTTTCTAAAACACTTGCAATTTCTAAAAAAGTGTGTTAGTATATCACTTGCGGTCAAAAGACCGCACCTTGCGCTGATAGCTCAGCCGGATAGAGTGACTGGCTACGAACCAGTAGGTCGGGGGTTCGAGTCCCTCTCAGCGCGCCATAGAAAACAGCCGTATACCATTTGGTATACGGCTGTTTTCTATTACATATGCTTAGCGCACTGAGAGAGGACTCGAAGGCGACCGTGCCGAGAAAAATTTGGAGCGAATTTTTCGAAGGTAAAAAGGCTCCGGTGGAGCGTTTTTAGGGAGAGCGATTATGAAACGTGTATGTTGATACAATGGCAATAGACGAGGTAGCATTGTATGATAGCAGTGCGTACTCTCAGCGTCATAATATAGTACACCTTTTGGTGTATGGGTTATTTTTATATCACAACGGGACTCGAACCCTGTCGAGGGTGAGCGACGTTAAGAAGACAGTCCAGTGGACTGTTTTTAGGAGCGAAGCGTGAAGGCGGGTACCACGAGTGCTCGGAGTGGTCGCCGAGCGTGGATGAATTTTCGAAGAAAATGCATCGTCCCTCTCAGCGTCATAATATCATATACCATTTGGTATACGGCTGTTTTCTATTACCGACACATAGCAAGCTGAGAGAGGTTTGAGGTAATAGATTAAGTAGCTGTAATATGAAGAGTTTAACAAAAAATATAACAAAATCCTGACAACATTACATTGTCAGGCTTTTACTGTATCTGTATTAACTTAACACTGTTTAATCAGTCTGATATAAAACTCTACGGCTTTTTGAGCACAGTCAACTCTGATTCTTTCGTTGTTGCCGTGGATGGTTGCACGTTCTCCTTTTTAGTTTGATAGTTTGATTATAATACACAAAAGAACTGTTTTCAACAATACATACTACCGATTTTTTCTGAAGCCCTTGACAAAACTGAAATTATGTTGTAACCTAAACCTTGCAAAACTGAAAAACACCACAGGGGGTGCCGATGCAAAAGTCGGCTGAGATTGGAATGGATGTTTTCCTGACCCTGCGACATAGTCGCGAACCTGATACGGATAATGCCGGCGTAGGGAGTAGTAGTTAAAGTGCTTAACACCATACGCAAGTGTGGTGTTTTTTGTATTTTAAAGGAGTGTTTTTTATGACAAATGTAAGCAAAAAAACTTTACGACTGGTAACGTCAGGTGTACTCATAGGTTTAGCCACGGTGCTGTCTGTTATCAAAGTGTTCGCACTGCCGTTTGGTGGTTCGGTGACCTTGTTTTCGATGGTGCCGATTTTAGTGCTGGGCTATATGTACGGCGTAAAATGGGGACTTTTGAGCAGCGGTGTCTATGGTTTGCTCCAGATGATTCTCGGTGCTACCATGAGTCAGGCTTTTGCTGGACTCAGCGGTTTCTCGATAGTTATTATGGCTTTGCTTGACTATATAGTTGCGTATGTAGTTGTCGGTATGTCAGGAATGTTTAAGGGTAGACTTAAAAATCATACTGTCGCATTTGCACTAGGCTCTACCGTAGCGATTCTTTTACGACTTATCTGCCACTTTTTATCGGGCTGGATTTTATGGGGCAGTTATGCATCAAGCTATTTTGAAGAGATGAACAACTCTTTCGGTAACTATATGCTCAGCTCATTTGATGGCCAGCTTTTAGCTGCGCTTTACTCGCTTGTTTACAATGCTTCTTATATGTTGCCTGAGCTTGTGATGTCAGTTATCGGTGTCGTGGCTTTAATGGCTGTAAAGCCTTTGAGAGAGCGTATGATAAACGGTAATACAGCGTGGTAAAAGTTAATTCTTTCCAAATTGTGAACATTATCAACTCTTTGTAAATTAACGGATTTTTGTCTTGATTTCAGCGTGTATTTTAAGTATACTGACCTTACAGAAAGGAAGAAATTATGGACGCTGAAAACAACAAAGTACCGCTGAAAATCAGAATATGCAGAACAGTCAAAAAATGGATTATGGTGATACTTAATCCACGATTGCTATTATGCTTGTTTATTGCATGGATGATTACAAACGGCTGGAGCTATATCTTCACGGTTGTAGGCACAGCTTGTGATATCACGTGGATGCTGGTAGCAGGCACAGCTTATATGAGCTTGTTATGGGTTCCGTTTACGCCTGAAAAAATATTCACGGTTATTATTGCGTTGTTTTTGATGCGCTTGATTTTTCCTAAGGACAAGAAGACTATTGGCGTGTTACACGATGAACTTATCAAACTTAAAGCTGCATATATCAGACAGCGTGATAAACGCAGAGAAAAACGTAAGATGAGAAAATCTTCTGCTATAAAGGTAAATATTGAATAAACAAAAGGCTTTGGTACTTAATTGTGCCAAAGCCTTTATTACTTAAAAGCGAACCGCCCGATGTTTTTACACATCGGGCTGTTTTTTAGGGGAGCATGTTTATGCTTTTGGGAGAATTATTTATGAAGATTAATGGTGAATGTAATAATACTGTTGTTAAGTGTTATGTTTAGCTTGAAGTTGTGAGACTGGACAATTGAATTTACTATTGAAAGTCCCAGACCATTACCCTTGCTATCTCGGTTTTTCTCAACACGATAGTAAGGCTCGGTGAGGTGTTGTATCTCTTCTTTAGTGATGCTTGAACACTTGTTTGAAATAGATAGTGAGTGCTTGTTAAGCTTTATATCGATGTCAGAATCCTTGTCAGAGTATTTGATTGCATTATCAAGAAGATAAGATACAGCACGGAGCATAAGAACTTTGTCGGCGTTTGCTGTGCAATCGGTATCTATGTTGAGTCTGAAATTCTTTCCATGAGGTAAGTTTTCGTAATCCTTAAGCGCATCATGTATAAGAGCGTTCATATCAACGTTTTCAAGATCCAGCGTGTGATTCACCGATGACAGATTTGAAAAATCGAGCATCTTGTGCACCAGCTCGTTTACTTCATTTACACGATCTATAATCCTGTCACAGTAGTGGTCTTT
>JAFUKO010000042.1 GCA_017473555.1 Ruminococcus sp. | reverse complement strand
TATATTAAAACTTGAACCGTTTAAATTAAAAACAGCTGGCATTATCACAACAGGTTCTGAAGTCTACAGTGGTAGAATCAAAGACAAATTTACACCTGTTCTGATTGATAAGTTGAAAGCGTATTCAATTACAGTTACTGAACATATAATCGTTGACGATAGCAAAGAAAACATAAAGAATGCTATAAATACAATGCGTTTAAAAGACGTAGATATTATTCTGTGTACCGGTGGAATGAGTGTTGATCCTGATGATAACACACCTGGTGCGATTAAAGATAGCGGAGCAAATATTATTACTTATGGTGCCCCTGTACTGCCGGGTGCGATGTTTTTATTAGGTTATTTTGGAGATAAACCAATTGTCGGTTTACCTGGTTGTGTTATGTATTCAAAGGCGACCGTCTTTGATTTAGCGCTACCGAAATTAGCGGCAAAGATAAAAATAACAAAAGATGATTTTATTAAAATGGGCGAGGGAGGATTGTGCCTTAACTGCGATGTTTGTACATATCCTAAATGCCCGTTTGGAAAGTGATAGATATGTATAATGCAGCAGTAATCACTGTCAGTGACAGATGTTTTTTAGGAGAGAGGGAAGACCTATCAGGTCCGTCGATTAAAACTTTGCTCGAACAGCATGGATATATAGTAGAACAGTTACTTATAGTCCCTGATGAAAGAACAAAGATTAAAGACTCACTCAATCGTTGTATAGATAACAATGTTCCACTAATAATCACAACAGGGGGAACAGGCTTTTCTAAAAAAGACATTACTCCCGAGTGCACAAAAGAGGTTATCGAACGTGAAGCTCCTGGAATCAGCGAATATATGCGATATCGCTCTATGCAAATAACCCCTAGAGGTATGTTATCACGAGGCGTAAGTGGGATTAAAAATAACAGCTTGATTATTAATCTGCCGGGTAGTCCAAAGGCAGCTGTTGAAAACCTGAGTGTTGTTATAGATTCAATCGAACATGGTTTAAAGATGCTGTTGACCAGTTTTGCAGACTGTGCCAATGAATAATAAAAGCCGTTACAGTTTTCTGTAACGGCTTAAAATTTATAAATTTTATGGTTTTTTAATCTGATTTAGTTTTGCGTTTAAATCGAGAAGCTGTTCTTTTGTGAAGTTCACGTTAGCTGCTCCCATAAGGCTAGTGAGTCTGAGCACTGTGAAACCGCCCATCATCTGCATCATATCAGGTGTGAGGTCAAAACCAGCCGCTGCACCATTGTTGCCCATCTGGCTCATAATTTTTGCCATAAGGCCGGCGAACAGCATTTTTCCACCCTCTGAAGCCATGATATCAGAAAGCTTGTCGTTGAGTGAGAAGTAACCCTCTGGAGTTTCAATATCAAACCAGTTGAGGATAGCACCCTTTTCTTTGAGTCTATAATCCTCGTTAAAGGTGTCAACCTTTTTGATGATGCTTTCATCTGTGAAGTCACCTGCTACAGCTTTGAGCTGTGTTACGCCTGTGTTTGGAACATCAAAGTAGAAGAAATGAACATCACTTGTTTGCTTGCCGAGACTAACACCATTTGCAAATAATTCAACCTCTGGAAGATTTGAATAAACAGTAACCTTAGTTGTATCTTCTACTCTGTCAACATAACGCTTTCCACAGATGTGAACAAATGGATCATCGCTGAGCCATGCTTTGTACGCATAGAATGAATCTTTCTTATATTTACGATCAAATGTCATAAGACCCTTGTGGTTCTGTCCGTTTTCGCCACCTTCAGCTCGTGCATCTGCACCAAAGTCAAACATATTCCATACGTGTGTTGCCCACATGTATTTTCTAGTAAAGAGCTGTTTAATGAGTTCTTCGTGATAGAATGCCTGATACTCTTCGGTATAGTCACCCTGCATTGGATTAGATGTGTGCCAGTTAAGAGCCTCACAACCGTATTCTGAACAGAATATATGTATATTAGGATACTTAGCATGGAATTTGTCAAACCAATGACCGTTCATTGATGTATCGCCACCATACCAACCAAAATAGTGGTTGTATGATACAACGTCAGGAATCTGTACATATTCAGCATCCATACTGCACATTGTGATACAAGCCATTGTTGTTGGGCGAGTCTTATCCATATCATGACAAAGGTCATTCAGAATATGGTGATTTTCAAGTAAATCAGGGTCGTCCTCACCGCCCATTGTGATTTCGTTTGAAAGTCCCCAAACTACGATTGACGGATGGTTGTAGTTCTGTGTGATGAGCTCTTTCATCTGGCTGATTGTATTTTCTCTGCCGTTAGCCATATGTTTTGATATGTATGGGATTTCTGCCCATACAACCATACCGTATTCGTCACAAAGATCGTAGAAATACTGGTCATGCTGATAGTGAGCAAGACGGATAGTTGTAGCACCTACTTCATAGATGAAATCCATATCTTCCTTATGATGCTCAGGGAGGAGTGCGTTACCAAGACCCCATCTGTCCTGATGACGTGAAACACCACGGAGTGGATATTCCTCGCCGTTTAAGATAAAGCCGTTTTCAGGATCTATTTTGAATGTACGACAACCGAATTTAGTTGTAACGTTATCAATTACTTTCTCGTCATCAACAAGCTCTGCTGTAGCTGTGTAGAGATAAGGGTCTTTACGGCCATGCCAGAGATGAACATTTTTGATTTCAAGTTCAACTTCTACGTCAGCAGAAAGGGCAGTAGCGATTACGTTACCCTGGGCATCACTGATAGTGTAGTTGATTGACTGACCTTCTTTTGCGTTTGTAAGATAAGTCTGGATTTTAACTTTAGCATCAGAACCAACAATTTCAGGTGTAACAGCAATACCAGGACCACCATAGTACTCTAAATCAAAATGTGATTCGTTACAGCAGATAATATTTACATTTCTATAAAGACCACCATAGAAAGTAAAGTCAGCAGTCTGCGGATAAACTTTGTCATTAGCAGAATTATCAACAGCAATAACAAGAAGATTCTCATTCTTGATGTGGTCAGTAATATCTACTCTCCAGGTTGAGTAACCGCCATCATGATGAGCAAGATTCTCGCCGTTTAAATATACATCAGCCGATGAGTTGGCACCGTTGATTTCAAGATAATAACGATCAGTTTCAGGTAATTCAGCTTTTTCAAAAGACTTAGCATAGTAGCAAGTGCCTCTGTAGTAGTCGTTGCCACCATCCTGACCGTCAATGTTATTCCAGCAGTGTGGAAGGTTAACCCAATACCAATCAGTTGGCATAGTAGAAGGGACTTCATTTACATGTTTAGCAAAAGCCCATCTTGCATTAAAATTAAATACAGTTCTCACTGTGAATTCCTCCTTTTCAATATCAAACGGCGTCCGGCATTACTGTCGGACGCCGATGTAGTATAGATTAATTATTCGCCGTGTTTTTCTTTAAGAAGAGCTACGTTAGCGTCAACCTGTTTCTTGTGAAGTGGATACCAGAACCAGAGTACAAGAGCGAGGAGTAAGAAACCAACAGCAGGTACAAGTGTAGAGATATTGAAGATACCTGTAAGCACTTCTTTTGTCTGAGAAACGCCCTGTGAAATTGCGTTTTCGTTGTAGCCGATACCAGTGAGCAACCAACCTGAAAGACCAGCCGCAAGAGCCTGACCAAGCTTACGAGCAAATGAATAAAGTGCGTATACAGAACCATCCTCACGGATACCATTCTTGATTTCTGAATAGTCAATAACGTCGGTGATAAGTGCCCATGATACCATTGAGAAGATACCAAGACCGAGCCAGCACAATGTCTGCATTCCGATATAAACCCATACGTTAGCAGGACGCATAAGGAAGAGTATGAAGCAAACAACAGCAGCAAAAAGGTTAGAAACGATAGATACTTCTGCTTTACCGAATTTCTTAGCGAGTGGCTTAGAGAATATAGCAGCTACGATCATACCAAACATCATTGTCATTGTTGACATAGACTGAGCAGTAGCATCACCATAGTAGTCAGGATATACGTAAGCAGCCATGTTCTGCATTGTGAGCTGAGCTAAGAGCATTACGATTGATGCAACGATGATAGAAATAAGTGCACGGTTCTTAACTGCGTTAACGAGCATCTTACCAACGGAGTTTTTCTTAAACTCATCTTCAGTAACTTCAGGACGAACACGCTCGGTTACCATGAAGTAGCAAAGTAAGTAAGCACCAATAGCGAGAAGTGAGAACACACCCGCAATCATAGTTACCTTAGGACCAACTAAAACGTCAGTTGTTACTGTTTCGCCAAGTTCATTAACGATGTCTTTCTTTTCGTATGCAAAAATAGGAAGAGCAACACCGATAACCATACCAGCGAGCATACCGCCCATTGTTCTGAAAGTAGAAAGGGACTGACGGTCACCAGGATCAGAAGAAATAGCTGAAGCCATAGAACCGTAAGGGATGTTGATGGAAGTGTAGAATACAGAACCCCAGAGGATGTATGTAATAAAGAGGTAAATGATCTTGAATGTCATAGACATATTAGCAAGACCAGCCTGATACATCAAGAAAGAAGCGATAGCTACAGGACCGCACATTCTTAAAATCCATGGCTTGAATTTACCGGCTTTTGTACCTTTGCTGCGGTCACAGATACGACCCATTGTAACGTCTGTAACAGCATCTACAAAACGTGCAATCATCATAATTGTACCGACAACGGCTGCGGATACACCCATAATGTCTGTGTAGAACTTCATCAGAAGCATTGTTGATAAGATAAAGGTAAAGTCGTTACCAAAGTCACCAAATAAGTAACCAAACTTATCTCTTGCTCCAAATGGTCTCATTTTCTTTTCAGCATTCATTTCCTCTCATTCCTCCTATGAATGAATATAGTTTGGATTTTCACCATTTTCATTATAAAAAAATAAAATGAATACTGTGAGTAATATTTTACTCTACTTTTGTATAATATTCATATTATTGCTGAATTTACTATTGCAATTGTTTGTAAAGTGTATTAAAATATTCAATATAGTTAAGAATGGTTATGCATAATTTACAAATACAGGAAAGGGGATTGGTAATGTTTTACGAAAACGAATTACGTTTTTTGTGCGAAATACTCAAAAAGTGTCGTATAAATGTAAGTTTTATCTCGCCGGAAGATACTTTAGTTAAAGTTCTGGATGATAATTTTATTACTCTTTTCCTTAATGATAGTAATAAAAACGAAAAGATAGCTAGCCTACTAGGTGAAATTAAACCTTATAACATATACAAATTCACCAATCCGTTCAAGCTTTATTATTTAATTCTCGCTTTACCTCAGACTACTGTCACAACATATATGATGGTAGGTCCGTACCTTAATGATAAGCTTGACACTAGACAGGTCATGGAGATTTCAGAAACAAATGCTATTGCTCCATCAAAGCAAAAGCTATTAAAAGATTACTATAACACTATTCCTGTGTTGCTGGAAATAGATAGAATTTTTACTATTATTGATACATTTGCTGAACGAATATGGGGTGGGGTTGAATCTTATTCAATAATC
>JAFUKO010000041.1 GCA_017473555.1 Ruminococcus sp. | reverse complement strand
GTTTGTTTTTATAACTGCTGAGCTGTCAGTAAAGCTATCGGCTTTAACATCAGTCAGTGTAGTGTCAAGGTAATAGCTTGCAACAGGGATGAGTTTTTTCTCAATCAGGTCTATTGCTCTGAGTGCAATACCATTCTCGTAGACATCGACTACATATCCCTCGCAACTTTCAGGAGAACCCAAGAAAGTGCCGTCTGGATCAATTATTCTCGGATTAGACAGTGATGAAATGTGCACAGAGTGTGTGCCAAGCATATTATCATAATTAGCTTTTTTGTCGTATTCCTGAGAATCAAGTCTGAAATGAGTGTGACCGTGGAAATGAATGACGTTTTTATAATGGCTCAGTAAGTTTTTAAAAGCAACAGAAGTTTTATAGCTTGCGATTTTTGTAGTGGTTCCCTGAAGAGTGTTTAGCGGATCTCCGCTACTGTTTTCAACCGGAATGTGTTGGAACAAAAAGCATCTTTTGTTACGATTTGCTTCAAGCACTTCATACAGCCACTGCAATTCACCATCTTCAAAAAAGTTATATTCGTGAGTTCCCAGTACACCGACAAAAATGAACACGTCATTTCCTTTGGTAAAATAGTAATACAGAGGGTTGCCGATGTATTGTTCGTAATACGAGCTACTGTTGACAGCGTACTCTTCGTGGTTTCCTGCAGCGACATACACTTCTGTGTTTGGTGAATACAGGTCTACCATATTTCTGAAATTCTGCAGCTCTTCTTCTTTTCCGTAAACAGTCAAATCACCGCAAATAACATTGAAATCAACCTTTTCAGTCTGATTAAAGTAATCAAGTGCGAGTTTAAAATCATCTTCTGCTGTATCATAACCCAGATGAACATCAGAGGTAGCACTGAAAGAATACAGCTTATTGTCTAGCTTATTTTTGAAGTTGTCTGAAAGATTTATTGTTCCGACTTTATTATTATGAGCGTTATAAACGCCTATTTTTTTACATAAAGCGGGTGCGATGTTTTCATCAATAAAGCTGTCGTATATGGGGTGTGGATTTTCGTCTGTTACATCCAGTGTGCAGATATCCCTGCAGTTTTCCATAACACCGCTATTGTTTTCGTATTTGAGAGTATACTTGCCAATAGGTAAATCTTCGGTCAGCTGTATTTTATTGGTCTGATCCATTGTGCCGACTGTCACAGCAGTGGTCGTTACAAGCAGTTTATCTGCAAGAGTCGAGGACTGAATAGTATAGTCTTCAAAACCCGCAATTACATATACTTCATAAAGTGTATCAGGGGAGAGTCTTTCTATCGTGCAGACGGTATCTGTTGTACTGAGATAACACAGATTGTTCAGATACACCCAGTATTTTGTTGCGTTGTCTGTTTTGTTCCAGCTAAGTGTGATTGATGTTGACGTAGCTGTTGCACTTACACCGTTTACTTTGCGGTTATATCCTGTTTCTTTAAGGTAGAAGTCCTGATAGTTTTTGTACTCGTCTGTATTGAAATTAAATGCTATATAGGTGGAGTAGTCTGAAGTTTGTAACGTTTTATAATCGCCACAATCTTTTATGACGCTTCTTTCTATCGGGCTACCGCTTTTTGAATATTCTACACAGGTACCGCTGAAATCATTAGGTATAGTGTAGGAAGTGAGCGGTTTTATAACAATAGCTTTTGTCAACTGGTTGTTAGAAGTTGCTGTTTTGTACGGACTTATTAATTCAAGAGTTGTAGTATCAATTTTACCGCCTAAAGCGTATTCAGATGTCCAGTTTTCACAGATGCCGTTGTAAATACTCTCGCCGTTTGGAAGAGGTTTTCCGTAATATACTGCCCACTCGCCGCTTTCGATTGTTCCTATATCAGGAGTGCCAACAAGTGTGCCCTCTGTTGTTTCTGTTACAACACCGCCGTGCTTTACAGCGTTTATGAGTTTTTTATCTCTATCAATAATGAAATTAGCAAAAGCATAACTTCCGTTCACACCGATATATGTAAAGCCGTAAGACAAGCTTTGTTCAACGTTTACTGTATCGCAGAAATTATCTGTGTGAGTATGACCCGAGAAAAATGCAATAACTTCGCCTGCACCTTTTTTGGAGTAATCAACATCAACATCAACCATAAAATCTTCAGGAATATCAGTTTTTTTGTTTGATGAAGTACCACTGAATTTAAATGATGTTCCTTTATGGTATGCATTGATAATTGCAAGCATAATGTTTGCGCCCTTTGGCAGTGCCATTTTTCCGCCAAATCTTTCGTTGTCTAGGTTTGAAGAATCCAGTGGAATGTGGCTCAGGAACAAAGCACCCCATTCGTCAGGGTTTTCTTTGTCTTCAAATAACAGTGCGTTTGCAACAAAGTTTAATTGTGCGTTGCTGATACAAGCGTCCTGATAACTGTTGTAGCGATATGTTCCGTCGTCTTCTACTATATACGGAATGTCGCTTGTGTTGAGAAGGAATATTCTTGTTTTTGAATCAATATCGTCGTAGTAACCATATCCTCCGTATGGATTGTTCTCATCAAATACAACACCATTTTGATAATCCTTTACAGCGAGGTCGTACCACTCTACATCGTTTATAATTTCGTCTGTTTTGTATGTACCGCCGTAATTTCCGAATGAGTACCAGCCGTTGTCATCGTGGTTACCACGTACAAAATATAGCGGGCTTTTGCAGTATTGCGCTGTATGATATGTTAATGATTTAATGTCTTCTATTGTTTGTGCTTTAGTTGATTTACCGTTAATAGCGTCACCTAAATTAGCCGCAAAATCCACATTGGTATAATCCTGTATCTGTCCGAAGTCCTTATAGGCAGGTAATTTGTGTGGTTGGGTGGTTTCAAAATGAGTATCCGCCATCAAAGAAATAGTCAGCGTGTTGTCATCTTGATACTGGCTGATTTTAGAAGCGGTTGTAGCTAAATCATACACGGTTGGAGTTTCAGGTGATGATGCACCCAGGGTTTTTACGCTGATTTTATCAGCATCATCGGCACTGAGAATAATTGAATTATCAATAAGAGCAGTTACATAGATTTCATAGGTAGTGCCTGCTTTTCTGTTTTCAATAATGCAACTGTTGGTTGTATAAGCACTGTAAACTACATCGTTAACATATACCCAGTATTTCTGAGCGCCTGAAATCAATGACCAACTTACCTCGATTTCAGTTTCGGATAAAGGTGTAGCTTTAACATTTGGTACTTTTGTTGGAACTAAAGGTAGTTTTTCGATCATATCAGCCAAATACAGCTGGATCAGTGTAGCATCAAAAATAGAAACTACGCTGTCCCTGTTGACATCAGCAGAGATTGTCTGGGATTTGTCGAGTTCGCTTATCTCGGCAATGTATAGTTGAACTTCCGTAACATCAGCGATAGTTATTTTTTTATCCTGATCAACATCACCATATATCAGACCGTTAGTTTCTGTTGCAAACGAAATTATTGTCGAAGAACATAACAATAGCGTTATCAATAAAAGACATATTAATTTTTTCATAGAAATACCTCTTGGAATATAGATAGATAGTATGAAAATGCAATTTTTTTTAGTATAACATCGACGATAAAATAAAGTCAAGAAATAGGACTGTACATAGCTGGCTTTAGCAAGTGTATTTTTCTGAAATGGACATCGTTATGTAACAAAGCTGTTTATGTGCCCAAGTCTGCTATTGAATTTTTTGAAACTTTGTGATATAAACTTATACATAATATAATTTGATTATATTGAAACTTGGAGGATAAAAATGAAAAGATTTATTGCTTTGATATTTGCAATCGCTATTCTTGTATGTAGTATTAATAGTGTGTTTGCTGCCGGAAAATATGGTGACGTGGATAATAATGATACGGTCAATATATTTGACGCCACTGAAATCCAGAATCACATAGCAGAAATTACACAGCTTTCTGATGACGCGCTTGTTTTAGCTGATGTTGATGATGATCATAGTATCACTATCATGGATGTTACAACTATTCAGTGCTATATCGCAGAGATTATACCATCTTTCCCTGTGGAAGATAACCAGACACAAGAGCCTACTGAGCCAACCGAGGCACCAACAGTAGTACCAACTGAAGAACCGACTGAGGAGCCAACAGAGGAGCCAACAGAGGAGCCAACAGAGGAACCTACTGAACCAACCGAACCAACAGAGGAACCAACTGAGAATCCGACAGAGCTTTCACCAAACGAATATGAGCTTGAGGTTCTGCGACTTGTAAACGAAGAGCGTGCAAAAGAAGGTCTTGAGCCATACGAGTTCGGATATAGCGGTTACGCTTGTGCTAAGCTCAGAGCTCAGGAACTGCTTGTTCGCTTTGAACATACTCGTCCTGATGGAACACCATTCTTTACAGTATTTGATGAATTAGGTGTAAACGAGCCTTTCAGTAGTATGGGCGAAAACATCGCTATGGGTCACAGAAGTCCTGAGGATGTAGTTGATGCGTGGATGAATTCTCCGGGTCACAGAGCAAATATTCTGGACCCTGATTATGAACAGCTTGCTGTAGGTGTAGTTGAAATACCAAATTCACCTGGTCGTTACGCAACAGTTCAGCTTTTCTGGTCTACATTTAAATTTTAAAATAGCAAGTACAAAAGGCTGTCTCGCTGTATGAACGAGGCAGCCTTTTTGTTTTTTATATTAAAATATTACACTTTAAAAGGATAATAATACCAAAACGCTATAAACAAAATAATTTTATTTATTGAAATTTAACAAAAGATGTGTTATAATCTTTATGCGAAAATAGTATGATACAGATAAGAGGTATTGGTTGTGAAACGTTTAGTAGCATTATTTGTTGCTTTGGTTATAGCTGTGGGCAGTATTCCTGCAGTTTTCGCAGTTGATGGTACTTATGGAGATGTTAACGGTAGTGGCGGTGTTGATGTAATCGACGTTACCGATATACAGTGTTGTGTTGCGGAGATTATAAAATTATCGGAAGAAGAAATAGCTTTGGCTGATGTTGATGGTAATAAGCAGCTTACCATTATGGATTGTACAACGGTCCAGATGTTTATTGCGGAGCTTATAGACCATTTCCCTGTTGAAGAAATAGCGACAGAGCCACCGACAGAGCCACCGACAGAAGCTCCTACAGACGCTCCTTCTACTAAGCAGGATGCTGACCTTCATGAAATGGAGCTTGAAATCTTGCGTTTGGTTAATATCGAGCGAGCAAAAGAAGGTTTAGAGCCGGTTGAGTTTGCTTATGATTATTACGAATGTGCAAAGATAAGAGCGAAAGAGATCAGCACAATTCTGACTTTCTCACATACTCGTCCTGATGGCAGGCCGTGGCATTCTGTATATGAAGATAATGGAGCACCGAAATTCTGGCAATCGGGAGAAAACCTCGCTATATATTTCGACACAGCCGAGCAGGTAGTACAGGGTTGGATGAATTCTCCGGGTCATAGAGCTAACATCTTGCACGCAGAGTATGACTATCTTACTGTAGCTGTTTGTGAAACAGAGGAGTATGAGGGCTATTATGCCGGAGTACAGTTGTTTATAGCATCTATTGACCAGTATCACAAATACAACTGATAAACTGTAATTAAGACATAAAAAGGGACGCGTAATTTACGCGTCCCTTAGTTTTTTCAGTGTTTAAATTATGCTTCAACAGTAATTGTGAAATAATCCTCGGCTGTGTTAGCGTTTCTGTATGTAACAGTAAGCTCGCCTTTTGGATTTTTGAGGTTCATCTGATACTTCATAGCGGATTCGCCAACCTTAAGAGCTTCAGCTTTGAGAGCTTCTTCGCCGAGTTCTTCATAAGCTTCAGGAGTAACTCCGACTACGATTTCTGTGATTTCAGGGTTGTAGTATGAATACTGACCCGAGCTCTTAATCTCAAGACGGGATTCTTCTTTTACTTCTTCATGGTAGTCAGCAGTAAACTTCTCGTAATCCTCTTTCTCGTATTCGTACTTGATGTTACCGTCTTTATCGACCTCTTTGCTTGATGCATAGCTGTCAGCAAAGTCGTCTGTATATTTAGGTTCAACTGTTGTTTTTACTGTACAGCCTGCGAGTGTTGCTGTAAGCATCATAACTGTTAGAATAGTGCATAAGAATTTTTTCATAATGTCCTCCTGCGACAATGTTATTTATACTCTAATATTATTTTACAATTTATGTTTAATTAGTCAAGCTTTTCGATGAGTATTTCCTTCATTCGACGATCTTCGGTTTTCAGTACTGTGAACTTAAAGCCTTTGTGCGATACAGTAGGGTGCTCATCTTCATCAGGAACACGTCCGAGTTGTGTGAGCATAAAGCCTGCGATAGTATCCGAGTCATCATCGTAGATGTCCTCGTTGATGAGTGCCTCAATGTCCTCTATTGAGGTAGAGCCGTCTACGGTGAATTTTTTTTCGGAAATCTTGTGTATTTCTTCTTTTTCGTTATCGTACTCATCCTGAATGTTGCCGAGAATATCCTCGATTAAATCTTCAAGAGTCAGAAGGCCCTCGGTACCGCCGTACTCATCAACTACTATAGCAATCTGAGTTTTCTCTTTGTTCATTGTCGAGAACAGAGAGCGACAGTCTTTTGTGCGTGGTACAAAAAGAACTTTTCTGACAATGTCGGAGATTTTGAAGTTTTTCGGAACATCGGAGCAAACGTATTTGAGAAGGTCTTTGACGTAAAGCACGCCGATAATCGTGTCGATGTCACCGCTGTAAACAGGAATACGTGAGTAACCGGAATTGACAGCAATGTTGACTGCTTCTTCGAGTGAGTCGGTGTCTTCGATTGCTACCATATCCCTGCGGTGAGTCATAATTTCATATGCCACCGTATCATCAAAGTCAAAAATGTTTTCAATGATGTTTTTAGTGTCATCACCGATTAAGCCTTTTTCCTGCCCCTCTTCAACGAGTGATAGAATCTCCTCCTCAGTTTCTTGAACCATTTCGGTGTTTGATTTAGAGCCGAAAAGTCGTTCCATAAACTTAGGTTTTTTGCTTTGTTTACTACTACCTGATTCGTCAGTCATATTGTGTCATCCTTTCGAAGGTGAATTTATTATATAATACAACATTATAAGTGTACAAAAATATCGGTCTTATGTCAAATGACAGTTTTGAAATATTAATTGTTTGTGGTGAGCAGTATTTTTCTGTGGGTATGAAATATACCGCCCTATATTTTGTGGGTGGCTGATTTTATACCACAAGACGGCAAAAAATATGTTAAATTTTTGTCACAATTCATTAGTTTTACACTTTACATAAAGGACAAAAAGTGTTATCATAATCGTTGGTAAGACGAGAAATAAGTTTTCTCGACAACCAATATTTTTTTGCCGGTGTAAGAAAGAGCTCATCTTACAGTGGCACCACTAAAAGGGAGGAATTTAAAGTGGCAAGAAAAATGAAAACCATGGACGGTAATAACGCTGCGGCTTATGTCTCATATGCGTTTACTGAAGTAGCAGGTATCTATCCTATTACTCCTTCAAGTCCAATGGCAGACTATGTTGACATGTGGTCAGCACAGGGTGTCAAGAATATCTTTGGCACAACAGTTAAGGTAGAGGAAATGCAGTCAGAAGCAGGTGCTGCAGGTACAGTTCACGGCTCACTCAACGCAGGTGCACTTACTACAACATACACAGCTTCACAGGGCTTACTCCTCATGATTCCAAACATGTACAAGATCGCAGGCGAACTGCTCCCATCAGTTTTCCACGTATCTGCTCGTTGTGTTGCATCTCACGCACTCAACATCTTTGGCGACCACTCTGACGTTTATGCATGTCGTCAGACAGGTTTTGCTATGCTCGCTGAAACAAACACTCAGGAAGTTATGGACCTCGGTGCTGTTGCTCACCTTGCAACAATCAAGTCTAGAGTTCCATTCATCAACTTCTTTGACGGTTTCAGAACATCACACGAAATCCAGAAGATTGAAATCTGGGATTACGAAGATCTTAAAGAAATGTGCGATATGGACGCAGTTAATGGCTTCAGAAAGAGAGCTTTAAACCCAGAGCGTCCAGTAATGCGTGGTTCACACGAAAACGGCGACATCTTCTTCCAGCACAGAGAAGCTTGTAACAAGTACTACGATGCAGTTCCTGCAATTGTAGAGGAGTACATGGACAAGGTTAACGCTAAACTCGGTACAGACTACAAACTCTTCAACTACTATGGTGCAGAGGACGCAGAGCGTGTTATCGTTGCTATGGGTTCTATCTGTGACGTTGCAGAAGAAGTTATCGACTATATGAACGCTGCTGGCGAGAAGGTTGGTCTCGTTAAGGTTAGACTTTACAGACCATTCTCAGCTGAGAAGCTCGTTGAGGCTATCCCAGCTACAGCTAAGAAGATTGCTGTTCTTGACAGAACAAAAGAACCTGGTTCAATCGGTGAACCTATGTATCTTGACGTATGTGCTTGCTACGCAGGTAATGCTGATGCTCCAATGATTATTGGCGGTAGATATGGTCTTGGTTCAAAAGACACTATTCCT
>JAFUKO010000040.1 GCA_017473555.1 Ruminococcus sp. | reverse complement strand
TGGCTGATGTGTTTGTCATCTGAAAATCAGGAGTATCATCTTTAACAGTGTGCCAGATTTTCCAATCGTATTTCAATGTAGTGTTTCCATACTTAAAATACGGATCTGACGCATAATCGTATGTTACTCTGAATTTATCCGCAGTATCAGGATAATAAACTAAAACAGATTTATTTCCTAGTGCTGTTGAACCATAAGTAGCCTGTAAAAACACGGCGTCGGTATTATATGTGCTTCGGCCACAGATAGCGATTTCTTTATAATAATTCCCGGAGAAATCTATAGCAAAGTCGCTGTCTTTCCAACCTGTATAAGTATAATATTTATCCGATTCAAGCTCATGAACCTCCACACGCTTGTGTCCTAATTGATTTTTCCATGCAGAGTCCGGAATTCCCATGACACCATACTTACCATTAGTCACTCGAGGATAATATAAATAAGCACTAACAGGAGAAGTAAAATAACCGCCTTGTACGTCATTTATACGAATTTTATCACGTTTATCAATGGCGAATATACCTGCAGCGATGTGTAAACCACCATCTACACCTTCTCCACCAAAAATATTAGCTCCGCCAAGTGCAGAAATCTTACCATCATTTACAAAAACTTCACCTTCACTATTAATTTCAATAGCATTGATTTCTTCATATGAAGTAGTAGCCATTCCGAGTCCTCTTACAGTTCCGCCGTTAACTACAAATTTACCGCCATTCAGAACTTTAACCGCGGTACCCTTTATCTGTTCATAAGCATTGGCATTGAATGTACCACCCGACTCTGTTCGGCTATCCGAAAAATAGTATTTTTCTTCTCTACCTGCTTCTATTGCACCATCATTAAGGATAAGTGTACCTTCTACCTCAAATACATCTCTTTTTGCGTAGCCTAGATAATGCATATCACTAGCATAAGGACCTGCAGTGTATCCGATGGTTCTTCCATCATAGTGGATTCTGCCTTCACCATTCGAACTATCTTCAATAGTGAGAATAGAACCACTATTAACATTCATCATAACTCCTGTACCCTTACCCAAATTGCTGGCAGTACACTCACCGGTTATAAAAGTATGGTTGTGTTTAACTTTTGTGGCGTTTGATTCATCTTTGCAGATAATATCATAACCATTAAGATCAATTGTTTTGATTCCATAAACCTGAGTAGGAGTATGTCCCTCGGAACCAAGTTCGTGTGAACATAAGCAGTCGCCTGTAAGCTTAATTTTACAATTACCTGCTATTTTGAGATACATTTCCAATTGATACATACTGTTCGCTTGGTAATTGTATGTTGCTGAAGTATCAGCTATTTCCATTGTATTAGCCGCCGTTGTTGTGATTGCAGTAACAGTAACAAGACTTATTACCATAACAATAGCTAACAGAAGACTTAACAATCTTTTTGCTTTCATAAATATTCCTCCAATATTTTTTTGGATTCGGTTTTAATAAATATAAGTATTTATTAAACCTACAAAATCACACTTTAATTATACTTATAAAAACTTATAAGTCCCCACACTAACGAGCAATATGGTGTGGGTATTGAAAAAACTAGTGTGGGTTTTGGTGTGGGAAAGCATAAAAAACTGAAAATTTTCTAAAAACCCACACTTTTTAGAATAAAACACAAATCCCACACTAGTTTTTATGTATAGTGTGGGGACAACTATAAAAACACAAGTATAATTATACTTGTAAAAGTACATAACTTTTAACAATTTATTTAAAGAGAGGTAAGAATCATGAAAAAAATATTCGCACTATTACTTGCACTTGTAATGGTATTTTCACTTGCTGCTTGCGGCGGTGATACAAACACTGCTGGCGGCAATGACGCAACTGAAGCTCCAACAGAAGCTCCAAAGCCAAAGGCTACAATTGGTGACGTAACACTTCAGTTTGACAGCGCTATAATGTACAAACCATACGACAATGAAGTAAATAAACCAAACTTACTCGTTTACTACACATTCACAAACGATTCTGACACTGAGGTATTCCCTTGTAAGAAGATTTATATGAAGGCTACTCAGGATGGTTCAAGCATTTCTGCAAACAGCTATCTCGAGGATGCTATTCCACCTGAAATGAACCTTTTCTACGAGGCAGTTCAGCCAGGTGAAACTGTTAAGCTTGTTGAATCTTTTTATGCTGATATCGAAGGTGGCGAAGTAACTGTTGAGTTTATCGATTTGTACAACACAATTGAAGAAACTTTAATTGTTAAGACAACTCCTTCTGACCTTGAGTTAATTACAGAGTCGTTGGCAGTACAGGAATAAAGTGCTTAATAATTATAATCAAACCATAAGCAGTCACTTTTGTGGCTGCTTATTTTTTTTGCACAAAAAAGCTACCTCGCACAAACAACAAGGTAGCTTCTTTTATATTTAGTTTATGCCCAAGGGTCCTGTGATTTAGGGATACGGATTCCTACCATAAGGAACTGCTCCCATAAGAACCACCTGCCGTCACCTTTCATTCTTAAAGTGAGGTTTCTTGGGTTATCTGCTCCACCGCTTTTTAAAATCAGCTTCATATAGCCTTCATTCACTGCAGAAGTAGAATTGCTTTCTATCTGAAGCGTATACGGTGTGCTTGGTGTGTAATCGTTTTCAGGTGTTGCACCATTGAAATACGAAAAAGGTACATACCAATTACCATCTCTGAATCTGTCATCTAAAAATGAAATTTCATGAGGACTTAAAGGTCTTGGGCCTCTTAAGAAATTGAGCATTTCAATACCGATAGATTTGTCGGCACCATAAACACATAAAGCAAGTACTGTTAGTGCCGCTGTCTTAAATGGTGAATCAAGAGAAGATTCCGGTAAAGCCTGAAGCTCTTCTAAACTTTCAGGCAATTTTGAAAAAGTGAAAACTTCCTTTTTTACACCAAATGAGCTTTGTGCCGTGTTATTAACAACTGAATTACCAGTGTTTCTAAGTTTATCAAAAATACTCATACAACTTCTCCCCTTTCTATTCAGTTACTGAACAGCTTTGATATTTTTTAGTGAGTTCAACGAAAAAACTATATAACTCGTCTTTATACTCTGAGCTTGTATCAGCTGTTTTCACATCGCTATCATTGTAATAAACTGATGTTTGGTTAACTGTTTCGTCCATAACCTGAAATGGTAATTTCTTTTTCTTGTAGCTTTCTACATAATCGACTATAGAATACTTCTGCTCTATTTTATAAAGCTCTTTGGTGTAAGAATTATCCACTTCACAGGATTCCAGAACAATCTCATACGGCTCATCATAAGAACGTAACTGAGCATCAAATATAGCTTTTCCGTCTTCTTCTCGAAGATAAAAGCTGTAACAATAAGTAAAGTCCATATGATTTTGTGAGAGGCTGATTCCTACAAAGTCCGTCTTTTCTTTATTTACAGTATTAGAACAACCGCTAGCAAATGCTCCTAATACCACTAAAGTTGTAATTGCAAAAATAATGTATACCATTCTTTTCATCACATCCTACTGACGCCTTTGTAAAATTAAAACTCTGTGATTAACTGTGCGATGAACAGCTGGATCAGAGTTGCATCCATAATTGTGATATTGCTATTTCTGTCAGTATCAGCTCTACTAAGCTCGTCAGGCGTCAATATACTTATACTTGCAATATGTAGCTGTATTGCTGTAGCGTCCATAATAGTGATATCACCGTTACCGTCAACATCGCCAAGTTTAAAATTAGGAACAGTAACCTCTGTAGATTTTCCTAATGTGTAGAGTGTATAAACAGTAGATGTTTCATCCTTTGATTTTAAAGAAGTATCAAAATAGGTAATACCATTCTCTGTGTACGCAAATCCCTCGTACATATCATCGCCATAATCATAGTAATCAACAGGTGAATATGTAAGGGTTTCTTCAGTACCATCTTTATACTCAACACAGATTGTCATACCATCAGTATTATAAGCGAAATTCTCAACTTTAGTAATACTTTCAACCTCTCTGGACTCTGTATACTCAATACCGTAATAATCAGTCATTACACCAAGACAAACTACAGTAGTATAATACTTCTCCGAATATAAATCAAATTGTCTCAATATACTGAGTTTGTAATCTCCTACAGGTACGTAACAATACAAACTACCTTTGAGTTCGTATGTCATATTTTCTTCTGTAAGCACAACTGTTTCATTGGTGCCATCCTTGAAGTTTACTTTTATTTCCATACCTGTGTAATCAGCATGGTATCTATCCTCATACTTGTGCTTATCAGGAGCCTTCAAAACTTCTATAGAATCAATAGGATTTTCAACAACCTTTACGCTGTATGTAATATCCATACCTTTGTATGAAAGTGTTACCAGAACATTACCTGGACCTGCAACAAGATATTCACCGATTTCGTACATATAGCCGTCGATTTCTATATGTTCCATATCAATGTTGTCTTCATCGATAATCTCAGTTGTGCCGTCGCTGTATCCAAGTTCAAAAGATAAACCTGTCAAATCGTCAGGACAAAGAACATAGTCTCCATCGTAAACGTAACCTGTACTAAAATCGCCATAAATATATTCTCTGGTTGGAGCACTAATAAGAGTTACGCTCTCGTATGGACATGGAAGAATGGTAACAGTTGCTGTTGTTGTGCAACCCATATATTTAATAGTGAACTCATTCTCTCCGACATTCCAGTGGTTGAGGTACTGTTCATCATCACATTCAAAGTAAAAACCATCTATAGGTTGATCGTGGTAGTTAACAACACTCTCTGTACCATCTATATATTTTATACGTATTTTTGCATCTTCAGGCATAGCGTATTGGTAATGGTAATAACCCTCATCTGAGAAATAACCGCTTGAATTCTCATATAGCTCGATAGCGCTCATGGACTCAACGCTGATAGATTCTACAGGGTTTTCAACCATATCAAACATAAGTCTGTCGTAACCTTCGCCACATACTACCTCAACATAATAGTTACCATATCCGTCGCTATCAATTGAATAATCGACATAAAAACCTAAAACATTGCCACCATTATTATAGCTCCATAAATATTTTTCGCCGTCTGAGAGAGTAAAGGTAACTTCCATACCAAACAAATCAATAGATTCATATTCGTAACCTATAATACAGTTCATATTATCAGGTTCTTTTGAAATATACGCTCCTTCTACACCAACTGTTTCAGTAGCAAAGAGATTGAATTTTACGACCTGTGTTTCTTCGACATAAGCCCCAACTTCGAGATAATAAGTATAGCCTGAATATAGCTTATAGGTTAAAATAAAGTTTGAGTCATCATATGAATCGTCTGCGAAATCAATCTCATCCCAATTGCTATTGTACAAATTTGCATAAGTGTCACAATCACCTTCAGTGTAAAACTTGTACCATCCGTCTTCGGTTGGAGTGAATCTATATATTTCTACATTTTCACCCACCCAGACTTCATATTTTGTATCGAGTTCAAGCTCAATTTCATCGCCACCAGCAAAAGCAGTAAACGGCATTAAGCTTAACAGCATTACTGATATTAAAACAATAGATATAATCTTTTTCATAATAATTCTCCTTAAATACAGAGGGCACATTACACAATGTGCCCTTCAAAAGAACAAATTTACTGAACAACTGATAATGTTGTCAAGTCGATTGTCATTTCGTCTGTATCTGCTGTGATAAGTCCTGTAGACTTAATATCAACAGGTGTTGTTGTATCATTAAGTGTATAAGTGATTGTTACTTCCTTTGAGGCGCCAGGCTCAACATCTTCTGAAGCACCATCATCGATGAAGTCGTATGAATCTTCACTGACAAAAATAGGAGCATATTCAAGTTCTGCGCCTGCCTGAGTGATTTCATGATATCCAGTCCACTCAAATGATTTGGCTTCATCGCTGTTGTTCTGATAATCGAAAGTGATAGCGATAGCATCATTACCGTCGTTGTCAGGAATAATCTCAGCCTTTACAAATGTAGCAACATAATCTTCGATTGCTATTGAGTTTGGGTCATCAGGTTCACCGCATGCGCAAAGCGATACCATCATAAGCATAGCTAAAATAAATGATAAAATCTTAATAGTTTTCATAACAAAAATCTCCTTATAAATAATATATAATCAGAAGCTTCCGCCTCCGCCTCCGTGAGTTCTGCCTGATGATGAAGTATGTGTAGACGAACCGCCGTCATCATCGTCTTTAGGTATTTCCTCTGCATCTACCTTGCGGTAAAGGAAATACTCTCTAGACTCAGTAAGATGCATACTACCAGGTTTTTCGTAATCAGCAGCAGCACTCTGGAAATGCACGGATTTGAGCTGACCTTTCATAATCAATGTAACAATCAAAGCAATAACAAGACCTACAACAAGTGAAATAAGTAGGTTTTTAAACACATTGAAAGGTGCCTTCGGTGCTGTATCAACATCAAAAGGGGCACCGTTCTTAGCCTGTGTTACAAACTCATCACAAAGCTGTGCGTATGTAACAAAAGCACTATAGTAATCACCATCAGCTAAGTCAGGAGTCATCTGTTCACCGATATATTCAATACCATAGTCAGTAAGAGCAGTAATACCATAACCTGATGTCGAGATATGCCACTGACGTTCATCTCTTGCTACAAGCAAAAGAGCTCCATCAAGATTATCTCCATAACCATATCCTAAATAATCGAAGAAATCGTCAGCCGCAGCTTCGATTGTAGCACCTTCTAAAGTGTCAATAGTTAAAACAACTACATCGAACTGCTGACGCTCACTGATTTCGTCAAGCTTAGTAAGTAAATCGGCATCAAGTGAATCATCAACAATCTCCGCTTGATCTATATATCTGAATATCTCTTCGTCTGCTGCAAAAACAGGAACAATGGAAACTATGCAAAGGAGCACAGCTAATATTAAAGCAAAAATTCTCTTATTCATTTAACTGCACCTCCTTAAAATAACCAAGTAAGGTATGTAATCAAGAAAGTTACTGCTGTTGCAATACCTGCAATACCAGCAAACCACTTACCAAACAATCCCTTATCCATTGGTAAATCACCCACAAATTTTCCTGTCTGACCATTCATAGCGAAAAGGTAATTCTTACCCTGCCATGATGTGTTAAGTAACCATACAGGATATAAAGCGTATTTCGCCTGACCGTTAGAAAGATTAACAAAAGTATTCTCAGGAACAACAGTGTCAAAGCCTTTTACTGTCTTAAGAAAAGACTCTTCAACACTTCGCTTGATACGAGTATTAGCACGGTCAATACTCTCATTTGCATCAACATCATATTTATCAGCAAGATAACCAGCAAGATAAGCTGTCTGGAAATCAGTAGCCTCGTTAAAGTTATATGGCTCAATAGATTCCATTAAATCATCAGGCATTTTCGAAGAACCATCAACAGGTACACGCTCAAAACCGATATTGCCACCACGGACAACGGCAAAATAGCTTGTTTCAGTATATCTGTATGAACTGTCACTCCAGCGTCTTACTCTTGTTGCTTTATAGCGGATATGTGCGTTAGCATCAGCTTCAAAAAGCCAGAAAGGAACATATACACCCTTAATCTCGTCAATATGATTCTGGTCTTTAAAAGCTTTAGGTAGAAGAATCTTGCCCTTATAGTGCTTGAGCAGAGATTCTTTAGCGGCTTTCTTATCAAGTTTAAACGGAATGACATAATCAGGTTTCAAATCACCTGAGAACTGACCCATAAATACAACCGGGTTGCCGCAATACGGACATGATGTAGCGGCGGTTGTTTCGTCACCTACGATTTCACCACCACAGGATTTACAGGAGTATGTACCAAGACCGGCGGTTTCTCCTTCTCCCCACTGTGAACCAGCCTGTGTATCCCACTGCATATTATCTTCTTGTTGATTATTAAGTTCATTGTCATAAGCCTTCAGAGCTTCCATCTCAAACTCTGAATCGCAATATGGACATTTCATTTTCTGGGTCGCACTGTCGAATGCTATTGCACCGCCACAGCACGGACATTTATACTCTTGCATTACTGCCATGTTAAATCTCTCCTAATAGAATAAAACCGACAACAGCTTTCCTGATTTCTCAGGAAAGCTACGTCGTAATATATTTAAATTATTTCACTTCAAATACAGTACCTACACCTGTACCGTTAAAATCTCTGAGGTCAATTTCTACAGGACTGTCACCTCTGAGCTCATAGCTATAAGCAAGTTTAATTGACTTACCAGGTTCAACTTCTACAGAGTAGTTTTCGTCTTCAGCAACTTTATCTTTTGGATAGCTGATT
>JAFUKO010000039.1 GCA_017473555.1 Ruminococcus sp. | reverse complement strand
TATAACATCCTTATAATCGTTCTTGATATCGTAATGGCTGAAATTCCAGAAGTTTTTGATACCAAGAGCGTAAAGTTTGTCAATAAGCGGTTTTACAGCATTTCGTGGTAAACACAGAAATGCAGCGTCTACGTGATTATCAGCACAGTATTTTTCAATGTTATCATCAGACATAATTGTGATGCCTCTAAGCATTGTGCCGACAACATTCTCATTTTTATCAAATACAGCAGTAAGTTCAAAACCCTGTCTTGAAAAATTCATATGTGTAGCAACAGCACGTCCCATATTACCGGCTCCAAGCAAAATCGCCTTAAAGCTTTTATCGAGCCCCAGAATTTTGCCTATTTCTTCTTTAAGCTGGGTTACAGGATATCCGTAACCCTGCTGTCCGAAACCGCCAAAGCAGTTTAAATCCTGTCTGATTTGTGATGCAGTTGAACGCATGATAGTAGCCAGTTGGTTTGATGAAATTCTCTCAACACCCTGACTCTCAAGCTCTGTTAAAAATCTGTGATATCGTGGAAGTCTGCGGATAACAGGCATAGAAATTTGTTTTGCCATAATAACCCCTCCGTGGTTATGTGAAAAAGAGTAAGTCTTACAGAAGTTCTTTGAGTCTCTCGTTTACAGCCTTAAGGAAGTCCTCTGTGTTTACTTTGGTTTTGTTCTCAAGAGTAGAAAGCAGGTAAAGGTCACCTGTCATGATACCGCTCTCAATTGTGTCGATAGTAGCTTTTTCGAGCTTGTCAGCAAAAGCACAGAGCTCTGGAGTTTCGTCAAGCTCGCCACGTTTTCTGAGTGCGCCTGTCCAAGCAAAGAGGGTAGCAACAGAGTTTGTTGATGTTTCTTCACCCTTTAAGTGCTTGTAGTAATGACGCTGAACAGTACCGTGAGCAGCTTCGTATTCGTAGATGCCCTCAGGAGAAACGAGTACGCTAGTCATCATAGCGAGTGAGCCGAAAGCAGTAGCAATCATATCACTCATTACGTCGCCGTCGTAGTTCTTACAAGCCCAGATGTAACCACCGTTTGAACGGATAACTCTGGCAACAGCGTCGTCGATGAGTGTGTAGAAGTACTCGATGCCGGCAGCATCAAATTTCTCTTTGTACTCATTCTCGAAAATCTCAGCGAAGATATCCTTGAATGTGTGGTCATATTTCTTTGAGATTGTATCCTTAGTAGCAAACCAGAGGTCGAGCTTCTGATCAAGTGCGTAGTTAAAACAAGCTCTAGCAAAAGAAGAGATAGAAGAATCAAGGTTGTGCATACCCTGAATGATGCCGTCGCTGTTTTTGAAATCGAAGATGATGTCACGTGTTTCTGTGCCGTCAGCATTTGTTACGCAGAGCTCAGCCTTACAGCCTTTTTCAACTATCATCTCAGTGTTTTTGTAAACGTCGCCATAAGCATGTCTTGCGATGCAGATTGGCTTTGTCCATGTAGGAATGTAAGGTGTGATGCCTTTAACAAGAATAGGTGAGCGGAAAACAGTACCGTCGAGAAGTGCACGGATAGTACCGTTTGGTGACTTCCACATTTCTTTGAGGTTGTACTCAGTCATTCTAGCAGCGTTTGGTGTGATAGTAGCACACTTAACAGCAACGCCGTACTTTTTAGTAGCTTCTGCAGAGTCGATAGTAACCTGATCGTTAGTTTCGTTTCTGTACTCTAAACCGAGGTCATAGTACTCTGTCTTTAAATCAATATATGGGAGAAGGAGGATATCCTTAATCATCTTCCATATGATTCGGGTCATTTCGTCGCCGTCCATTTCGACGAGCGGAGTTTTCATAATAATTTTATCCATTGTAATCATCCTTTCAAATTTGTAGGGGACGGCAACCTCGACGTCCCGTGTGCAACGCACCTACAAACTACATTGTAGAGGAGGGTTTCTACGCCCTCCCGATGTATTATAAAATTAACCGTTAAGCTTTGTGTAGTTTAATAAACCACCGCAGATAGCGATATCTTTCTGACGCTGTGTGAGTTCACACTTAGCCTTGATAGTTTCTCCTGTAGTCTTGTTGAGGAGAGTAACAGTATCGCCCTCTAAGATTTCAGCCTTAACATTTGAAAGTTCTAACTCATCAAATAAGCTGATCTTATCATAGTCGCTCTCGTTGATAAACTCAAGAGGTAAGATACCTGCGTTGATGAGGTTAGCTCTGTGGATACGAGCAAAGCTCTTAACAAGTACAGCCTTAACACCTAAGTAAAGTGGAGCAAGAGCAGCGTGTTCACGGGAAGAACCCTGACCGTAGTTTGCACCACCAACGATGATTGAGCTACCGAGAGTTTTAGCACGATTTGGGAACTCTGTGTCACATACTGTGAAGCAGTGCTGTGAAATAGCAGGAATATTTGAACGAAGTGGTAAGATTTTAGCACCTGCAGGCATAATGTGGTCAGTTGTGATGTTATCCTCAACCTTGAGTGAGCAAGTAGCCTTTATTGCATCTTCCATTTCGCTTGATGCAGGGAACTCCTTGATGTTTGGACCACGAAGAACGTTGATGTTGTCCATCTCTTCAACAGAAGCAGGCTCAATAATCATATTGTCATTGATGAGGAATTTCTCAGGAATCTCAACCTTGTAAACCTCAACTAAAGTTGTAGGGTATGTAAATACACCAGTGAGTGCTGAAGCTGCAGCTGT
>JAFUKO010000038.1 GCA_017473555.1 Ruminococcus sp. | reverse complement strand
TAATTCTATTAAAGAATATAAGAAGTGCTCTATAACATCTTCGATGCTCTACGATGTAGCAGAAAAAGTAGGGGATACAACGCTTTCAAAAAAACTCGCTGAAACCGCTCTGTTGTACGATACATATGATGCGATTTTGTCAAAGAGCTATATCGACCCGCTGGATAGCATCACAAAAATCCGCGATGTTTTATCTAATGATGAGTTGTTTAAAGATTATGTGATAGCTGTTGATTCTTTCTACGGCTTTACTTCACAGGAATACGACGTGCTCTCCTGCCTTATGAAACAGAGCAAGGATATGTATTTTGCTCTTACTACAGATGGACTGAACGGCAGTAACGGTGACTTGTTCTTTGTATCAGACAGAACTAAAAAACGCCTCACAAAAATCGCTGGCACTAACGATGTTAAAATTGCGCCATATGTCACACTGAGTGATAATACCCGATTTATTAGCGAGGATATCAGCTGTGTTGAACAGAATTTGTTCAGGTTACAGAAAGAGTGTACTGATTTTAATGATGACGGCTTAGTGGTTTACGAAGCAGGCAGTGTTTATGATGAAGCCGACTTTGTCGCTCGTAATATTAAAAAGCTTGTTATAGAGGAAGGCTACGAGTATTCGGACATAGCTGTTATCACTCGTCAGAGTGATAAATACAGAGGAGTTCTTGACACTGCACTTGAAAAATATGGCATTAACTACTTTATGGACAAACCTCAGGACATTGATACAAAACCGCTGATTAAGTTTGTAATATCCTGCTTTGACACCGTAACAGGTGGTTTTGATAAAGACGATGTGCTGTCTGTATTAAAAACAGGGTTAACTGACATAACAGTAGAGCAGACAGCTGATTTTGAAAACTATCTGTTCACCTGGGATATCAGGGGCAAGATGTTCTTTGATGAGTTCAAGCTATCACCAAAAGGTTTCTCTGACAGTATGAGCGATAGTGATATTGAGCTTTTGAGTTCTATTGAGAACACCAGAAAAACTGTCATAGATGCTTTAAGAGCATTTTATTTTGATACAAAAGATGCAACAGCTCTTCAGATTTCAAAGGCCTTGATGAAGCTCATATATCGTCTGCACTGTAAGGAGAATTTACAGAAACTTTGTGATGCACTCGAAAGTGAAAACGAGCTTGAGTTATGTGCTGAACAGATTCGTCTTTACAATACATTTGTGTCTATTCTGGACAAAATGGTAAGCGTAATCGGTGAATACAAGATATCAGCTAAACGTTTCTCAGAGCTTTTACATATCAATTTTGCTAACACAGATATTTCATTCATTCCTCGTGGAATTGATCAGGTTGACATCGCTTGTGCTGATCGCTCTGTTGTTGATAACAAAAAGGCCGTGTTTGTAATTGGTGCAAATGACGGCGAGTTTCCTAATACACCTGTTGAATCAGGAGTGTTCTCCGATGATGAACGAAATCTTTTGAGCACATACGGACTCACAATGTCAGATTCTGTAGAACAACTTATACCTACAGAGAAATTTTTAGCGTACAAAGCTATGTGCAGTGCTTCACATAAGCTTTTTGTGTCATACTACACCTACTCGTTAAACGGCGAAAAACGTTCTCCGTCCGAGCTTGTTACACAGCTTCCTGAGATTATTACAGGTGTCAGACGATACAGTAGTACTGATAATACTGTGTTTGATAATCTCTGGAGCGAGCGTTCAGCATTTTACTACTTGGTCAGAAGATATAACCACAATGACCCTGATGTGAAAAAGCTGTACGATTACTTTATTTCACATCCTGAGTACAAACACACGCTTTCAGCAATCAGTCGTGCTCAAAACAAAGAGCCACACAAAATTACTGATAAAGCTCTTGCTAAAAAGCTCTTTAATCCTACGATGACCTTGTCAGCGTCACAGGTTGAAAGCTTCCATTTGTGCAAGTTTGAGTATTTCTGTAAATACGGTCTTAGGGTTAAAGAACGCCGACAGGCAAAAATCGACTCGCTCGAATACGGAACCCTTATGCACTATCTGTTTGAGGAATTCCTGAAAAAACATAAGGACGACGACTTTTCATCGATTACAGAAAAAGAGATAAACAGTGAAGTGTCAGCTTTGCTTGACCAGTATGTTGAAAAGCATTTGGGCGGTAAAGACGGAAAATCAAAGAGATTTCTGTATTTGTTCTATCGTGTACGTCGTACAGCTGTCAGAATTATTGAGCGTTTAGTCGAGGAGTTCTCACAGTCAAAGTTCAGACCGTCTGATTTTGAGCTTAATATCGGCGACGATATTCCGTCATATAAGCTAAAAGTGAATGATGAAATCAGCGTTACAATCAGAGGTAGCGTTGACCGTGTAGATATAATGGAGCACGACGGCAAAAAGTACATTCGAGTGGTTGACTACAAAACAGGTACTAAAAAATACAGTCTGTCCGATGTTTTATACGGCATCAACTTACAGATGTTGATTTATATGTCTGCGATTAACAGTGGCGGTCACAAGTATTTTGAGTCAGAGATTTCTCCGGCAGGAGTTCTCTATGTTCCGGCTGTTTCACCAAGTGTTAATGTTGGTGTAAAGGGACTCAATGCGGCAATTGCAGATTCAAATAAAGACAAGAAAATGCACGGCATTATCTTAAGTGATGTCGATGTTATCAAGGGTATGGAACAGGATGCACAGGGTGTGTATATTCCTGTATCCTTAAAGGGCGATACTATTGTTGACAGAGGCGGTAGTCTTGCGACTCTCGAACAGTTCGGTGCCTTATTCTCTCAGGTTGATAAATCGATAGGCGAGATGGCAATGTGTCTGTGTAGCGGAGATGTTTCTGCTGTTCCTGCAAAGGGAGTATATGATGCGTGCGGATGGTGTCCGTATCTGTCTGTTTGCTCATACACAGACGGCGACCCGTGCAGAGAAATTGAAAAGAAAAAGAAAGACGAAGTATATAGTATACTGATGGGAGAGGAGGAGAACGATGGCTAGAGAATGGACCAAAAGTCAGCGACAGGCGATTGATTGTAAAGGCGGTTCGGTTATAGTATCTGCCGCCGCAGGCTCAGGTAAAACCGCTGTTTTAGTAGAGCGAGTAATATCCCGACTAACTGACCCTGAGAACCCTGTTGATGCTGACAGAATTCTTGTTGTTACATACACCCGTGCCGCAGCACAGGAGCTAAAAGAACGTTTGTATAAAAAGCTTTCTGAACTTATAAAAAACGATCCGTTCAATAAAACTCTCTTAAGACAGCAAACACTTTTATCAAAAGCTAACATTTCTACCATCGACAGCTTTTGCTCCTCTGTTGTCAAAGAATTTTTCTATGTTCTGGATATTGAACGCAATTTCAGGATTGCTGACGAAAGTGAGCTCAAGCTCATAAAAAACGATGCATTAAAACTCACTCTTGATTCTATGTATGCCGATGCAGAACCAGACTTTTTTCATCTGGTTGAAGCGTTCGGTGGCACAAAGGATGATTCGGTTTTACAGAACAACATACTTAAAATCCACGAGTTTTTGCGTTCTCATCCTTACCCTGATTTATGGATTGACGAGAAGCTGAAACTTTTCTCACAGTTTGATAATGTCAGCGACAGTATCTGGAGTAAAATTATCATAGAATACGCAAAAGAGGCGGTTGAATTTTTACGTTCACTAGTAAAATCCTCAAATGCTTTTCTTGATTTTGAAGAGGCTCTGGTTGATAAACTTTCGCCGATGCTTCTTACTGATATGGAGTTTGTGGATAAGCTAGAGCTTGCGTTGAACAATCCTGACAAACTCAGCGTGTCACATGTGATTTCTTCATACGAAGCTGGACGTTTTCCGACTGTTAAAGGTTATACAGAGAATTATTACAAGGTTAAAATCCAGCAGAACCGCAGTTTGTTTACTGATACTATATCCAAGCTGAAAAGTTTGCTTAGTACATCTGAAGAAGAAGCAAAAGTCCAGATTGCCGATTTGTTTGTGATATCAACCCAGCTGTTTAACTGTGTAAGACAGTTTTCTGCAAATTATCAGAAACTCAAAGCTATGAAGAAAGTCGCTGATTATCCTGACCTTGAACACTGGACAATCAAGCTGTTGGTTGACGAAAAAACTTTAGAGTTAACTGATGTCGCCAAGAAACTGAGCTCTCGTTTTGATGAAATTTTGGTCGACGAATATCAGGATGCCAATGAGGCTCAGGACTTGATTTTTACTTCCCTTTCAAAAAACGGCGAAAACCTGTTCTTCGTAGGTGACGTAAAACAGAGTATCTACGGTTTCAGACAGGCTATGCCACAGCTTTTCCTTAACAGAAAGAGTAATTCACATCTATATACCGAAAAAGACCCTAAGTTTCCTGCTAAGATTTTTCTTGATAGAAACTTCAGAAGTATCGAGGGTGTAACAGAGGCGGTAAACTTTTTCTTCACAAAGCTTATGAGCGAATCTGTGGGCGATATTGTATATGATGAAACCGAGAGCCTTAAATGCGGAGCAACTTATATCGATGAGAAAGACCCGTGTGTAGCCTACCATATGATTGACCTGACTGGTTCTGATGATATAAGCGTAAATGAGGTAGAGGCTAAATACATCGCAGAGCTTATTCTAAAAATGATTAGCGATGGATATATGGTCAAAGACGGCGACTCTTATCGCAGAGCAGTATTTTCTGACTTTGCTGTACTTATGCGTAACGCTAACTCTCACGCACCGACATATGTCGATACGCTGATTTCCTGTGGTGTACCTGCTTACTGCAACAGTAGTCACGGCTTTTTAGATGCGAGAGAAATTATGATAATGACTAATTTCTTAAGCGTTATTGATAACCCGGCTCTTGATATCGAGCTGTTGTCGGTTATGATGAGTCCGATTTTCGGTTTCACAAGTGATGATATGACAGAAATCCGAGTGGATTCTCGTTACAGCACCTTATACAGAGCCGTTTTGTCAAAGGCGGAAGAGGGGAATGAAAAGTGCCAGAGCTTCGTTTCTCAGCTGAAATACTATCGTGATATGAGTGTTACAATGCCTGTGTGTGATTTGATTAACAGCATTTACGAGCGTACAGGTTATCCGTCTATAGTTTCATCAATGCCAAATGGTGAAATAGCTCTGTCAAATCTGCGACTATTAAAAGAGTATGCAAAAAACTTTGAGTCAGGCTTAAGCAAAGGTTTGTCACGTTTTGTGTCTTATATTATGAGGCTCAAGGAGTACGGCTCGGATATGTCAGGTGCTGTGGATATGACGGCATCAAACACAAACGTCGTACAGGTGATGAGCATTCACGCAAGTAAAGGTCTTGAATTCCCTGTGTGTATTGTTGCAAATACCGCTAGAAAATTTGTCTCCGATGTGTCACAGAATGTTCTCTTACACTCAGGTCTTGGAATTGCGGTAAAACGCAAGGACGAAAAACTGAATGCTACGTTTAACACAATGCCACGTGAGGCGTTGGCTCTGTCGTTAAAGCGTGACGAAATGAGCGAAGAGCTCAGAGTTTTATATGTCGCTATGACAAGGGCAAAACAGAAACTCATAATGCTTTCATCTCAGAAAAAACTGGAAAGCTATCTGTGTAAGATTGGTTCGAATCTGGTCGAAAGCACAGGCGTTATGCCGTTTGTAGTGCGTAATTGTTCTTATCTTTCAGATTGGCTTACTATGTGTGCTATGCTTCACCCTGACGGAAAATCATTAAGAGAAATCGCAGGATGTGATGTCGAGCCTGACTATACTGCAACTTTCCCTATGGAAGTAAAAGTTGTCAGTGATTTCTTTTTGGATGATGAAATCGACATAGATGAGAGCTCTACTGAAATTGAAAATCAGGATACTGATGATACAGTGGTAGAAACCTTGAAAGAAAGAACATCTTTTGAGTACAAAAAATCAGGTCTTAAGAAACTTCCGTCAAAAATTGCGGCTTCCGATTTATCTCACAAGCTGTCAGTAAAAGCCTTTGACAGAATTCTCGATACACCGGCGTTTATGAGTGATAACACACTGACTGCTGCTCAGCGTGGTACAGCTTTGCACGCATTTATGCAGTTTTGTGATTTTGAAAAAGCGAGAATTGATTTAAACAGCGAGATTGACAGATTGGTGGAAAAAGGCTTTATTTCTAAGTTACAAGCCCAGTCAATTGATGCCGATAAGGCGTCACGCTTTGTCAACAGCGAGCTTATTACACGTTGCCTTAATAGTGATGAAGTTTACAAAGAATTCCGTTTTACTACAAAAGTCAGTGCATCTGTGGTGGACCCAGATATAGATGCTTCACTCGCTGATGAAAAAATAATACTACAGGGTGCAGTTGACCTAGCTTTTGTAGAAGACGGAGAGCTTGTCATCGTTGACTATAAAACCGATAGGGTAAAAGACGTCAGTGAGCTATACGATATGTATCGCCATCAGCTTCTCATATATAAAGATGCAATGGAGCAGTGCACTCAATATAAGGTCAAGGAATGTTTGATATACTCTGTAGCATTATCACAGAGCATTAACATTTAGTTGACTATGTGTAAACCCTGTGTTATGATGAAATTATAGAATACAAGGAGGTTTTTTGTATGAGTAATAAAAGAACACTAATAGTACTTGCGTTTGTATTATTAACGCTCATTGTTTCAAGTGTGCTTTGTGCGTGTGGCAGTGGTGACTACAACAAGAGTGATTTTGCTGTCAGTGAAGATGCAGGCGGATATTATACAGAAGATTCGCTTTCTTCCGGTTCTGTAAGCGGTAGTTCTGAAAAAGGTGACTCCCAGAGCACTTCTGTAAAAGACACCCGCAAGATTATAGAAACTATTTACTATTCTGTTCAGACAAAAAACTTCGATGAATTTGTTACATCTCTTGAAACAAAAGCATTGTCAGTTGGCGGATATATCGAGCAGTCTGATGTATCAGGAAACGCTTACGAAGATGTTACCTCTCGTTATGCAACCTTTACATTCCGTATTCCATCAGACAAGGTGGATGAGTTTACAAACACTGTTTGTGAGAATTCAACTATAACCAATCGTACTGTCAACACTGAGGACGTAACCTTGGAGTACGTTGACGTGGAGAGCCGTATTAAGGCATTAAAGGTTGAGAGAGAATCTCTTGAGGAGCTTTTAGCTACTGCGACTTCTACCAAAGAGATTATCGAAATCAGAGATATGCTCACTGATGTTATCTATGAGATTGAAACATACGAATCTCAGCTTCGTACTTTTGATAATCTGGTTGATTACACAACAATCACAGTTGATGTTCACGAGGTTGAACATCCTGTTGTTGTACACGAGCAGACAACATGGGAGCGTATCGGTACAAACCTTGCTGATAACTTCAGAAGTCTGTGGGATTTCCTTGTTGAGCTGTTTGTGTTTATCGTAAGTGCGTTGCCGTTTATACTCTTTATTGGTGTAATTATTGCGATTGTTGTTCTGATAATCAAGCTTGCAACACGTAAGAGCAGAAAAAAGAAAAAGGCAAATCCACAGCAACCAAATGCTCAGATGCCTGTACAGTATTACGCACAGCCACCTGTTACGGATGCTCAGAATAATACTCAATCAAACGTTTTACCAAACGATAATAAAGAATGATTGTAAAACAAAAACTCCCTGAGAAATCAGGGAGTTTTTTGTTATTTGTGTTTATGCATTTAATAAAATTTGTTCAGCACATTTGATGCCGTCAACAGCGGCTGAGATTATACCGCCTGCGTAACCTGCACCCTCGCCACAAGGATAAAGTCCTTTAAGTGAAATACTCTGTAAAGACTCATCACGAGTGATTCTAACAGGGGAGGAAGAGCGTGTTTCAGGACCAGTGAGCACAGCGTCGGGATGTGCAAAGCCGTGTAGCTTTCTGTCCATAGCAATAATACCCTCACGCATAGCATCTGTTATGTAATGTGGCAGATACTCATCGGTCAGAGCGAATTTGAATCCAGGTTTATACGTTGGGATAACCTCGCCTAGTTTGTCGGATTTTTTTTGTTTTAGAAAATCTCCCACACGCTGTACAGGAGCACAGTAATCTTCACCACCGCACAAGAACGCCTTACGCTCAATACTTCGTTGAAGTTCTACACCTGCCAGCACATCATCAGATCCGAAATCTTTAGGATTAATGTTGACCAGTAAGGCGGCATTTGAATTAACATTACTGCGGTCGAAGTTACTCATACCATTTGTAACTACGGTGTTTTCTTCACTTTGAGATGCTACTACAAAGCCACCCGGACACATACAAAAGGTGAACACACCTCGGCCGCTTTGTGATTTTATATTCATCTTATAATCAGCCGCACCCAAGTGCTCGGATTTATAGAAACTGCCGTATTGAGCCTTGTTGATGTTCTCCTGTAGATGCTCAATTCTCGCACCGATAGCAAACGGCTTTTGCTCCATCATCAGATGCATATCGTTGAGCATTTCAAAAGTATCTCTGGCACTGTGCCCGATAGCAAGGACAACGTTGTCTGTTTCTATAATCTTCTTTGAATTACCGCTTTCAACGATAACGGATATCACCTTGCCGTCAGCGTGGTTTATGCCTACAAGCTTTGTGTTGAAATACACTTCACCGCCGAGTTTTATGATATCCTCACGTATGTTTTTAACTGTTTCTCTGAGCTTGTCTGTGCCGATATGAGGCTTTGCGTTGTATAGTATCTCTTTTGGTGCACCGTGATTCACAAATTCAATCAGCACATTACGTGATCGGCTGTCTTTTGTACCTGTGTTGAGTTTACCGTCAGAGAAGGTGCCAGCACCACCCTCACCGAATTGTACATTAGATGTTGTATCCAGTACTGCGTTATTCCAGAAGTTTTCAACCTTTTCGGTTCTTACTTCAACCTTGTCACCACGTTCTATAACAATAGGTCGCTGGCCCGCTTGAGCGAGTATCAGTGCCGCAAACATTCCTGCTGGTCCAAAGCCTACTACAACAGGACGCTGATTTAAATCGTTCTTATACGGAAGCTCGTAGCGGTATTCCTTAACTGCTACGGCATTTTTGTTTTTAGCTTTAGAAAGCACACGGTTTTCGTCGCTACTTATTTTGACATCAATTGTAGCGATATAGTGAATGTCATTTTTATGACGTGCATCAATCGAACGTCTGAAAAGTGAAACCGAGTCTACACATTTTCTGTCGATTCTGAGTTCTTTTAAAACAGCGTTTTTTATGTCATTATCGTTGTAACCGAGTTTCAGCTTAATATTATTTAGTCTTATCATAGCTGTTCACCTACGCACATACCCGATGAAAAAGCAAATTGCAGGTTAAATCCACCGCAATCGCCGTCAACATCAATCGCCTCACCGCACAGGTAAACACCTTTAGCTTTTTTACTCTCAAGTGTACACGAGTCTATTTCTTTGCCGTTAATACCTCCACAGGTCACCTGAGCGGTAGAAAAATCAGAGCTTCTGATTGTCTTGAATTTCCATGAATTCAATGTATCAGCGAGAGCTTTGATTTCAGAATTTGTTAATTTATCAGCTGTCTTTGCTGTGTCTATATTACTGCATTTTAACAGAGCGATACCGATGTTTTTATGAAACAATCCGGTGAAAAGCTCCTGAACATTATCTTTACCTGTGAGCTCGATTCTGGAGTAAAGCATATCTTTAATTTCTGTGAAAGAAAAATCAGGCAAAAGCTGAACAATGATTTCTGCGTTTTTTGCACGATTAATTATACGAGAAAGATTAAACACACAAATGCCCGACAGAGAGTCAGCACTAAACTGAATTTCACCCTGTTCGGATTTTACAGCTTTCCCGTTGATAACAGCTGTCACCTTACCCTGAGCACGAATACCTTTAAGTGATTTAATCACTTTGCTTTCAACTTTGACAGGTGAGAGGGTAGGGGTTAGAGCGGTGATGTTATGACCGATGCTTTGTGCAACCTTGTATGTATTAGATGCTACCTTCTGAGCGTAGTTATTCTTGCCACCTGTAGCTATAACGACCTTTTTTGCGACAATTGTTTTGTCAGCGCAGTTTAGTTTGTATGAATCACCACTCTTACAGATTGATACAACTTCTGTGTCGCATATTTCCTGAACCTTGTTTCTTTTCAATTCATTTCTTAAGACAGAAAGCACAGCACTTGCCTGACGGGAGAGAGGGTATACTCTGTTTTCAGAATCAGTCATGGTAAGCAGACCTATGCTGTAAAAATAGTCGAGAACTTTGCTTGGTGGGTAATTCTCTAAAAGAAAATCAACACCGCTTTCAAAACTGCTGTTGTAATTGTCAGCACAAGCTGAAAGGTTAGAAAGATTGCATCGTGAGTTACCGCTGACAAGAATTTTCTTACCAACACGGTTATCTTTTTCTATAACAATGATTTTTTCATTTGGATGTCTTTTTGATGCAATACAAGCACACATAAGACCGCTGGCACCGCCACCGATGATAGCGGCATAAGCTTTAATAGTTTCCATAATTTTCACCTATAAAAGGGTAACTTAAGAAAGCTACCCTTGAAAGTCACATTATTATACTGCGAAGAAGCTGTTGAAAATACCGAGCACGCCCATACTTGCAAGGCCAACAAGAATACCTGCGATAAGTACACCCAAGAGTACTGCGAGAGTGCTGCGTTTAAAGCCGACGTCGAGCATACTGGCAGCTAAAGTTCCTGTCCACGCACCTGTACCAGGTAGCGGAATGGCTACGAAAAGCATCAAAGCAATAAACAGACCGTTTTTGCTTGCTTTTTCTTCAAGCTTACGACCGCCTTTTTCGCCTTTTTCAAGACAGAAAGTAAAGAACTTGCCGATAAATTTTTTGTCACATCCCCATTTTAACATCTTTCTTGCAAATAAGTAAATGAAAGGAACAGGGAGCAGATTACCGATAATGCTGATAACGTATACTATAGCTTCGTTAAGACCCCATGCAACACCAAAAGGAATAGCACCTCTGAGTTCGATAATAGGTAACATGGATATAAGAAAAACAGCAAGATATTTTGTAAATGTGTTCATAACAAAACTCCTTTGATTCTTAGTTGTTAAATTAATAAATTGCGACAAGCACAAATTTTTCTGTATATCATTATACACTAAATAAAAAACTAATTCAATACCCACTTGATTTATGAATTTCGACAATTGACATAAGGTTAAAACAGGACTAAAATATATCATGGATAGGAGTGGTCTTTTGATTAACAAAAGTATCATTATTAAAAGAACGGTATTATGCTTGTTGACAGCTCTGATAATAGGATTTATATTCTACAATTCTTCGCTTGATGCTGATTTATCTAGTGAAGACAGTATGTCTGTCAGAGCGATGCTTAACTCAATATTAAAGATGGTGAAAATTGATTTTGAGCTGAGCGAAAATTTTGTCAGAAAACTCGCTCATTTTGTCGAGTACTTTGTACTTGGCTCATTGATGTATTTTACGGTTCGCTCTTTTGATTTGAGGAGAAGGGTCTGTGCTTTTTTGGTGCCACTTTCAGGCTTTTTGATTGCATCAATCGATGAAACTATTCAGCTGTTTTCTATAGGCAGATCAGGTCAGTTTACTGATGTGTTGCTCGACTTTATAGGGGTAATAATTGCCGTATTCATTTTATCGGTTTTATCAAATATATTAACTAAAAAAGATAAGGAAGTATTAAATTGAGCGAAACTAAATCTCTTAACAAAATGGGTACAAAAGCGATGTTTCCGCTTTTGATGTCTATGTCATTGCCTGCAATGTTTTCTATGCTGATTCAGGCGCTGTATAATATTGTAGACAGTATATTCGTATCACAAATCGGGCCGGCTGCTTTAAACGCTGTATCACTTGCGTATCCGTTGCAAATGATTATGATATCTTTTGCTGTCGGTACTGCTGTAGGTGTAAACTCACTTATCGCACGCAGACTCGGAGCCAAACGCTATGATGAAGCAAGCTCTGCGGCAACTCACGGTATAGTTATTGCGGTAGCTACCTGGTTGCTTTTTGTTTTGATAGGTTTATTCTTATCACGTCCGTTTATCGCATTGTTTTCGGATAACGATACTATCATTACATATGGTACACAGTACCTGAATGTTGTGCTCATCTGCTCACTTGGCTGTATGGTATCAGTAATGGGTGAGAAGACTCTACAGGCAACAGGTAATATGATAGTACCAATGCTCACTCAGCTTCTTGGTGCTGTAATAAATATTATTTTAGACCCTCTGTTTATTCATGGTTACTGGATATTCCCTAAACTCGAGGTTTTAGGTGCGGCTATCGCTACAGTTATTGCACAGTTTTGTTCTATGTTCTTTATCATCGCTATCCTTATTTTTAAGCATCACGATGTTAAAATCAGCTTCAGAAACTTCAAGCTTAAAGCGTCAATTCTTAAGAATATCTACGTTGTTGGTGTTCCTGCAATCATTATGCAGAGCATCGGCTCGGTTATGGTTAGCGGTGTTAATGGCATTATTTCAATTTTTGCAAGTTCGGTTGCTATCAAAGAAGCGTACATCAATGTTTTCGGCATCTACTTCAAGCTCCAGAGCTTTGTATTTATGCCTGTGTTTGGTTTGTCACAGGGCACATCACCGATTATCGGGTATAACTATGGTGCCAGAAACAAAAAGCGTATGTATCAGGCTTTGAAAATCTGTCTTTTAGTAGCGGCAGTTATTATGACACTTGGATTCTTACTTTTCCAGTTAGGCTCACCGTTCTTGCTTTCACTTTTCGAAGCAGACAAGCTCACGATAGAACTGGGTGTCCCTGCGTTTAAGATTATCAGTCTTTGCTTTGTTCCTGCTGCTGTTGGCATTACTTTTTCGACTCTTTTTCAGGCTGTGGGCAAAGGTGTCCGCAGTATGCTTATGTCAATTATGCGACAGCTTGTTGTTCTTTTACCAGCTGCTTTTATTCTTGGAAAAATCTCGCTTTCATATTTATGGTATGCGTTCCCAATAGCAGAGGTATTTGCACTTGTTGCAGCTTTACTTTTCTTTATGAATCTTGTAAAACACGATTTCAAAATGCTCGACCAGCCACTTGAATAATCATTTATCTTTGAACTTTCGCATATACTTTGCTGAGGTGGTTATGTGGAAAAATTCAGAAAAGACGAAATTACATATGATGAAGATTGGCAGTGTTTTGATGAGCCTGTTGTTAGTGAGCAAAAACAAATTGACAACTGTGATGTAGAGAGCGATAAAAAGCCTGAAAATACTAAACCTAAGAAGATGTTTCCTGCACTGATTACAATTCAGCTTGTAGTGTGTCTTATTATCGCTTTTCTGGTCTTTATGTTAAAAGCGATGAACTCACAGACATATGCTCAGTTTTGTGATTGGTACAATGAGCTTATGAGTGACACACTGCTTAGCAACAGTACATTTGAGGATATTGATTTGTCGCAGTATTTTGAGGCAACTACTGATCAGGTGAGTGCTACAAACGATGAGATTCAGCATAAATAAAACTACCTTTGAAGCATCGTTTTTCGTAGTTTCTGTTATGAGCATAGTTTTGATACTCGATGCTTCGGGTAAGGTAGCGATGTGCTTTTTGTGTGCTATACTTCACGAGTGTGGTCATATTATTGCGATGAGGTGTTTTGGTGTTACGCCAAAAAGTATTAAGCTAAGGTTGTTTGATATAGCAATCGAAGCTGATAGCAGTAAAACATTTTTATCCGATTTTATAGTAACACTCAGCGGACCTTTTATGAACCTTAGTTTGTCGCTGTTGTTTTACTTTGTATATAAACCGCTTTGCTTAATCAATCTTGTTATCGGACTTTTTAATTTGCTGCCGATAGACACTTTTGATGGTGGACATGCGTTGTCGCTTTTACTGTTAAGAAAGCTGTCGCCGTCTACAACCAGAGTTATACTTAAAGTACTTACATTTGCGTTTTTAGTACCATTATTTCTATGTGGAATACTGGTGCTGTTTTATTCAAAATATAACTATTCTTTGCTGTTGATATCACTGTATCTTCTGGCAATTCTCTTTTTAAAATAACGGAGGACTTTATGATTAAATCAAAACTTGAAAAAATACTCCTTAAAGTTCAGAAACCCGGCAAGTATGTCGGAGGTGAGCTCAACGCTGTTATAAAAAACAAAGACGAGGTCGATGTGCGATTTGCGTTTTGTTTCCCTGACACATACGAAATCGGTATGTCACATCTAGGAATGAAAATTCTGTACAGCCTCTTCAATTCAAAACCATACATCTGGTGCGAGCGTGTGTTTGCTCCGTGGATTGATATGGAAGAGCAGATGATTAAAAACGATATTCCGCTCTATGCGTTAGAGAGTATGGACCCTGTATCAGAGTTTGATTTTATAGGTTTCACTCTCCAGTATGAGCTGTCATACACTAATGTTTTAAATATGCTCAAGCTCTCCAATATTCCGCTGAAATCAAGTGACCGTAAGGAGCTTACAAATATCGTAGTAGCGGGTGGTCCTTGTGCGTGCAATCCTGAACCTATCGCTGAATTTGTAGATATATTCTTTATCGGTGATGGCGAAGAGGTTGACCTTGAGGTTATTGAGCTTTTCCGAGAGTGCAAAAAACAGGGTAAGACTAAGGACGAGTTTTTGTATCTTGCATCTCAGATTAAGGGTGTATATGTACCTGCTTTGTACAGTGTTGAATATAATGAAGACGGCACTATCAAAGCGTTTACACCAAAGCGTGATGGTGTTCCTGAAAAAATCGAAAAGCGTGTTATGATGGATATGGACAACTCCTACTATCCTCAAAACTTTGTTGTTCCTAATGTCGAGATTGTACACGACAGAGCGGTTGAAGAAATCTTCAGAGGATGTATCCGTGGATGCCGTTTTTGTCAGGCAGGTTTTTTATACAGACCTGTAAGAGAAAAGTCAGTGGACTGTATCAACGAGCAGTGCCACACACTTTGCCGAAATACAGGCTATGATGAGATTTCTCTCTCAAGTTTAAGCTCTAGCGACTATACTCAGATTGTGCCACTTCTTGAAAAACTCACAGAGTGGTCAGTTGACGAAAACGTCAGCCTTTCACTTCCGTCACTTCGTGTTGATGGCTTCTCTGATGATATCCTTTCAAAGATTAAATCAGTACGTAAGAGTGGACTTACATTCGCACCTGAAGCTGGCACACAGCGTCTGCGTGATGTTATCAATAAAAACGTCAGAGAGGACGAGCTCCTTGATACCTGCTTAGTTGCATTTGACGGTGGATATACTACCGTCAAGCTTTACTTCATGATAGGCTTGCCGACAGAAACAATGGACGATGTCAAGGGTATCGCTGAACTGGGACAGAAGGTAGTCAACACTTTCTACAAATCCGAAAACCGACCAAAAGGCAAGGGTGTCAAAGTTACACTATCATCATCTTCATTTGTACCAAAGCCGTTTACTCCATTCCAGTGGGAGCCTCAGGACAGCATTGAAACTATCCATTCTAAGCAGGCACACATCCGTGAGAATCTTACTACAAAGAAGATTTCTTACAACTATCACGATGCTGATACATCGTTCTTAGAGGCGGTGTTTGCTCGTGGTGACAGAAAGCTCAACGCTGTGTTGCTCAAAGCCTGCGAAAAGGGAATGCGTTTTGACGGCTGGAGCGATTGCTTCTCATTTGAGAAGTGGATGGAAGTGTTTGACGAGTGCGGTATTGATCCGCATTTCTACGCTAACCGTCACCGTAGTTTTGACGAGATTCTCCCTTGGGATCATATAGATTATTCAGTAACTAAAGAATTCCTGATTTCAGAATGTAAAAAAGCATATGAGAATCAGACTACACCACATTGTAGAGAAAAGTGCTCTAACTGTGGTGCTATGAAACACAAAGGAGGTGTCTGCTTTGAAAAATGTAAGAGTATGGTTTAAAAAGGACGATGCGTGCAGATATATCTCTCACCTTGATTTAAACCGAGTTATGATTCGTGCGATTCAGAAGAGCAGACTCCCTGTGTGGCATACCGAGGGTTTTAACGTTCATCCGTATATTACATTTTCGCTACCTTTGTCATTAGGATTCAGAGGCGAGCGTGAAAGTATGGATATGCGTATACTTGATGATAACTTGAAACTTGATGTCATTAAAGACGAGCTTAACAAATGCTTGCCAAACGGACTTTCTGTGTTTGATGTTACAGAGCCAAAGCAAAAGCCTGGTGCTATCAATACCGCAAAATTCAAAATGCGTTTATCTTGTGATAATATTTCTGTTGAAGAATTATACGCTAACTTGCAGAATCTTCTTAATGCTGACGAAATCCTTGTAGATAAAAAGACTAAAAAAGGCATCAAGAAAATCGACATCAAAGAGTACTTCAAAGACGCTAAGCACTATGATACCGACCATGATATCGTAGTCAGAGTTATCCTCCCGGCAGGTAGTACCACTAACATCAACCCGACCTTGCTTATCAATGCACTTAACGAAAAGTATGGTATCGAGGTTTACTACGATATAACCAGAGTTGACGTGTTTGATGCGGAGGGTAAATCCTTTGAGTAATTTTGATGTAAGTAAAAAGCGTTTTGATTATGTCTTACTCGATGCTGATGAAACTATATTTGACTTCAAAAGGGCAGAGGCTCACTCTTTTAAGCTGATGCTTGAACAGTTTGGAGTTGAATATACTGACGAAAGATTATCTCTTTACAGTTGTATTAATCTAAAGATGTGGAAAGCACTAGAGCGTGGAGAAGTCACTCGTGAACGACTCAAAACACTACGTTTTGATATGTTCTTTGAGCAGATTGGTGTCAGCGGTGTTGACACAGTAGCGGTCAACGATTGTTATCTTACTAATCTGTCTAACAGTACATTTTTGATTGATGGTGCAGTGGAGTTTGTTAAAGAATTAAGCAAATACTGCAAAATCTATCTTGCGACAAATGGACTCACCAAAGCTCAGACAGGTAGGTTTTCACAATCTGCTGTCAAAGACTATATAGACGGAATGTTTATCAGCGAACAGATAGGCTATGCTAAACCTGACAAAGCGTACTTTGATTATATCTTTAGCGAGCTTAAGATTACCGATAAATCACGTGTGATTATGGTGGGCGACAGCTTGACATCTGATATGCAAGGTGGCAGAAACGCAGGGATCACTACTTGTCTGTATTCAAGAAACGGCGAAGTGGTTCAGTCTGATTTATGCGATTATCAGATAAAAGATTATAACGAATTTTTTGATATATTATTTACATAATGACCTTTTATTTGTATAATGAAGATAGAACATACATCTGAACAGTGGCATCTGTTTCAGATTATAATAATTCATTATTATTTAAGGAGGTTATTCTATGAAAAAAGTCAGTGTTTTAGTAGCAGTGGTGCTGGTGTTATCAATCTTACTGTGCGCTTGTGGCGGTGGCGGCAACAAACTTGTCGGCACATGGATGGGTTCAAAGGACGGAGTAGCGGTTACCTTTATCTTTAACGATGACGGTACAGGTATTATGACTGCTATGATTGTTTCCGTTCCTTTTACCTACACAGCTGAAAACGGAGTGCTGAAAATTACAGCGGATGAGAGTATGGCTGATTTAGCAGATTTTAATGATACACCGTATAAGGTGGACGGAGATACTCTCATACTTGGTGGAGGCGAAGAGACTTTTGAACTTACAAGGTACGAAAGTAAGTAACGATGCACTTTTAAGTTGACTTAGTAAAGAAAAAGCACCTGACGAGGGTGCTTTTCTTATTGAAGTTATTTTTTTATTTATTGTTATAATGTTTTTATAGTATTTATAAACAGGAAGGTTATATATGAAATTATTATTTAAACAGAGAATATTCTCATGGTTTGACAGCTATGACATATATGATGAAGCAGGACAGACGGTTTACACAGTAAAAGGAGAGTTAGCCTGGGGACATCAGCTTAGAATCTATGACAGAAACGGTTACGAAGTCGGTCTTGTGAAACAGCGTATTTTCACGTGGCTTCCTAAATTCGAGATTTACATCAATGGTGAACTTATCGGTAGTGTGAACAAGGAGTTCTCGCTTTTTACACCTAAGTTTAATATTGATTTCACTGGCTGGCAGGTTCAGGGCGACTGGCTTGGCTGGGATTATTCTATTTATAACGCTCAGGCTCAGAGTATCGCCTCTGTATCAAAAGAGATTTTTAACTGGTCTGATACATATGTGCTGAATATACACAACCCACAGGACGCACTATACGTGCTTATGCTTGTTCTTGCGATTGATGCAGAAAAATGTTCGAATAACAGTTGATAAATATTGAGAAATAAGAAAAGCACCCATATAGGGTGCTTTTTATATGGCGTAGAGTGAGGGTGTGCATATATGAAAATTCATTGTTATCGTTTATTGCCGTTGTATCAGTAGAAACGTTTGAAAATCGCTCTCCCTAAAAACAGTTCACTGAACTGTTTTTGCCCTCGTAAAAGAATATTAGTTGGCACGGTCGCCTTCAAATCCCTCACTGAACGCTGATTAGTATAATAAAAAAGGAGATACCCTGTGGTATCTCCTTTATATGGCGTAGAGTGAGGGATTTGAACCCTCGGTACCTGAAAGGTACACAGCATTTCCAGTGCTGCTCCTTCGGCCGCTCGGACAACTCTACATATTTGCACGTAACAGCGTGCTTTTGTATTATAACTAACCTTCATAAAAAAATCAAGTGTTTTTTTAGCTCAGAAGTCTTTTTCTCAAACTGTGCAATCTTGTGATTGATAAAATTTAGCACACGCTTTTTATCTCTGGTCCACAACGGTGCTATCAGAGTGCTTTTATCACCATCACCGGTGAGCCTGTGAATAACCACTTCCTCAGGAATCACATTAATACATTCACAAAGTATGTCCGCATATTTGTCAATACTCAATGTTTCAAACATTCCGTCCTCATATTCTTTTGCGAGATCGGTACCTTTGAGTACATGGAGTAATTGAAGCTTAACTCCGTCGCTGACTTTGCCCACCTGCCTTGCTGTTTCAATCATCATCTCTTTTGTTTCATAGGGTAGACCGATGATAATATGAGTGATAACGTGAACGCTAAGCCTTTTCAGTTTATCAACAGCATCAAAGTATACATCGGTTTCATATCCACGCCTTATGTACTGTGCACTGCTTTCGTGAATCGTCTGTAACCCCAGTTCTATCCAGACCGGTTTTATGTGGTTTAGCTCGTCAATGAGTTTCAGCACATCATCGCCCAGACAATCAGGTCTTGTTGCTATTGATAGTATAGCAACGTCATCACGATTGATAGTTTCATAGAAAACTTTCCTTAAGTAGTTGATATCGCCATATGTAGAAGTGAAAGCCTGAAAGTATGCAATGTATTTTTCGTTATCACTTTTAGTCCTTATAAGCTCTTTAGCTTTTTCAATCTGCTTATCAATAGGCAAGAGTGCATCCTGTGCAAAATCACCCGAACCTTTGCTTGAACAGAATATGCAACCCTTGTCACCGCAAGTGCCATCACGATTAGGACACGTTGTAGCACAGCTCAAAGATAGCTTATAGTACTTCTCACCATATGTATTTTTTAAATAGTTTGATAGCGATGTATATCTCATAATTTCCTCTGAAACATAGTAAAGTGTAGTATATTACTAAGTTTAACTGATTTATATTAGAAATAATTCGATTTTAGAATAATAACTAATCTTAATATTAAGTAGTGTTCTATCCTACAAAAAATATAGTTGCGTTTTGTTTATTTTGCACAAAGGATTGTTTCTAATTTAGAATATATTGCGGTTTTAATTCTCTTATAGACACAAAAACTGCATTTTAGGGCGTTTTATAGCGGTTGCGTTCATAGTTTCGTAAATTTTTATTATTGCTTTTTACCAAAAGTTAAGATATAATAGCTATGGTTATAATTACATAGTGTGTAATTGTGGGTGCAATATGCATTTCATTGCCCTCAATAACAATATATTGTACTAGTTTCTTATACTTATTATATATAATGGTGATTGTTATGGACAAGAATCAACAGCAACTCCTGTTGGAAATCGAAAAACTTAACAAAGCCCAGGCCAGAATCAAGCGTAAGACCACATTTATGTTAGGTGTTATTGCGTTATTGGTGCTTATCACTTCTACTCTGGCGTGGTTTACACTCAACAGCTTTGCCAGCGTCGAAAATATCCAGATGGATATTACTACAGGCGTTGAGCTCAGAGTTGATATGGAGAACCACGGTTCAGATATCGAGTTATATAAGAAGACCATCACTAACGAGATGATTAACTCTTATCTTGCTACACACGGCAGTTACACTCTTGCTGATCAGGAGCTTGATCCTGTTACTACTTCTAATGGTATCGCTTTCCAAAATCAGAGTGGTGTAACAAGAGAGCCGGGCGAGCACAGTTACCTTGAGTTTGAGTGTTACTTCATCGCTTCAAAGGATATGTGGGTTCATTTATCAAGTGATGATGCCAACGATTTTGAAGGCACCTTGGTTTCAACAACTGAAACCGGACTCAAGGCTGATATCATCCAGGCTGTTCGAGTAGGCTTTGAAGAAGACGGCGCTACTCCAGCTGCTATCTATGAACCAAACAAGTCAGGTGGAGCTGTTAACGGTCAGACAACATTTGATTTATCAGTTCCTATGAACTACACAAACGACACTCGTCTTTTCCACCTTAACGAACTCGAACCTAAGAAGGTTACTATCCGTGTTTGGGCAGAAGGTAACGACCCACAGTGTGACGATGACGTTCAGCGTTCTAATCTTACTGTAAGACTTCTTTTCTCAGGTACTGACGAAAACAACGCTCCATTTGCTTAATTCTAATTTTACATACACTCGGTTTTAGGAGGTGGCTTTGATGCCATTATTTAAGAAAAAACTTAATACAGAAGAGCCTTTCACTCCTGAACAGTTAAAAAAGCTCGAAGACAAAGGTGACATAGCGGTTGAGAAAGCCCGCAATATGACAATCTTTGATAGATTCTTAGCAAGACGTGACAGTAAAGATCTTTCCCGAATCGTTCGTTGGAAACGCAGAGCCGCAGTCACACTTGTACTTGCACTTCTTATTCTCATAATCTTGTGGATCATCGCTTGGCTGTTTACAACAGTCGGTGACCTCGTTATCTCTGTTGAAAACGGAGCAGCTAAAGAGGGTATCATCATCAGCGAATCACTCAACGATGATGGTAGTGCTAACGATCCTAAGCTACAGCTTTCTGCACAGAACGTTACCGAAGTTACTAACATTACATATGATTGGCTCCCAACTAACCTCGATACTGAGGCTGACGGCGAGCACAACGGTGAGAACTATCTTGCATATACCTTCTATCTTACAAATAACGGTAAAGAGACTCTCGATTTAGAAAGCACTCTTAAATTCACCGGTATCGCTAAGAACGCTGATGAGGCGCTCCGTGTTATGATTTACAGAAACGGTGAGCCTACAATTTACGCTCAAAAGAACCGTGATGGTTCACAGCTTGAAGATATTGTTAACTTCGAGTTCGTCGAAGGTAACGATGACCTTAACTTAAACGATTATGTACTTCTTAACGATATCACTGAAGGCATCGCTCCTAATGAAACAATCAAGTACACAATCGTAACTTGGATCGAAGGTAACGACCCTGAGTGCTTAAACGACATTATGGGCGGTTACGTTAAGATGCAGTGGCTCTTCAATGTCGAAGGTGAAGATATTTAAGCGCCGACGCTCGTAGCCCTCACAAAATCAAAGTCGAGTCTGTATTTTCGTAGTTGATGATGTCAACGTAGAAAATCAATGCGAGACTGTGGATTTTTGAGGAATAGCGAAGAGCAACGAGGCGTGATATCTAAGAGCCGAAAGAGCCTCTCTTGTGTAAAGGGAGGGGGACTGCGTAAGCGATGGAGGGATTGTTATTCCCTTTCATATCGATATTTACCATATGAGGCGTACTCGTATGGTCGATATATAATTTATTAAACAATCCCCTGCGTGTTTTTGGGGGACAAATTTTAAGGAGGAATTTCTCATGAAAAACACAACATTTAGAAAGAAGGCTTTATTGTCTTCAGTTGCTATGCTCCTCGTAGCTCTCGTAGCTCTCGGTTCTGCAACATTCGCATGGTTCACTCAGAACCCAACTGTAAACGCTAACGGTCTTTCACTTAAGGCTACAGCGGCTGCTGGTCTCCAGATCCTTTCTGATTCAGAAAAGACTCTCGGCGAAGTTTTTGATGTTGAGACAACACTCAATGCTTCAGCTCTCAACACAACAGACCCAGATGGTGTAGAGCTTGGCACACCTGTATCTATCGATTGCGACGTAACATCTGCTGTTACATTCCGTACAACATCTGCTGCTCTCGAGACTAACTATGCTGCTGCTGAAGACGAAGATGGCAACCTCACTATTTCTGACGCTTCAGCTGACTACTCAGAGACACTTTGGCTTAGATCATCTGTTGATAGTGATGAAATAATCACAGTTAAGTCAGCTACTGTTACATTCACACAGGCTACAGGTACTGCTGCTGCTACAAAGCTCTACAACGCTATCCGTGTAACTCTCGTTGATGAAGATGGTGTTATTATCGGTACATGGTCACCAGATGGTATCGCTAACAAGTACCTCACAGCTACAAGCGTTTCTGATAAAGATTACACAAAGGCTTATAAGACAGGTGTTAAGGCTGATATGAATATGTCAGTTGGTTATAGTGATAACAGCTTTGTTACTATGCTCGTATGGCTCGACGGTGAAGATGATGTATGTCACACATCTAACGTAGAGAACCTTAAGGATCTTGTTTCTTCAATCAACGTTAAGTTCTCAACAAAATAATTATAGTTAATACATAATTAACTGAATTACTAAACTAAATGTTGTTCGTGCCTCCCTTCGGGGAGGCACATATGACAACAACTTGCGCACCTGTTTAAGGGCAGTGTCACATTATTGTGATTTTAGGACTGTAGTCCTATAAAACCTGAAGTTTTGTGCGAGGTGTACGCCGCCCCACAATACAGGTTTTCCGTATACTTTTTATTCAAGGGGAGTTTTATGAAAGTGTTCAAGAAAGTTTTAAATACAATAATTAACATTTTAATAATCGCGGTTTTAGTAGTGTCGATTCTTGTAGCTACTCTTGCTCTTACTTCTAAATCCTCCGGTATTTCTAACATTTTTGGTTACACTTTCCAGGTTATTGTTTCAGATTCTATGGCTGGCGGCAATCCTGAATATGATGGTGGCGATTTCGCAAGAGGCGACGTCATCATCGGAAACATTGTGAAAAACCAAGAAAATCCAAATCCTGAAGAATTCGAAGTAGGGGATATCGTCACCTACAAGGGCGAACTTCAGAACAACGAACACTTGGGCGAACAGCTTATCTGTCATAGAATCGTAGCTGTTGATAAGATTGGGGAAACTACAGTTTACCAGACACAGGGTGACAATCGTCAGCTCTGTCCGGTACCTGATCAGGAAGAAATTACAGACTTTATATTCCCTGAGCAGATCGTCGCTAAATTTTACACTGAGGATTTCCAGGGCAAAAAATTAGCGGGTGTTGGCAAGATTTACGAGTTTATTAACTCACAGCTTGGATTCTTCCTTTGCATCCTTTTACCTATGATTGTTTTCTTCCTCTATGTTCTCATCACTGTTGTTATCAACTTTGTTGAGTATAAAAAAGCTAAAGAGGACGAAGAAAAGGAGAAAAATGCTCCTAAAACTCCACAAATGACTGACGAAGAATATGAGCAGTTCAAGCAGTTTATGGCACAAAAAAATGCTCAGGCATCTGTTGAAGATGCACCTTCCTCTGAGGAAGTCTAATCTAGGGGACGGCATCCTTGACGTCCCGCAATATTAAATCTTGTGACGATTGTTATCGTATGTGCATAGCATAAAATTGCCTCCCTTGTGCAAAGGGAGGGGGACCGCCGTAAGGTGGTGGAGGGATTGATGAGTTTCCCTCAACTATTACTTTGAAAATAATGAGCGACAACCACTTGGTTGTTACGTTATTTTATAGATCGCGTAAAACGATAAAGGAGTAGAACATTATGGATACCATTTTCAAATTCTTATTTGACTTCTTAGGACAGTTCTTCGGTTCTATCTGGGGCGCTATTGTTGGCGTCGCAAAGGGAATCGTTGGTATGTTCAATTTATCTGAGTATGTCAAGATTATTGAAGCTTATACCACAACTCTTGGTGGTCTTGCTTGGGTAATTGCAATTATTGCTATCATCTTACTCGCAGCAGTTCTCGGCATCATTGTCTTCTTTATCGTTATGTCTGTTAAGAAGTTTGTTAGATTCAAGAAGAAGGTTAAATATACAAACGAGATTGTTAATGAAGTTAACGCTTTAAATAAAGAAGTTATGCGTATGAACCTCGAGAAAGATAAGATTCTTTCCATGAAGGTTTCTCAGATCGGCCTTAATCCAAACGAGATTTCTGAACTCACGGGCGAAGAGCTCGAAGCACTCAACAATGGTGAAGAAGAAGTTAAGGGTGGCCGTTTCAACAAGCTCGTTGCTATTGACCAGGAGTGGGCAGATTATCAGCCACCAGAGTATGATTGGGAAATCACTCTTCCTGAGTTCTGTGACAGATTCAGAAACTTTGCTTGCTCAAGACTCAAGCTCTTCTATGATATCAAGATTTTACGTTGTTTTATCGCAGCTTTTGCATCAAACCGTTTGCTTATCTTACAGGGTATTTCCGGTACAGGTAAAACATCCCTTCCATATGCTTTCGGTAAGTTTGTTCAGAATCCTGCT
>JAFUKO010000005.1 GCA_017473555.1 Ruminococcus sp. | reverse complement strand
TTGCCAAAATCGGAATTATCATCAAAATTATCAAGGTCGTAATTTTTAAATTTATTATCAGACATAGTATACCTCCAATATTTAATATACTTATTAACATTGTAATTATATCACAATAATGTGAAAAAGTCCATCGCTTTAAATTTAACCGATTGAATTGTAAATTAAAGTTGACAATCACCCCACAGAATTGGTATCATTAAACTGTAAATGGAGGTGACTTTTGTGCCTAACGCAAAAAACAGAATAGACTATTTCGAACTAAAGAAAAGACTCAAGTTTGTAAACAAGCCGCTGTTTGAATTTTGCGGTGCCTATGTTTACTATATTGACTCATATTACGGCCTTAAGAAAAACGACCCTAAAAATAAGCTCTGTTCAAAACAGCCTTTGTTTATCGAAGCGATAACCGCCTTTGATAAAGAGCTCAGCCCGTTTGTAAAATCAGAAATCGAAGCTTTCTCTTTTGCTAACATCTTACAGAGCGTGCTCAAGGCTTTTCTGTTTGACTACCAGAGCATAAATACTTTTGAAAGTCTATTAAAAAAATACGACAGCTATAAAATCGAGGAGCTTTTCGACTTTATCGGCGGTTGTTTTATCAACGAGCATCTTCAGTCTAACTGCGAGGACTGGCCGTCTAAAAATCTAGAAGCTATGGCACAGTATCTCAGGGACAGCGACAGTGTTGAACCATCTGCTAAAGAAAAGGTGCTCAACCTCTTTTCCTATCCTAAGGAAACCAAGATGCGTATAAAGCATATCATCGTCAGTATGTACGAGGTGTTCAAGAGGTTTGAAAGCGACTGTGTTGAACAGGCTAAGAAACAGCAAAAGCGTTATATGAACCTTATGGAAATCGACTATGACTATTTCTGTCAGATACTGAAGTTCGACGACATATCCGAGGCTATCAAAAACAACGACAGAGTTGACCTGTATATAAGCTATATGTTCAACGTCAGCTACTTCTGTAAAGAATACAACGACGGCACAGTTTTCCTTTTAAACGGATTTTTGTGCGACGAATACCGTGCGGCTAAGCTTGAACAGCACTCGGTTGAAAACTTCCTGTCGATTTTAGGCGACAAGGAATGTATGCGTATTCTGATGTGCTATGTAAAGCGTCCGTACTACCTGCTTGAGCTTTCACGTGAGCTCGACATCACTCCGAACAAGCTTCGAATGTACAACAGCCGTTTCTTGGACGCAGGTCTGGTTGACTTTGAGTACACAAACAGCAGACGCTACTATTACATCAACAAAGAAGAGGTTGAAAAATACCTTGATATGTGCAAGCGTATGTTCAAATAAATCACATAAAAACTCAAGGCTATCTCACGAAAATGAGATAGCCTTTTTTGATGAATAATATTATGTTTAAGGTTTCAAATCAATCAACATCATAGAACAAAGGCTCTTTCTTTTTGCGTTTATTCTCGCTGACACTGACTTGTGGCTCTTGTGAATACCTGTCATAGTCACGACGTCTTTCTCTGCTTACACGCTCGTTTTTAAGACCTACTTCCTGAGCGAAGGTATCAAAATCGTAGCCGCTCTTTTCATCAGTCTGTTCTCTGTGCTTTCTCTTAGCCTGACGTTTTGCATCTGTTGCGGTATATGCAGCGGTTGAAAAAACAACCGTAAAGAACACAGCAACCACAGCGAAGAAAAGGAAAAGACAGAACAGCCACCATGCAATTGATACAAGAAGTATCAGAAGCGATGCTAAAACTACAATCACAACGCAAACCCCGCCACAAGCAAGGTACGCATACAGATTGTCGCTTATTGTATGTGTGAATTTGAACATCGGGTGTATAGCACACGCCAGCGTACACACAACTGCAACCAGAAGACACGCTGCTGTACTGAGAGTGTGGTATATCAGCATATCTAAAATCATAGGTATACAAAAGAACACAGCAGGCACAATAGCGTGACGCAAATCATATCTACGCCAGATAAGAACCGTGAACGGTGCCGCAACACAACCTATGAGTGCCGCACCGACAGACCCCTGAAACAGCGGTGCAAAAAACAGCAGTACAAACACCGCAACTGCGACAAGAAACATATTTCTTCCTGTCTTTGTATTGATAAATTTACTGACAGTTTTGCATCTGTCTTTGAAGATTTCAAAAAGCTTGTTTAAATCCATAAACAGCACCTTCCCCTCAAAAAGAGATTATACCATATAATGGAAATAATTTCAAATTGTACAAAATCTCGATAAACAGCGATAAATTTCAGCTTTTTCTCTTGATTTTTGTTTGAGTTGCAGTTATGATAGGAACATATATTTTATACTGCAATACCCGAGTGAAGCCGACAGAAGATACTGTTCTTCCCAAACATTCAGGAAGACAGCTTTGACTGCAAGCAGACGGATTTCCGGAGAAGTTCTGTTTATATATCAGAATGCCGAAGGGGCAAGGCGTAACGCTAATCTCTCAGGCAAAAGGACGGATTACCACTTGTTTTTTCAAGTGTTGCTTGATTTCCAAGACGTCCTTTGTGACGTCTTTTTGTTTTGCAGTAAATTATGAAAGGGGTTAACATAATGGAAAACTTTTTCACTAAGCTTTCTGAAGTCAACGGTGCAATAAACTCCGTTGTATGGGGTCCTGCGGCTCTCATACTTCTGGTTGGCACAGGCGTGCTGATGACAATTCTCACCAAGTTCTTTCAGGTGACCCATATCGGTCACTGGTTCAAGCAGACTATCGGTAGCATTTTCAAGAAAAGTGTTTCAGGTCACACAGACGCAAAGGATAAATCAATCTCGCAGTTCCAGTCGATGTGTACAGCCTTAGCGGCTACTGTCGGCGTCGGCAACATCGCAGGCGTTGCTTCTGCTATCGCAACAGGCGGTGCGGGTGCTGTATTCTGGATGTGGGTTGCGGCTTTTTTCGGTATGATGACAGGCTTTTCTGAGAACGTACTCGGTATTTATTTTCGTCGTAAAAACTCTCAGGGCGAGTGGTCAGGCGGTGCGATGTACTCCTTAAAATACGGCTTAGGCTCAAAAAAAGGCTTTAAAGTAATCGGCTCGGTGCTTGGTACTCTGTTTGCTCTGTTTACTGTACTTGCAGCTTTTGGTATCGGTAACATGGGTCAGGTCAACAAAATTGTTGCTAACATTCAGTCAGCGTTTAAACTTGAAGCTCTCTCATCCGTTGTCCTTTACGGTGAGGGCAACAACGCCGTCACTTTATACTCAGCGATAATCGGTGCTGTTATCATGGTGCTGACAGGTCTTATCGTTTTAGGCGGTGTTAAGCGTATCGGTGCGGTTGCTGAAAAAATCGTTCCATTTATGGTAGTTTTATATGTAGTCGGCTCTTTTATTGTTATCGGCGTAAACTACGATATGATAGGCACAGCTTTTTACAACATCTTTAAAACAGCTTTTTCTCCTGTTGCAGCAGCAGGCGGTACTTTCGGCTACCTTGTAAGCGTTGTTATCACTCAGGGCTTCAAGCGTGGTGTTTTCTCTAACGAAGCAGGTCTCGGTTCATCAGTTATGGTTCACTGCTCAGGCAAGGTTAAAGAGCCGGTACATCAGGGTATGTGGAGCATCTTTGAGATTTTTGTTGACACAATAGTTGTGTGCACAATGACCGCTTTGGTTGTGCTCACATCAGGTGTATTTGATTTCACAACAGGTGCTGTTAAAGAAGGTGCAGGAAGTGAAGCAACTCTGGTTGCAAATGCCTTTGACACCGTCTTTACATTCGGCTCAGTTAACGTAGGTTCTATGTTCGTAGCTGTTGCAATCTTCCTGTTTGCGTTTACTACAATTCTCGGCTGGAGCCACTACGGCTCAAAAGCGTTTGAGTATCTCTTCGGTACTAAAGCAACCGTTATCTACAAAGTCATCTTTGTTATTATGATTATGTCCGGAGCACTTATGACTTCATCAATCGCCTGGGATATTTCCGACACATTCAACGCTTTGATGATGTTCCCTAACCTCATCGGTGTTATAGCTCTTTCAGGTCTTACTGTAAAAATCACAAAGAACTACATCGACCGCAAGCTCAAGGGCAAAAACATCAAGCCTATGCTCTCAGCTTATCCTGAGGTAGAAAAAGAAGTAAGCGAATACGCTGAGGACTAAAAGAAAGAATATTCAACCATAAGAGAACGGCACTGCTTTGGTGCCGTTCTTTTTTACTGTCTTATTATGCAATTATCTGTTGATTAAAAAACACTTTTGCATTATACTAAATTTAGAAACTCAAAGGGGTGCATAATATGGAATACAACTATGTTTTTGACAGCAGTAAAAGTGTATATGAAAGCAAATTTGAAATCGACCGTGACAAAAGCTATGAGATAACTGTTTTCTTTGAGAACGAGAACATCGTGCTTACTGCTGATGCACACGGTAATGCCGTTTTCAGCAATACTGACGGCACAGAGCTATTCAAAGACAAAGCGAGTAGCGACAGACTTTTCAGCTTTATTTACTGCACTATAAATAACGGCACAATTAACGTGAGATTTCCTGTGACAGAAACCATTGACCACTACCCTGATTGTGACGGTGAGTACGACCGCTACAGCGTAAAAATCGTGGACAACATCATTATCACCTACCCTGTTACAAGCAAAGCGTAAATAACAACCGAGTTTTCTGGCGGTGCAAAATGCATCGCCTTACGTTTTTAGCAACTTAGACCTACGGAGGCATTATGAAAAACAACTTTTCTCAGATAAAGCTTGACCTAATAGATACCGAGTGGGAATTCACCTATACAGACCATGACAGAGAGATCGTGCGAGCTATCGTGTTTGATGATGAGGGATATTTATATTTTGTCAGAGCAGAGCGTGATGACGACTTTGGCAAAGCGACGCTCATAGAAACCTCCGGTGGCGGAGTTGAAGAGGGTGAAGATTTAGAGGAAGCTATACTCAGAGAATTAAAAGAAGAGCTCGGAGCACACGCTGAGATAATTGGCAAAATCGGCGTTGTAAGCGACTACTATAACCTCATTCATCGCCACAACATAAACAACTATTTTCTGTGCAGAGCGGTATCATTCGGCGACAAAAATCTGACCGCAGACGAGGTCCAGAGCTTTCATCTTTCAACGCTGAAATTAAGCTACGAAGAAGCTGTATGCGAATACGAAAGATGTGCAAAAACAAAGGTGGGCTTGCTTATAAAAAACAGAGAATTACCGATATTGATGCACGCAAAGGTTATTATAGATAAAATCAATACTACAGCATAACAATTCACAAAGATAGGGCACATCATCAGCGATGTGCCCTG
>JAFUKO010000004.1 GCA_017473555.1 Ruminococcus sp. | reverse complement strand
ATTCGTCGAATAAATCGAGTCTGTTATTTGGAATGTCATATTTCATCTTTGTCAGCTTGTCAAAAAGTCCCAGTTCAATAACTCTTGAGATAGGAATAGCAAGACTGACAATATGTTTAGCGCGTTTGTGAATATGTAAAATAGTTTTCATCATCAGTTTCTGCTTTTCGAGGGATACGAAAGTATCCTCTTTATGGAAAGCGTTCTGTTGTAAGAAACCAACACGGATTACTCTTGCTGTTTCGATAACAAGCTTCTGGTCATCAGGGAGCACATCAGCACCGATGAGCTTAACGATTTCCATAAGTCTGTTTTCTTCAGCAAGCAAAGCAGAGATATTACTTCTGTAATCTATAAAGTCATTGCCGAGGTTTTCTTCAAACCATGGGTCAAGGTCAGTGAAATACTCGCTGTAGCTGTCCATCCAGTTGATAGCAGGATAGTGTCTTGCATAAGCCAAAGCTTTATCCAGTGCCCAGAAGCAACGTGTAAATCTTTTTGTGTTCTGTGTTACAGGTTCAGAGAAGTCCGAACCCTGTGGAGAAACCGCACCGATGATAGTAACAGAACCTTCACCGCCTGAAAGTACATCAGCTCTGCAACCACGCTCATAGAACTCAGAAAGTCTTGATGGTAAGTATGCAGGGAAGCCTTCTTCAGCAGGCATTTCCTCAAGTCGGCCGGAAATCTCTCTCAGAGCCTCGGCCCAACGGGAAGTAGAGTCTGCCATAATCGCTACGTTGTAGCCCATATCTCTGTAATACTCAGCAAGAGTGATACCTGTGTAGATTGAAGCCTCTCTGGCTGCAACAGGCATATTAGAAGTGTTAGCGATAAGGGTTGTTCTGTAAGTCATAGGACAGTTGTTCTTAGGGTCAATAAGCTCAGAGAACTCCTGTAAAACCTGGCTCATCTCGTTACCACGCTCACCACAGCCGACATAAACGATGATATCAGCGTCACACCATTTTGCAAGCTGATGCTGAGTCATAGTTTTGCCTGTGCCAAAACCACCAGGGATAGCCGCCGTGCCACCCTTAGAGATAGGGAAGAGCGTATCGATTATACGCTGACCTGTTATAAGCGGAACTGACGCAGTAAGTCTTTCTTTTACAGGACGAGGAGTACGGATAGGCCATTTCTGGCACAGTGACAGCTCGTGAATATTACCTTTGCTGTCTTTGATTTTAGCAACTGTGTCAAATAATTTATACTGACCGTTTTTAGCAACATAGGTTACTTCACCCGATAAAGTAGGTGGAACCATACATTTGTGAGTGATGATGTCAGTTTCAGGAAGAGTAGCGTAAATTTCGCCACCATTTAAGTAATCGCCAACTTTAGCTGTGATTGTTACATCCCACAGCTTTTCTGTGTCCAGTGCTGAAACAGAAGAACCACGGTTGATAAACGCACCTTCGGTCTTTTCTATTTCAGACAGAGGTCGCTCAATACCGTCGAAAATGTTGTTGAGTATACCAGGACCTAAAAGTACGTTCATAGGAGCCTTAGTGCCTACGATAGGGTCACCTGGCTTAAGACCTGTTGTGTCCTCATAAACCTGAACAGTAGTCATTTCATTGTTTATACCGATGATTTCGCCGACAAGCTTTTCTTTTCCGACGTAAACCATTTCCATCATAGAAAAATCAGTGGCACCTTTAATGGTTACGACAGGACCATTGATACCGTAAATGCAGTTTTCTGTCATAATCACACCACCTTAAGTCCTGAGTTTTCAGCAAACCACATGCGCTGGTCAGAAAGTTTTGTATCGAGTGTGTCGTCAGCAACGATGCTGAGGTTTTCACAATGAGCTCTGATACCGCCAAGCTCGATTGAGTTGTCAGCACAAATCTCGCAGTCTTTGATAATACCTCTGATTATGTCTGCTTTGTCCATATCTCTTTCTTTTAAGTACACAACACACTTGTTGTTATCTATAAGCTGTGCGATTTTTTGAGCACTATCTTTAAGATAAGTGATATAATCGTCAGTTTTAACGTAGTCAAGAAGTTTAGCTTTAGCATCAGCAAAGACTTTAGTAACGATTTCGTTACGCTTCTGGAAAAGCTGTTTTCTGCTTTCTTGCTCACGCTTTGCAACTTCCATAACAATCTGCGATTTTTTAACTGCTATTTCCTTTTGGATAAGAGTATAAGCATCCTCAATACCTTCTTTGGTAGCTTTTTCAATTTCTTGTTTCTTGAATTCTTCTACCTCAAGACGGATAGCATCGCTCTGCTCTTTAGCATATTTATTTATAGCTCTTAAAAAACTACTTGTTTTCTGAGATTGATTCATATACTTGCCTTCTTACTTATTCTGTATTTATTAAAAATAAGCCGATAATTACATTTTTACACCGATAGCTTCAGAAACGTATTTGGTGATACTGTCTTTAGTACGACCGTTGCCGTGACGGTCAGGGATTTCGATAATAAGCGGCTGTTTGTTGTGAAGCTTGATGTAATACACAT
>JAFUKO010000037.1 GCA_017473555.1 Ruminococcus sp. | reverse complement strand
CTCTGCTTGCCCCAGACTAAAGTCTGGGAATCAGAGAAACCGTCAACTCCTGAATGTGCGTCTGTTTTGTTTTTTTCTTTTTATCTATTCATACAGAATTCTAAAGGTTTTACCTATCCCCAACAAATTTTAACATTCTATCCCTGTCGAAAAACAGTGAATTTACGGGCAGAAACAAAATATTACATTGTAGGAGAAGCACTTTTTGTGCTCCTCCTACAGTAATTAAATTTTGGCTCACTTTTCTTTGCTTACTGTGAGTCAGTTTTTGATTCAGTTAATACTTCTATCATTATCTTGGTCGCTATTATGAAACCTTGTGCGAACATATCTCGTTCGAAACAGCAGTACAGTTCACTGTACGCTTCTTTGAACTTTTCTAAGGTTTCTTTTTGCTTTTCTGTGAGTGTTGTATTCAGTTCTACTTCATATTGACAGACTAGAGTTTGAAGTTTATCTACTTTCGAACCACGTTTTACATCTCTGTCGCACGGACTCACGTTTCCATAATATAAATCTTCGAGTATATTCATTGCATTGCACTCCTTTTCTTTTTTGCAACACAAACATATACTACACAACTTCCAACAAGTCCAGGAAAACTTTTTCTATCGACCTAATTCGACAATCTGTTACGATTTTTATATGTTATAAGTATTAAAGTTGAAACCACTAAATATTAAATTAACAATCCACACGTACAAAAATAAAATGCAACATTGCAAGTGACTACCTCTGCAATGTTGCATTTACTATGTTTTTATTAAATTTTCTGTTCTACAAATTGATATTTTATCTGTGTTTGTTATTTAATAAATTATTGACAATATATTGTTTTCAATTTGTTTTATAACTTCAGCAAATACTTCATCACTCTGGCCCGTTGGGTCGGGTAAGCCCCAGTTATCATCAAATGCTCTGCCAATAAAAGGACAGCCTACATCACATCCCATAGAGATTGCAATATCGGGAGCAGGTATTTTATCAATAGTTTTGCTGTACTGTGTCAGCTCCATATCAATACCGTACAGTTGTTTCATCATTCTTACAGCATCCTGATTGATTCTTGATTTAGTTTCTGTACCTGCCGAGTAAAAATCATATTTATCACCTGCAAGGTGCTTGCCGAGTGCTTCAGCTATCTGACTGCGACAAGAATTGTGTACACAAATAAAAGCTACTTTCTTTTTCATATCAATAACCCAATTTGTGCAGGAGTGTTTCTACATCAGCCGCCTTCAACACCTTACCCATAGACACCACATTTTCGTTGACAACAAGGGCAGGAACGCTCATAACACCATATTCCATAACCTTTGTCATATCGGTGATATATTCAACTTCAATGTTAAGTTCCATATTTTTGATAGCTTCTTTTGCGTTTTCATAAAGCTGATGACAAGACGGACATCCTGCACCCAAAACTTTAACACAACACACACCGTCAACCGCCTTACTACAGCACTCGTTTACAATTTCAGTAGTCTCACTTGTTGCACAACCGCAACTGCAAGCACAAACAGGTGATTTCTTTTCTTCATTTTTCTTCTTAAAATTAAATAATGCCATAAATTATACCTCCAAGTATTGTATAAATCAAAATGCGAGCCAAAACATATATAAGCCGATGAGCAGAATCGCAGTACCCATCACTACTTTTAAGACCTTTGCGACGGATTTATATCGTTCACTATTGTTGATTTTCTGTACGAAACCTACCGATGTACCTGCTACCATTACAAGAGCACTATGACCGATAGAGTAAAGTAGCATTAGTATTATACCCCACAATAGATTTCCTTCACCTGCCACAATAGCAAGCAAAGCAATCAGCACAGGAGTCGAACAAGGCGAAGAAAATACCCCGCCAAGAGCACCTGCAATAAATGCACCTATAAAACCACGCTTGCGGTTTTTAGATAACAAATTAGTCGAGGGGATAAAGTTGAATATCTCCCAAGTCTGCAAAGCCATCAATACCATTAGAACACCCAGAATAATGTACCACACAGGCGATGATGTTCCCATCAGTTTACCTGCCGAGGTTGCAACAATTCCTAGTGTTTCAAAAGTAACTGCTGAGCCTAACGAGAACACTGCCGAATAAACAAAGGCTTTCTTAGTATTCTTCTCACCTACTCCACCCACAAAACCGATAATAAGCGGAACACTTGAAAGAGAGCAAGGTGTGACCGATGTGAGAACTCCGGCAAGTATTGCCAGTAAGGGTGCAAACCACATATTACTTTGGATCACCTCTGCTATCTGTGAAAGCCAAGTATCTATCATTTACTTCACTCCCATCTCTGCAAGTATTGTACGCATCTGTTCTTCGGTGAGACCACCCTGATGAACAGTAAAAATGTGCTTTCCTGAGGTTTTGTCGGAGTACATATCAAACTTGATTTCCTTTGCAAGCTCATCACTGGGGACAAATGGTGTTCCATCAGCATTAAACAACACCTGGGTCGGAATAACCTGCACGGGAACATTGCTTGAAGCTTCGTTGTACTGCCAGACATCCACAAATTTAATAAAAGCCTTGCCATACATTTCTGTATTCAGTTTTTTCAGTACGGGTGCCATTTGTTTGCAAGGAATACAAGAATCTGCACCGTAATCAGCAATAACAGGCAGACCATACTCAGCAAGTTCCTCAAAGTTGATTTGTTTTGTTGCAATTAAACTGAAATCAGCACCTTCAAGATTGCTCGGTAAATCCGCAGTTTCTTGTGAGCTTGACGGATCTTCCGCAGACTTTTCGGATACCGTCTTAAATATCCAAATACCGCCGATCACGGCAACGATTAAAACGGGAATGAGTATCTTTACCCATAAAGCTGTTTTCTTTTCCATCAGCGTACCTCCTTTCAGATAATCAAGGGTTGAATAAGATTAAAGAAGTATCCCACAAGGATAATTCCTACCGTACAGATCGCAACAAAGATGCCGAGCAGTTTCGGTTTAACTGCCTTGCGGAGCATAATCATTGACGGCAAAGACAGTGTTGTAACACCCATCATAAAGCTGAGGACAACACCAAGTAACGCACCTTTTGAAAGCAAAGCTTCAGCAATAGGAATTGTACCAAAAATATCTGCATACATAGGCACACCGGCAACTGTTGCGATGATAACACCAGACGGATTATTACCGCCCAGTACCTTAACGATAAATTCTTCGGGTATCCAATTGTGAATGATAGCACCGATACCCACACCAATAAGAACATAAGGTGCAACTTTTTTCGCAGTAGATATCACCTGCTCAACAGCATATTTTACACGATCTTTGAAATGCAATTCCTCTTGTGGCATATCAAGTGTTTTCCCATTTCGGATATAATCTTCAACTTGATTATCAAGGTGAAGCTTTTCAATGAGCGTACCACCGACAACCGCAATTACAAGTCCCAACACCACATACAGCAGTGCAACTTTCCATCCGAAAATACTCATAAGCAAAACAAGACTTCCAAGGTCTACCATTGGAGAAGATATGAGGAACGAAAATGTTACTCCCAAAGGAAGCCCTGCACTTGTAAAACCAATGAATAGAGGTATGGACGAACAAGAGCAGAACGGTGTTACTGTACCTAGAAGGGCGGCGATAATGTTTGCGCCGATGCCGTGGAATCTGCCGAGTATCTTCTTTGTCCTCTCCGGTGGGAAGTAGCTTTGGATATACGATATAATCAAGATCAGAACGCCGAGCAACACCATAATCTTGATTGTGTCGTAGATAAAAAACTGAATGCTGCCGCCGATTCTGCTTGTGGTATCCAATCCGCAAGCGTTGAGTATTGTTCCTATGAGTCGGTTCAGCCAACTCATACCGAGGATTTCCGTCTGAAAGAAATCCCAGATTGTTTTCAGTGTTTCCATAAGGTTTGCTCCTTTCTTAAACGAATATATTTAAACATAGAAATGTATCTATTTTTAGTGCCTTTAAAAAGCCGTGCACTCACACGGCTTGATTTTATTTGTACTCAGCTAAAATACTTTCAAGCACTTCAACCGCACTTTTTATCATTTCGGGACATACTGTTCTGAACAGATTCTTCTCCTTGATATAAGCAGAATCCTCAGGCTTTGTAAGGTCGTATCCCAGAAGGTCACGGTATACGATTGAGCCGTTAAGCTCCTTGAAACGCTTTGTATATTCAACTGCAATTGCGTATGCACGGGATTTCTGTTCATTGTTTTCCGATTCATAATGTCCATATTTAAGTCCCAGAACCATTAACGCTCCCGATACCGCACCGCACATTTCAGCATTTCTTGCACCGCCGCCGAACTGTGTTCCCAGCATTAACGCAAGCTTTTCATCAAGTCCGAAATCAGGTGCAAATGCTGTAAGTACAGCCTGTGAGCAATTGAAATTGTTTGCAAATAACTCTGATGCTTTCTCTGCTTTTGTCATAATTAAACCTCACCTTTCAGATAATCAAGATATTTCTGTGCTTTTTCCAAGCCTTCCTCTGAAATAGAATAATGCATCCACTTACCCTCTTTACGACCATTGACAATACCGCTGTCAAGCAGTGTTTTCATATGGTGTGAAAGCGTAGGCTGTGTGATGTTCATTTCCTCAAGCAGCTTGCAGGCACATTTTTCACCGCTTGTCAGCATCTTCAAAATGCGGATACGGTTTTCATCGCAGAACGCTTTGAAAATGAGCGCCGTTTTTCTTTCGTCCACTCGAAACACCTCCCATAGACGATTATCTATATGTTATTATATTCAACATATAGATGTTTGTCAATAGGTATTTTTATCATACCCAAAAACTATGCAAAACACAAGATCTAACGCTTCAATAAGAAGCACCTTTTCTTTGATTATAGCAACTCAAATTCTTAACTATTGCTATATGGTATATTTACACCACCTCCTATATATAAACATACAATATACTTTTCTCCTCTGTTAGGTAAACTTAATAGGGTGCCACAGTGGCAGGAGGGTACTGCCATCATGTCACCACCTACATTTTGCCAGAAACCCCTCAAAAATCCGAGATAGTCCTCATCCGTATCTTTTCCCCACTTTCATAAACAAATCGCACACAGCTTGAAATTCAGGCAAATGCAGCACAAAATCTCTTTAATTTATTTTGCTATCTTTTTTCGCTCTTTTCTTTGCTTAATGCAGGTCAAATTTTGATACATATATTTTACTCAATCCAAAGCTCGATCAAGCACACACAAAGGCAAATGTTTTCTGCAACAAATTACTTGCGTTTCTGTTTTTAGTAAGTTAACATACAGAAGCTGAAGGTTGTTTACATAGCGCAGTGAAAGCTCTCCCTGACCAGCAAAAAACGTGACAAACGTGGTGGAATAACATCAATTAGCATCATAATAGCATCAACGGTGGTATTACCGCCAACAGCAAGTTTGCAACTAAGGCTTAACGCTCGGAAAACTTTGGCACGCACTCTTTTGAACCTTAACTTGCTCCAAAACCGCGTGCCGAGGGTTCGAGTACTTCTGCCCCTGCCATTGAAAAACGGCTTAAACACTACGTTTAAGCCGTTTTTTCTTTTATTTCAACTTCGGCGTGTGGTCTGTAAATTTACGATTTACAGCTTCAAACGGGCATCATTTTGTTATCCGTTTCGTTCTGTTTGCAACGTTTCCATCTGCTACAGCATCAAAATAGCATCAGAACATTTGAACACTAATCTCCCGTGTGCTATAATCTATTTGATGAATTTATTATATATTTATCATCAATCCCTTGACTTTTACCCTAGGTAAAAATATATAATCGTAGCGAAAAGGAGGCGTAATTATGAAAATCAAAGCTGTTTGTGAACTCACAGGACTGTCTGATCGTACTATTCGCTACTACATAGAACAAGGACTTATCACGCCTTCTTATACTGAAAACTATCTTGGAAGAAAAGCATATAGCTTTTTCCAAAAAGATATAGACGAACTTAATAATATCGCAACTCTCAGGAAATTTGATTTCACAATTGATGAAATCAGAAATATCATCACTTCTCCCAAAAGCAGCAAAAGCGTTATTGAAGATGTAAAATTCCGCACTAAAAAAGCTGTAAAAGAAAACGAAGAAAAACTCTCGGTACTCATACAACTGGATAGCGAGAAACCTTACACAATCTATGAACTAGCAAATCAGCTCAAAATCTTGTCTGATAATATACCTATTCAAAATGAAGATGTAAGAAAAGGCTTTTTTAAAACTCTGCTCAATGTATTAAAAACCATAGTAATTTTTATCATCGTTTGGTTGCCCGTATTATTGCTGTTTTCTCTTTCTATAATAGCCAGCTTTTCCACTTACGCATATCCGTGCTTTAACACTAATCCGCTATACTACATCTGTCTATTTGCGTGCCTTTTACCATCAATCTCCGTATTGATGGTATCAAAATTGAAGTATCCTTTTAAAAAAGTGATAAATATTATAGCACTATCACTCTGTGTACTGAGTATTCCATTCTCTACTTTACTGCCACTCGGTCTGGTAACTCAATCTGAAACAACTGACTTTAGAAATTACAGAAAGTTCGATGTACGTTGTATTGCTAATCAAAATATGTTTTTTCAAGAGCTTTTTCCTGTTTGGCCAAACACTTTTGAAAGCGTAGAAGATGAAGAAGGCAACCTCAAAACAGTATATTTAGACGCTCATTATTACTATCGCTATTATGCAGAATTCGATTATACTTACGATGTATATGCCGAATGGCCTTTGGAAAAAGACGAATTTGACAAAGAAGTTGCTCGTGTTAAAGAATTATTTGAAAAGTATTCAGAAACTGACGACTATATATTGGATGAGAATCGTTCCAATTCACCAATCAACGGGTACACTACAATAAAGAAAGGAAACTATACTTGCCTATGCAAATCTTCTCAAAGAATCAACGAACCATTCACCACGGTAACCGATAATTATGAATATGATATATTTGCTTATGATGAAATAAATCTGAAAGTAAGATATATCAGCTGTGCCAGTCTTGAAAACGGTGCAGATCAACCTTATTATCTTCAGCTTGATTGGTAAAAACCAAATAATATATCACCCTAAAAGCAACACAGGACATTTTTTGTGTCCTGTGTTGTTTTCTTTCCTTACATCTCAAACCCATCTGTTATGCCGTTTAGTCTTGAGTTATCACGCTTTACATAGTAGCGTTCGGTTATTTCAGAAGTGCTGTGACCTAGCAGGTCTGCAACTTCTTTTGGTGTAAGGCTTTTTATTGTTCCGTCAGGTTGTTTGACACCGTTTACTAAGTTTGTTGCGAAGGTATGTCTAAGTGAGTGCAAGCCTTTATGTTCTATACCTGCTCCGTCAAGGATTCTGTAGAATCGCTTTCTGAAGTTACTTGGTTTTGTAAAATTACCGTGTTCGTCAGGTACGAGTGGTGAGTCTTCTCCAAAGTAGAACTCTTCTCGTAGTTCTTTCACCATTTCTATTGCAGTGTTATTTAGTGGTACCACTCTGTTGCTTGTAGCACTTTTAGTTTTACCGATTACAACCTCTCTACCTGAGGTAGCTTTAACACCATCACGCTTGTAGATTTCTTTTGCTCCACGCTGTATGTACACTACTCTGTTGTCTAAGTCAATATCGCTGTTCTTTAGTCCTAGCATCTCGCCAGTTCTAAGACCAGTATTCAGCATAAAGATATATGCTGCCGATTGTTGGTAGAACTTTTTGCCCGTACCCCAAGTCTTTTTATACTCAGCTTTGAGTTTTCCTATCTCCTCTTCTGTAAATACTGTTATCGTATCTGTAGTTGGAAGTATCTCTTTGCCTTGCTGTGCATAGAAGTTTGATTTTTTAATCATTGGTACACTCTGCATCGGGTTCTTAGTTATCACTTCTTGCTCTATAAGATAACGGAAGTACTCACCGAATATATCTCTTGTTTTCTTTACAGTTGTGAATGCATACCCGTTCATCATCTGTTCGTTGAGTATCTTTTTAATATCTACTGCTTTGATGTTACTAACTATTTTCTGACCAAGTGTAGGATAGATATGATTCTTAGCTGTACATTCTATTCGGTCGTAGGTAGTATGTTCTACTGTTGGGTACTTGAATACCTCTAGCCATCTTTGCATACTGACTTGAAGTTGTTCGTTGCTTTCCTTAGCTTCTTGTTCTTGTTTTTCGAAGTCACGTATGTACTTTGTCATCTTATCTTTAACACCTTGTTTGGTTGTGCTTGAGAACGATTTGCGTTTACGCTCGCCGTCTTCATCTTGATACCATACAACACCACCCCATCTGTTGTCTGTGCGTTTGAATGCGTTACCCGAAGTCAGCAATACTCTTGCCATAATTTTCACTCCTTTTCTAGCACAACAACATACCACAATATTTTTACAATATCCAGATAAACTTGCACCACAGTACGAAAGCTTTTAATCTTTGTCTACTGCGGTGCAAATTTTGATTAGTATTAAGTTTTTTGAGAAAGCATTTCAAAAGCTTCACGACATCCTCAAGAATGGCTTAACATTCGTATTAACGGCAGACACGACAGCATAGTTTGTAAAAATCGTGATTTTTGACACCTTGATGGTGTCAGCTCAAAAACCGCATAACAGTCGGCTTTGCCGTCTGATGTGAATTGCGTTGAGGTCGGTTACGACACCCACGCTTATTCCTGCAATGTCTGTAATCGAAGAAAAATCGCCCTGAAAATCTCTAAAAAGTTTCACCTACCCCAACAAATTTTAACATTATCCACCTGTCGAAAAGAATCGAATTTACTGGCAGAAAGAAAAACAAAATCGTAGTAGAAGCAACTTCAGTATCAACTCTTACGGTAACGCTTTCACACTTTCTCAAATTTTCGTTGTGTTGGTTTTAATCTATTATTGCGAGTATTTTCCTTAGTTTTAGATTATCTTTTCATACGCTTTGATTTTGGCTCTCACAGATAAAAAATCAGAGTATAGATGTACAAGTACATCTATACTCTATTCTTTGTTTAAGCGGGTCAGTTTTTGATGCGCTTATCCGTAGCAGAAGTAGATGTTATACTCGCCATCCGATTGCTTTTCAGCGTAGCAGTTGAAGCTCATCTGACTGTAACTTGTTGCATATCCGTCTAGAGCTAATATGGAATCTATGTCTGCATCTAAACCTTATACTGTTCTTCTCATTTGCTCTTCGTATGTTCGATCTGCTGTCGTATTAAGGCAACCTTGATATGCGAACAAACAACCGCTGT
>JAFUKO010000036.1 GCA_017473555.1 Ruminococcus sp. | reverse complement strand
TGCTTTCTATGAAAAGCAGTGATGTAAAAACTATGGTGCAAGCTTACGAGCTTGCTGATAAAAGCTGTGACTATCCGCTTCATCTCGGCGTTACTGAAGCAGGTACAACACGTATGGGTATCATAAAATCCAGTGCTGGTATCGGTTCACTGTTACTTCACTCGATTGGTGATACTATCCGTATTTCTTTAACGGCAGACCCTGTCGAGGAAATCTATGCCGCAAAAGATTTGCTTAAAGCAATCGGAGTCAGAAAAGATGGTATTACCTTTGTTTCTTGCCCTACTTGCGGCAGAACCAAAATTGACCTAATTGGTCTAGCAAATGAGGCTCAGGAGCGACTCAAAGATTGTAACAAGAACATCAAAGTCGCAATAATGGGCTGCGTAGTCAATGGCCCGGGAGAAGCTAAAGAAGCTGATATCGGTATTGCAGGCGGAGATAAAGAGGGTCTTGTCTTTAAAAAGGGCGAGATTTTATACAAGGTGCCTGAAGATAAGTTGATTGATGCTTTGATTGATGAAATAAATAAAATGTAATTTAAAATATTGAAAGGTTAATTAATGAATAAGATTTCTTCTGTGTTTTCACAGTACCTCAGTGCTCCGATGATTGATTCAGTAGCACAGGGTAAGGTGTATAATATAAAAGTTAATAAAGAAAAACGAATACTTGATGTTTACGCTGATTTTGAGTCTTTAGTGAGTGCTGCTGATATTTTTGCTTCACAGCGTCTTATCAAAAGCTCCACTATGCAGTTTACGTCCGTTACTATACACGCAAGATACAACGCATCACTTTTTGATGTGTCCTACTTTTCTGATATTGTAGAATTTCTGAAGGTAGACACACCAAGTCTTAATGGCTCGTTAAATGATGCTCAGCTTTTTTGTAAGGATAATAAACTTACTGTAAAACTTGCACACGGTGGTTTATCACTTCTTAAGGCAAAAGACTTTACTTCGCTTTTGCAGGGTGTTATCCAGAAAATGTTCGGTCTTTACTTTGATGTTGATTACAGTGGTCTTACTGAGATTGACGGTGATTCAGAGGAATATATCGAGCAGATAAACAATGTTCAGAAAAAGATAGACAGAGAAAAGCTTGAGGAACTTACTCAGTTATATGAGTTTGAGGAGAAATCTACTGATAACGCTACTTCAACACCAAAAGTTATTGAGAAGCGTTTCGGTGAGTATAGATTACCACAGATTATTCCTGAATCAGTAAAACCACTTTACGGTAGAGTCACTAAAGGTAAAATAAGTCCTATAGAGAAAATAACTTATGATACTGGTCGTTGTACTGTTTGGGGCGATATTTTCGGACTTGAGTGGAAAGAAACCAAGTCAGGTGATAAGAACATCATCACCTTTGACATTACAGACTATACCGGTTCTATCACCGTAAAAGTATTTAATAATAAAAACGAGTGTAAGGTCTTAGAAAACCTCAAAAAAGGCTCAGCTATCATCTGTGCAGGCGATGTTGAGTTTGATAAATATGCTGGCGAAATTGTTCTGAACGCACGTTCAATTTCTACTGTGGATAAAATCAAGGTAGGGGACAACGCTCCTAAAAAACGTGTTGAACTTCACCTGCATACAAATATGTCACAGATGGATGCTGTTACTGATGCCGGTACTCTTGTTAAACGTGCAGCTCAGTTTGGCCACCCTGCTATCGCTATCACAGACCATGGTGTAGCTCAGGCTTTCCCTGATGCTATGAATGCCGCTGAGGCTATTAACCGTGATGAAAAGAAAATCAAGGTTATTTATGGTGTTGAAGCGTATTTTATGGACGACCTGGTTGAGTCTGTAGATGGTGATAAGAGTGCGTCCTTAGATGATACATTCGTCTGTTTTGATATTGAAACCACAGGACTTTCTGCTAAAACAGAGAAGATTACTGAAATTGGCGCGGTTAAGATTGTTAATGGTGAAGTCGTTGACAGATTCTCAACCTTTGTTAATCCTGAAAAGCCAATTCCTCAGAAGATAGTAGAGCTCACCGGCATTACTGACGCTATGGTAAAAGATGCTCCGTCACAGGCTGAAGCGGTTAGAGCTTTCTTAGACTTCTGTGGAGACAGCGTTCTCGTTGCTCACAACGCTCCTTTTGATACTTCTTTTATCAAAGTAGCGTGTAAAAATATGGGAGTCGAGTATAATTACACCTCTCTTGATACTGTTGCAATATGCAGAGCGATTCTACCTGATATCAAGAATTGTAAGCTCGATACAGTCGCATCATATTTGCGTTTAGGTTCATTTAACCATCATCGTGCTGTTGATGATGCTGAGATTTTATCAAAAATCTTTATCAGTCTTTGCAACAGATTGAAAGATGATTATAATATCTTTGATACTAAGGATATTAATACAAAAATAGCTGGTGGAGATTTCAAAAAACTCCCTACATATCACCAGATAATTCTCGTAAAGAATAAAACGGGTCTTAAAAATCTCTATCGTCTTATCTCAATGTCCCACCTTAACTACTTTTACCGCAGACCACGTATTCCAAAGTCTGAACTCGTTAAATACAGAGAAGGTTTGATAATCGGTTCAGCGTGTGAAGCGGGTGAGCTTTATCGAGCTATAATGGCTGGCAAGCAGTGGGGCGAGCTCAAAGGTATCGCTAGTTTCTATGATTATCTGGAAATCCAACCGAATGGTAATAATGAGTTTATGCTGAGGAACGGCACTGTTTCAAGTATGGCTGAACTTGAGAAGATTAATCGAACTATCATCAAACTTGGTGATGAGCTCGGTAAACCTGTAGTTGCGACTGGTGACGTTCATTTTATGGAGCCTCACGACAGCGATTACAGAAAGGTGCTTATGGCGGCACAGGGATTCTCTGACGCTGATAATCAGGCGCCGCTGTATTTCAGAACAACCGCCGAGATGCTTGAAGAATTCTCTTATTTAGGCGAGGAGAGAGCATACGAAGTTGTTGTTGAAAATCCTAATAAAATTGCTGATTCCTGCGAATGGATCAGACCTATTCCCGAAGGAAACTTCCCACCGTTTATTGACGGTGCTGAGGAACAGCTTGTATCAATCACATGGGAGAGAGCTAAAGCAAAATACGGCGATCCTCTTCCTGATATTGTTAAAGCACGACTTGACAAAGAGCTCAACTCTATCACAACATACGGCTTCTCGGTTCTTTATATGACAGCTCAGAAGCTGGTTGCAAAAAGTGAAGAGTATGGCTATCTTGTAGGCTCACGAGGAAGTGTAGGTTCATCCTTTGTTGCTACTATGTCTGGTATCTCCGAGGTTAATCCGCTTTGTCCTCACTATATTTGTCCTAATTGTAAAAACTCTGAGTTTATCACCGACGGTAGTTACGGTTCAGGTTTTGATCTGCCACCTAAAAAGTGTCCTGTCTGTGGCACTGAATATGACCGTGATGGTCACGAAATTCCGTTTGAAACCTTCCTAGGGTTCAAAGGTGACAAGGTACCTGATATCGACCTTAACTTCAGCGGTGAGGTACAGTCCAGAGTACATAGATATACAGAAGATCTGTTTGGTAAAGACAACGTCTTTAAAGCGGGTACCATTTCAACTGTTGCTGATAAAACAGCTATCGGCTTTGTTAAGAAATACTGTGAAGAACGTGGTGTTACAATGAACAAGGCTGAAATTGCTCGACTTGCTAGTGGCAGTACAGGTGCTAAACGTACTACTGGTCAGCACCCTGGTGGAATGGTTGTTGTACCACGAGGTATGGAAGTCTACGATTTCTGTCCTGTGCAGCATCCTGCAAATGATGTTAACTCTGACAACATAACTACTCACTTCGACTTCCACTCAATCCACGATACTATTTGTAAACTGGACGAGCTCGGACACGATGTGCCGACTATCTATCACTATCTCGAAGAGTTCACCGGTATTCCTGTTATGGAAGTTTCGATGAGTGATCCTGATGTTATGTCACTGTTTACTTCAACAGAGGCTTTGGGCGTTACACCTGAAGATATCGATGCTCAGACAGGTACATATTCGATGCCTGAGCTAGGCACTCCATTTGTTCGACAGATGCTTGTTGATGCTCAACCTAAAACATTTACTGACCTTTTGCAGATTTCAGGTCTGTCGCACGGTACTGACGTTTGGATTGGTAACGCTGCCGACCTTATCAAAGATGGTATTTGTACTATTTCCGAGGTTATTGGTACTCGTGACTCGATTATGACTTATTTGATGCATAAGGGTCTGGAGCCTGGAATGGCATTCAAAATTATGGAGATTGTCCGTAAGGGTAAGGCAACTAAGCTTCTTACCGAAGAACATATCAACGCTATGAAGGATCACGATGTTCCACAGTGGTACATTGACTCCTGTATGAAAATTAAGTATATGTTCCCTAAAGCCCATGCTGCGGCATATATGATTGCGGCATTAAGACTTGGTTGGTATAAGGTCCATAAGCCTATTGAATATTACGCCGCATATTTCACTGTGCGAAATGATAACTTTGACGGTGCTACTCTTATCAAGGGTAAACAAGCCGTTAAGGATAAAATCCGTAATATCAACCAGAAAGGCTTTGATGCTTCTGCTAAAGAAAAGCAGGAAGTACCTAACCTACAGATTATGAACGAAATGCTTTGTCGAGGTATTGAAGTTCTACCTGTAGATATTTATAAATCTGATTCAAAGCGTTTCCTTATCGAAGATGGTAAAATCAGACTTCCGTTCTGTTCACTGTCCGGTATAGGTGAAGCCGCTGCTGAGAGTCTTTCAGAGGTAGGTAAAACTACCGAATATATGTCGATTGAAGATATGATTCAAAAGACTAAGGTTAATAAATCCGTAATTGAAATTTTGCGTGATTGTGGTTGTCTTGAGGGTATGCCTGAAAGTTCACAGATGTCACTGTTTATGTAAGGAGCGTGAGATATTGAAAAGAAAAAATAATTATTTGAGAATATTTTTGCTTATTACATACACTCTTGTGGTTGCCTTTCTGCTTGTCAATATTAAGCAGGTTGCGGTAGTTGTCAAAGACGTATTCGGAGTGTTTATGCCATTTATTTATGGCTTTATTCTCGCTTATATTCTGAGCTTCCCGTATAACTTCTTCCATGACAGATGCTTTAAAAAGCTTGGTACAAAACACGAGAATCTGAAGAAACTCAAAAAACCGTTATCTCTCATAATCTCATACGTCTTGTGCTTTGGCGTAGTCGGACTCTTGGTGGGTATTCTTATCCCTGAGCTTACTAAGAGTATCACTAAACTCGTCGAAGACATTCCAATGTATATGCAATCCATACAGACGTCAGCACACGAATTTGTTATAATGGTTCGTGACCGATTCGGTTATGACCTGTATGATGAAAAAACCTATAACGAGGTTATCAGCTTGCTTACAGGAAAAGACGCTCAGCAGGTGCTCGAGAAGTTCATTTCCGATGTATTCCCAACAGCTCTCAATTTTGCTGAAGGCTTTACAACAGGTATCTATAACTGGATTATCGGTATTGTTGTTTCTATCTATATGCTCTCTACAAAGGAAAAGCTTTGCCGACAGAGCAAAGCTATGGTAGTAGCATATTTGCCTTTGAAAACCAGCAGAAAAGTATTGCAGATTACTGATTTGAGTAATAAAAAGTGCGGTAAGTTCATCATCGGCAAGATTATAGATTCGTGTATTATTGGACTTATCTGCTTTGTTGGTTTGTCAATATTCAAGTTTGATTATGCGCTTCTTATTTCGGTAGTTGTCGGTGTCACTAATGTTATACCGTTCTTCGGACCATTCATCGGTGCGATACCAAGTGCATTCCTGCTTTTACTCATTGACCCGATGCAGTGCTTCTGGTTTGTAATATTCATCATTGTATTACAACAGTTTGACGGCAATATTCTCGGTCCTAAGATTCTTGGTGATACTGTTGGTATCTCGGGTTTCTGGATTCTTTTCTCGGTTATCGTCGGAGGCGGTTTATTTGGTGTTATAGGTATGCTTTTAGGCGTTCCTGTATTCGCTGTAATTTACACTCTGATTGATGATAGTGTTACTAAACGTTTAAAAGAAAAGCGTTCAGCACACAGAATCAATGAATTATCAGCTCAGCTTGAAGCTTTAGATGCTGATATTATTGAACAAGGTAGCATTTCCGAATCAGATATTAATAATGATTCGGATAAAATATAATTTTTTCAGGAGGAACAAAGATGTTTACAAAAAGAATTATCAGCCTTATCATCTGTGTTTTGATGATGGCATCTTTAGTTATTGTTCCTGCAACAACTGTCAGTGCAGCTACTAATGACAATGTTACAGGCTACAATCTTCCTAGCGATGTTCATGATGGTAATATCCTTCATGCTTTCAACTGGAAACTAAAGGAAGTAACACAGTACGCTCAGGAAATTGCTGAAGCAGGTTACACTGCTGTTCAGGTTTCACCAATCCAGTGTACAAAAGACACAACAAACGACGGTGCTTATTCTAATGACTGGTGGTGCTTCTATCAGCCAACTGACTTAGCAATCGGTAACGAGCTTGGTAATGAAGCTGACCTTATCGAGATGTGTGATACTCTCGATGATTACGGCATCAAAGTTATCGTTGATATCGTAGCTAACCACGTTCAGAACAGCACAAATAAATCTGAAGCTGCTAAGGTTAATGCAACACTTAAGAGCTACCTCAGAAACCCATCAGGTACAAAGCTTACACCATACAACGATGCTACTCGTATGGGTCAGACACATACTGACCTTAACTCACAGTTACCTGATATCGATACAAGTAACAAGGATTATCAGAATTATCTCATCAACTACCTCAATACTCTTGCTGATTGTGGTGTTGACGGCTTCCGTTTCGACGCTGCTAAGCATATCGAAACTCCTGATGATGGCGAAGCTGCTTCTGACTTCTGGCCAACTGTAACAAACGCTATCAGAGAGAAGAATCCTGATGCTTACATTTACGGTGAGATTTTAGGTCTTAGCGGTTTATCAATCACAGCATACACAAAGTACGTTGACGTAACTGACTATGCATATGGCGGTACAGTAAGAAATGCTCTTAGATCAAAGAAGGCTTCTTCACTTGCTAACTATGGCTTTACAGGTTCACAGGATGCAGACAACGTTCTCTGGGTTGAATCACACGATACATTCACAACAGACCCTGCTGATTCAGGTTCATCAAACAAGCTCACTATTGCTCAGCAGATTGTTGGTTGGGCTGTAGTCGGTGCTCGTAAAGATGCTCCTGCTCTTTATCTTGTTCGTACAAACTGTGCTGAACTCGACGTTAACCCATCACTTACTTCTATCAAGTACGATGAGCTCATCGGTGCTCCTGGTGCTGCTGACACATGGAAGAACCCTGTTGTAAAAGCCGTAAACCAGTTCAAGAATGAGTTTGTTGGTCAGAGCGAAGCTACATATAACAACGGTAGCCTCTTCTTTGTACAGCGTGGCACAACAGGTATGGTTATCGCTAACCTTGCTGCTGCATCAACAACTGTTTCACAGGCTTGTACAATGGCTAACGGCACATATGTTGACCAGGTAACAGGTAACACATTCACAGTTTCTAACGGTACTATTACAGGTACTGTAGGCGATAGCGGTGTAGCTGTTGTTTATAACGCAAAGAAAATTGCTCCAAAGGCTGTAGTTGAACTCAACGGCTTAAAGCTTGGCGCAGATACATTAAATGGTTACACAAGCAAAACCGCTAACATTACAGTTTCTCTTGAGAACGCTGTAAGCGGTACAGTTAAAGTTTCTAACCTCCCAGAAGTATCTTTCACCGGTGAGAAATATGTTGTATTAAATGATTCTATCGACTATGGTGACGGTATTGAAATTACTGTTTCTGCTACAAACGGAACTCAGACTACAACAAACACATACAAGGTTTATAAGAAGGATGCTAATGAAACAAAGCGTGTATACTTTGACAACACTGTTACACAGTGGCCAAAGGTTCATGTTTACTGCAAATCAGGTGAGGACAGAGCTACTGAGCTCGTTGATTTCCCTGGTTATGCTAT
>JAFUKO010000035.1 GCA_017473555.1 Ruminococcus sp. | reverse complement strand
GATAGCTGTTAGCATAACCAGATTGATTACAGATACTGTGCAAAGCTGGAAAAATCCCTCTCGTGCATATTCCGCATAACTAAAACCTTTTGGTAGGACACCTGTAAAGCCTGATACGTAGTACTTCCACTGTGATATAAAGAACACTACATATACAAAAAGAACAGGCAAAACAGCGGTAACTACTGTGACAGCCGGTGCAATACGCATTTTAGTCATAGACTTTTTACATGAGGCTGCAGTAAGTATTTTATCGCATTTCTTATCAAAGGATGAAATATAAACACCATACGCATACGCTCCAAGCGGTAATGCTAAAAACAACTTTACTAGATGCGTTAATAAATCTAAATCTTCTATATGAAATATGGTATCCATAAGCTTTGAGAAATCGCTGTCATATGATAATAATGACAACACAATCGCTGTCGGTATTACAGCCAAGCCAAAGCCGATAACAACCTTGAGAATTGTTTTTCCACCCTTGTTTTTTGCACCCTCAAACATCGACACAAACATATCAGATAGAGAATAAAACGGCAGCACAAATATAACTTTTGTGAAGTCAATCAGGATGCTGTCACGAAATTTGAAGCGGTTTTCGCTGGTCATAGTATAAATATAGTAGCAGTATGCTGTCATTACATAAATAAATGAGAAAAACCGCAAGAATCCGCTTACATTAAGTACAAAACCAAGGGACACAATCAAAGCGGACACTCCGACTACAATCGGCATAGCCTGCAGCTTTTTACCTTTTTTGACTGTGACTGCAGTTGTAACTGCGTACATTAAAGCTACTACTGTAAGCAAACCTAATGAATTCTCTCTTATTGGCACAGCGAGTATAAACAAGTACGCAAGTATGTAGCACAACCACGCATATATACTCTCTTTCATCGAGTACTGACGTCTTGGCTTTTTTTGAGCAACAGGCTGTGGTGCCATATATGGATTAACTGCATTAGCTATTGGTGGTGTAACTTGAGGCATCTGTACCTGCGGTACCTGTGAATTCCCAACTATAGGTGATGTATTTTCATTATACATAATATCACTCCTATCTGTTATTAGTCATATAATATGGTGTATCAATTCATGACTCGCCACATTTCATAATCGGATATATAGTAATACCAATCTGTTTTATCTAACACCATTACTCCGATAAGATATTGAATATCGAGTTCACCTGAACTATCGGAAGAGAATGCAAACCCTTTGGAACACCCAAACGGATTTCTCCATCTCTCAAAATAAATAGTATTACTGTTCTTAGCAATACTGTAATAACCTTTTTTCATCAATACAGAAACTGTTAACACCACGTCTTCGTCAGAAATCTCTGCATCTTTGACTATTTGACCATCTTTATTCTCTACAAGCATTGTGCTGTCAGTTGAGTCGATATATGCATCTTCCACATCTTCCAATGAGTCCAAAAAGTCTACCATTTTAACAAGTTCGCGGTAATCTCGTTCAAAGATTTCATCTTCAAATATTTCGATAGCTCTGGACGGGCCGTTATACCATCGTACACAACAAATTGATATAACCACCAACCAGAAAACAACAATGCCCGCTACAATCTTGATTACAGTTTTCTTTTTCATACCTGTCCTTTCTTGTGAACCCATGAAAAGCTATTCTATGTTTTTCTCCATACTCACACGGTTGATTTCGTATATAAGGATAAAAAATCTAAAAACTATTGTTGATGCTGTAAAAATTAAGGCTGATAAAAGAATAAAAATTCCATCTCCGTTACCCAACTCACGCTGAAATGGCGTAAATATAAAAATCGGCGTCACTAAACAAAAAAATCTCATAAGCATACACACAACGAATACCAGAACACTTATAAAAGTTGAAGAAATAAGTTCTTTGATATTTTTAATTTTATTCAAAAGTTTGTAGTAAACAATCGAATTGATTATAGGTCCTAGCAAACAAATAAATATATAGAATTTTTCGTCTGCTAAAACACTATCAAAAAATATTGATACAACGAACCACTGCAATACTATGTAGCTGAATGAATTTAGTAAACCATCAATTATAGCCTGAAACAGCCACTTTTGTTTCACAGTTTCCTCACCTCTTACATGCACAGAAAGATTCATCCTGTAGTATCTGACCAACCAATAT
>JAFUKO010000034.1 GCA_017473555.1 Ruminococcus sp. | reverse complement strand
GGTGACATTGATACTTACTCAATCAGCGAAGTTCTTACTCTTGCTTGTGAGAGTCTTAAAACAATATCTGATAACAGCGTTCTTGATATATCACATCTTGGTATTATTACCGCTGTTTTTGATGCATTCGATATTCCATCTTTTGCTAAAAAAGAGATACTCAAATTCATCAGTGAGAAGAACATCCACGAGCTTATTTCTCTTTGCAACGAGTTAGAGCTCACCGATGATAAAACAGAAGTCTTAAAAACACTTGTAGCAACCTGCGGAAAACCGGAAGTTGTTTTACCAAAACTTGAAGATTTACTCAGTAATGTTATAGATATCTCCCCTATCACTGAGCTTAATATGATTCTATCTACACTTGATGAAGAAATCAAAGATATGATAAATATCGATTTCTCGGTTATTTCTGATACACATTACTATAATTCAATCGTATTCAAAGGATTTATCGAAGGCGTTCCTACTAGTGTTTTAACGGGTGGTCAGTATGATAAGCTGTTACAAAAAATGAAACGCAAATCAGGTGCGATCGGATTTGCTGTATACCTCGATGTACTCGACAGATTAGATGAATCAAACAAAACTTATGATGTTGATGTTATCTTACTTTACACAGACAAAACACCTTTAGCATTGATAAATAGCAAAGTTAAAGAGTACAACAAAAACGGCGATTCAGTCTTTGCTTGCAAATGTGTTCCTACAGATATAAAATACAAAACACTGGTTAATATCGAGGATTGAAAGGAGGATAATTATGAAAACTATGCTTAACGTTGCTTTACCAAAAGGCAGACTTGGCGAAAAGGTTTACAATATGTTTGAAAAAGCAGGTTTCGAGTGTCCTTCTATCAAAGAAAACAACCGCAAACTGATTTTTGAAAACGAAGAAGTCGGTGTAAGATACTTCTGGGTTAAGCCTTCAGATGTCGCAATTTACGTAGAGCGTGGAGCTGCTGATATTGGTGTCGCAGGAAAAGATATCCTGCTCGAATACTCCCCTGAAGTTTATGAGCTACTCGACCTTGATATTGGCAAATGCCGAATGGCTGTTGCCGCAAAAGCTGATTTTAGAGATGACAAGCAAAGAACTTTAAGGGTTGCAACAAAATTCACAAACATAGCCCAACAGCATTATTTGTCAAAAGGTCGTGACATCGATATTATTCACCTCAACGGTTCCATTGAAATCGCTCCGATACTCGGTTTATCCGATGTAATCGTTGATATTGTTGAAACAGGTACAACTCTCAAAGAGAATAATCTTGAGGTTAAGGAAACAATCATTCCTATCAGTGCCCGTCTTATCTCAAACAAAACGAGCTATAAATTCAAATCTGAGCTTATAAACAAGATTGTAAGCGAAATTTCTGCTCAGATGGAGGCAAAAAATGATTAAAATTTTAAAATACAACGAAGTTGACAATAATGAAATTTTCAGCAGAGTTGAAAACTCTATAAATGTTGAAGCTATTGTTACTGATATTATCAACAATGTCAGAACAAACGGTGACAAAGCTTTATATGAGTACTGCGAAAAATTTGATAAAGCACAGCTTTCTTCACTTTTAGTAAGTGAAGAAGAAATCGATGAAGCATTTTCACTTGTTGAGCCACAGTTTATCGAGATTTTGAAAAAAGCTGCAGCAAATATCCGTAAATTCCACGAAAAACAGGTTCGAAACAGCTTTATTATCAATGATGAAAACGGCATAGTTATTGGTCAAAAAGTTATTCCTGTTGACAGAGCCGGTTTATACGTACCTGGTGGTACAGCAGCTTATCCATCAACTGTACTTATGGATTCAATCCCCGCAAAAATTGCCGGCTGTAAAGAGGTTGTTATGGTAACACCTCCTTCTGCAGACGGTAAAGTAAACCCTGTAATCTTAGCAGCTGCTAAGGTTGCTGGAATTGACAAAATTTTCAAAGTAGGCGGTGCACAAGCTATTGCCGCCCTTGCATACGGAACAGAAAGTGTACCAAAGGTTGATAAAATTGTTGGACCTGGTAACGCTTTTGTTGCGGAAGCAAAGAAACAGGTTTACGGTGTTGTATCAATTGATATGATTGCAGGGCCAAGTGAAATCCTGATTGTAGCAGACGGAAAGACAAATCCTAAGCACGCTGCCGCTGATTTACTTTCACAGGCTGAGCACGATAAACTCGCAAGTGCTGTACTTGTAACTGATTCTATGGAACTTGCAGTAGCAGTACAGAATGAACTTGAAGTTCAGATTGAGCAGCTTTTAAGATCAGAAATTGCCAGAACTTCTATCGATAACAACGGCAATATTATTGTTGCTGATGATTTAATGAAAGCTATTGAGATTTCCAATGAAATCGCTCCAGAGCACCTTGAGTTATGCGTTGACAACCCTTTTGATTATCTCGACAGCATACGTCACGCAGGTTCTATATTTATGGGCAGAAACTGTCCTGAGGCTTTGGGCGACTATTTTGCAGGTCCAAACCACACCTTACCAACATCTGGTACCGCAAAGTTCTCAAGCCCGTTATCAGTTGATGATTTTGTTAAGAAAACACAGTATACATATTACACAAAAGACGCTTTAAATCGTGTAGCAAAAGACGTAGCATTTTTTGCAGAAAAAGAAGGTCTTACCGCTCACGCTAAAAGTGCTATTATCCGCACGGAGGAATCAGATTGAGTCGCTTTTTTAGCCAAAAATACAGTTCTTTAGTACCATACACCCCTGGTGAACAACCTAAAGATACTCAGTACATAAAACTTAATACTAACGAATCGCCATTTTCCCCATCAAAAACTGCACAGCTTTATGCTACAAAGGCAGCACAGAATCTACAGCTGTACTCTGACCCTGAGTGCAGAGAACTCATAAAACTTGCGGCTAACAGATTTTCTGTCAACGAAGATGAGATACTGTTCACTAATGGTTCAGATGAGGTCTTAAACTTTGCGTTCATGGCTTTCTGTGACAAAAACACTCCTGCTATCTTCCCTGACATCACTTATGGATTCTACACTGTTTTCGCACAGATAAACAATATCCCATATAAGCAAATCCCATTAAATGACGATTTCACAATCTGTATCGATGACTACAAAAATGCAGATGGTACTATCTTTATAGCAAACCCTAATGCACCTACAGGTATTGCCTTGACCGTTGAACAGATTGAAGAGATTATAAAAAGCAATCCTGACAACGTTGTTGTTATTGATGAAGCATACGTTGATTTTGGAGCAGACAGTGTTGTACCTCTTACAAAAAAGTATGACAATCTTCTTGTAACACAGACTTTTTCTAAATCACGCTCACTTGCTGGCGGTAGATTAGGCTTTGGTATCGGTAATAAAAAGCTGATTCAGGACCTCAATACTATTAAGTATTCTACGAACCCTTATAACGTAAATTCTCTTACAATGGCCGCAGGTGTAGGCACATTGATTGATGATGAATACTGCATGGATAACTGCAAAACTATTATCGAAAACAGAGAATGGACAGTTACTAAGCTTAAAGAACTCGGTTTTACTATGACTGACAGTTCCGCTAATTTCGTATTTGCAAAACACCACACCGCACATGGTAAAGATATCTATCTTAAGCTTAAAGAAAAAGGCGTACTTGTACGTTATTTTGATAAAGAAAAGCTTTATGACTACAACAGAATTACCATTGGTAGCAAAGAGCAAATGAACATACTTATAGAAAAAATTCAGGAAGTATTGGAGGAGTTAAAATGAGAACCTCTACAATTAACCGCAAAACTGCGGAAACAGATATTTCACTTACTTTAAATCTCGATGGCAAAGGTGAAAGTAACATTGATACAGGCTGTGGATTTTTAGATCATATGCTTACATTATTTGCAAAACACGGCAGATTTGATCTTGATGTAAAATGCGTTGGTGATACTAATGTAGATGACCACCACACTGTTGAAGATATAGGTATTTCACTTGGTCTTGCTTTCAAAGAAGCTCTAGTTGATAAAAAAGGTGTCACACGTTACGGATATATGATACTTCCTATGGATGAGACTCTCATTCTTTCAGCTATCGATTTTTCAGGTAGGTCATATCTTAACTACGATTTAGATATTCCTGCTGAAAAAGTTGGTACATTTGATACAGAGCTTACCGAAGAGTTCTTTTACGGCTTTATCCGCAACGCCGAGTGTACTCTTCACATCAAACAGCTTGACGGCAAAAACTCTCATCATATAATCGAGGGTACTTTTAAATCTGTTGCCAGAACAATCAAAGAAGCTGTAAAAATAGACAGCAAATTTGCTGATGATATTCTTTCCACAAAAGGTGTTTTATAATGGTTGCTATTGTTGATTACGGTGTCGGCAATCTCTTTTCTCTGAAATGCTCACTTAATGCTATTGGAGCTGAGGTAGTCGTAACCGATGATAAAGAAATATTAGAAAAAGCTGATCAGATTATTCTGCCTGGTGTCGGAGCATTTGAAGACGCCGCAGATAAGCTCAGAAAAACAGGCTTAGACGTTGTTATCAAGGAGCTTGCAAAAAGCGGCAAACCGCTTATGGGTATCTGTCTTGGTATGCAAATGCTCTTTGATAAAAGCTATGAATACGGTGAACATGAAGGTTTGGGACTCATCAAAGGTGTAGTTAAACCAATTAAAGACGCTGTTTCCCCAGAGTATAAAATTCCACATATTGGTTGGAATCCGCTAATATTCAAAGGTGAGCCTTCCCCTATTTTTAAAAACATCAAAAACGGCGACTGTGTGTATTTCGTACACTCATATTACGCAACTGAGTGTGATTCATCTGTAATCGCTACGGCTGAATATGGTACAGAGATAACAGCAGCAGTAGCTGATAATAATGTATTCGGTTGTCAGTTTCACCCTGAAAAAAGCGGTAAAATCGGGCTCTCAATACTGAAAGCCTTTGTATCATTAAAGGAGGGTTTTGTATGCTGATTTATCCTGCTATTGATATGTATGACAAAAAAGCAGTACGCCTTTTTAAAGGCGATTATAATCAAATGACTGTATATAGCGAAAATCCTGTTGAAGTAGCTATTGACTTCAAAAACTGTGGTGCTACTCACATTCACCTTGTTGATTTAGAAGGTGCAAAAAGCGGTACAACTCCAAACTTTGAAGTTGTAAAAAACATCAAAGATAGCACAGGTCTTTTTTGTGAAATTGGTGGCGGAATCCGTAATATGGATGTAATCGATAAATACATCACAGCCGGTGTAGACAGAGTTATTCTTGGCACAGCCGCTGTTACAAATCCCGGTTTTGTTGAAGAAGCTGTCGCTAAATATGGTGACAGGATCGCTGTTGGTATTGATATCAAAGACGGATATGTAGCTATTAAAGGCTGGACCGAAACATCAGATGATGATGCTTTTGCTTTTTGTGATAAAATGCAAAACATCGGTGTTAAGACAATTATATGCACAGATATTTCAAAAGACGGAGCTATGCAAGGCACTAATCACGAGCTTTACAAAGAGCTGAGCGAAAGATTTGATATTCAAATAATCGCATCAGGTGGCGTATCTACTATTGATGATATCGCTAAACTCAGAAAGCTTGATATCTACGGTGCTATTATTGGAAAAGCGTACTACACAAAAGCAATCGATTTAAAAGAGGCAATCGAGGTGGCACAATGATTACTAAAAGAATTATCCCTTGCCTTGACGTAAAAGACGGTAGAGTTGTAAAAGGTGTTAACTTCGAAGGTTTAAGCGATGTTTCTTCCCCTATTACCCTCGCTAAATACTACAGCGATTGCGGAGCTGATGAGCTAGTATTTTATGATATAACAGCTTCGTCAGACGGCAGAAAGCTTTTTACAGATATCCTTTGCGAAACAGCAAAGAGTGTATTCATTCCGCTGACTGTTGGGGGTGGTATAAATACTGTCGACGATTTTGACAGAGTACTAAAATGTGGTGCTGACAAAGTTTCTGTTAACTCAGGTGCAATCCGTAATCCACAGCTTATTTATGAAGCTGCAAAGTTGTATGGCGACCAATGCGTTGTTATATCAGCTGACGTAAAAAGAGTTGACGGTGTTTTCAGGGTATTTGCTAAGGGCGGACGTGAAAATACCGGTATGGAAGCTATCGAATGGATTAAACGTTGTGTCGGTAATGGTGCAGGAGAAGTAGTCCTTAATTCCATTGATACAGACGGCGTTAAAAAAGGCTTTGACCTTGAAATGCTGGAAGCTGTATGTAATGCTGTTTCTGTACCTGTAATCGCATCGGGCGGTGCAGGAAAAATTGATGACTTTATCACTCTGTTTAATACATTACCTAAAGTTGACGCAGGCCTTGCGGCTTCTATTTTCCATTTCGGTGAAGTGAAAATTTCTGATCTTAAAGCTGAAATGTCCAAAGCAGGTATCCCTACCCGCTTATCATAACTAAGGAGAATTACAATGTTTGATATTGAAAAGTTAAAATTTGATGATAAGGGTCTTATCCCTGCTATTGTTGTAGATGCTAAAACAAAAAAAGTTCTTACACTTGCTTATATGAACAAAGAAAGCCTCAAAATTTCTATGGAAAAAGAGCTGACCTGTTTTTATAGTCGTTCAAGACAGGAACTCTGGCTTAAAGGTGAAACTAGTTCAAATTATCAGCATATTGTTTCTATTACAGCAGACTGCGACAACGATGCTTTAGTTGTTATGGTAGAGCCGGACGGCCCTGCTTGCCATTTAGGTACAACATCATGCTTCAATAACGAAGTATTCCAGAGTGACGAAAGACATGAGTTTTCTTATCAGAGTTTAATGGAACTTATTGAAGGCAGAAAAACCGACGAAAAAGAAGGTTCATACACCACTTACCTTTTCCAGAAAGGTTTGGATAAAATCTTAAAGAAAATTGGTGAAGAATGTACTGAGGTTATTATTGCAGCCAAAGCTGAGGATAGAAAAGAAACAATATACGAAATTGCTGATTTAGCTTATCATGTAATGGTTCTTATGATTGAACAGGGTATTTCTCTTGAAGATATACATAACGAACTTGCTTCACGTCATGTTATTGACCATAAGGTTAAGCAGGAGAAAATGACATAATGCAACGCTTTGATTTTCACGTCCATTCAGATTTCAGCGACGGCAAAAGCTCTGTTGAAGATATTGTTGTTATGGCTATTGAGTCAGGAATGACAAAAATCGGTATCTCAGACCATTCATATACACACTTTGATGAAAGTTACTGTATAAAAAAAGAGCGTATCAAGGAGTACATTGATACTCTTTATTCACTTAAAGACAAGTACAAAGACAAAATCGAAGTTTACACAGGTATTGAACAAGACTTTTACTCAGATGAGAGCACAGAGCCTTATGATTACGTTATAGGGTCTGTGCACTATATAAAGGCTCAAAATGAATACATACCTGTTGATGAGTCTGCCGAAATATTAATGAATGCAGCTGACACGCATTTTAGCGGAGATATTTACGCTTTGATTGATGAGTATTATAAAACTGTTGCTGATGTAGTAAGAAAAACAAATGCTGATATCATTGGACATTTTGATTTAATATCAAAGTTCAATGAAAACGGAGAGTTGTTTAATGAAAACGATGCACGATATGTAAATTCGTTCAAACGTGCAGCGGATTCATTACTGAAATCAAACGCAATATTTGAAATCAACACAGGTGCTATATCCAGAGGATACCGCACTTCCCCTTACCCATCAAAACAGATATATGATTACCTTAAGGCAAATGGAGCCAAATTCATTCTGTCTAGCGATAGTCATGATAAAGATACTCTTTGCTATTGTTTTGATGAATACGATAATCTGACATAACTAAACCGCCATCTTCTTATAGATGGCGGTTTTTCAGTGCAAAAAAAAGGGAGTCGTATCGACTCCCTTTTTCTATATGTTTCAAATAATTAACCGTTATAATTGTTCCAACCGTTATCGTAGATTTTATTGAAACCTTCGATATTAAGGTCGCCTGTTTTATCATTATCTCCGTTGTTGAAAATAATCTTAGTTGCATCAGCAGGTAATTCAATTCTATAAACATTATTACCTACAGACTCCATATCCTGACCAGGCCACTCAACCATTGTTGTGTTTGAATCACTCCAGTAGTAAGCTTTAACCTGACCCCAGTTACTGTTATTCTTGAAGTAAATGAAATTTCCATCTACCGGTTTTGGATCATCGATTTCACCGTTAAAGTCGCTCCATGAACCATTATTGTAGATTTTACCTACACCCTCAACATTAAGGTCGCCTGTCTGCTCATTACCACCATTGTTGAAAATAACCTTTGTAGCACCAGCTGGTAATTCAATCATATAAACACCGTTTGCTACTGACTGCATATTCTGACCAGGCCAACTCATCATAGCATCATTTTCGTCGCTCCAGAAATATGCGTTAACTGTGCTCCAGTTGTTATTATTCTTAAAGTAAATATAGTTGCCAACAGGAACAGGGATTGTAGGCTCAGTTGGTTCAACACTACCGTTTATATATTGACCACAATATGTACCCTCAACCGGTTTACTTGCTAAATACAGCTGAATTGATGTTGTATCCATAATATTTACATCAGAGTTAAGATCAACGTCAGCAGCTAAAAATGCATCGCCTGTAAGTACAAGGCTCTTTGCAAGATGGAGCTGTGTATATGTTCCGTCCATGATATTAACCTGTTTGTCTAAATCAACGTCACCACAGAGATACTTCTTAGGAGCTTCTGTTGGCTTTTCTGTTGGTTTTGTTGGAGCAACAGTTGGCTGTGTTGGTGTTGGTGTGTTTGTTGGATTGTATACAACAGCAACACCTGTATTACCGATGTTACCTGAAATTCTACCATTCGAAACAGTAAATGTGCTACCTGATACTGCATCTTTATATGTACCATTAGCCATTTTCTTAGCAGTTACATTAACTGAGCAAGAACCACCATTAGCATTAACTAAAACGACACCTGAGTTACCACGCTCGTTGTAAGCGATTGAATTTTCAGAAGAAAGGTATTCTGTCTGGCCTGCAAAGTAGTTCTTGAACTTATTAACTTCTGCAACAGCCTTTGATTTATATGTTGTGTTTGAACTTGCATCACCCATGTTGCCTGCTGGACGAGCAAAGAAAAGAGCTGTTGAATCAGCTCTTGAGCCAACCATAGCCCAAGCTCTGATAATAGTATCATCAGAAACGTATTCAGTCTTAGACATACCAGCTGAACCTGACTCGCCCATATGTGTATCGTGAGACTCAACCCATAATACACTCTTGTCTGGTGCACCGCCCTTATTATAGTTACCGTAAGCTAAACCTGATGCATTTCTGTTGTTAGCAGCAACAAGGATGCTATCACCGGTGTTGTTATCAGTGATACTCATATATTTTGTAAAGTTGCCGATATCTGTACCACAACCGTTGAGAATCTCACCATAGTAGTAAATCTGATTCTGTGTTGTAGCCTGTGAACCATTGATTACTGTTGGCCAGAAATCACTTCTGTTACCATCGTCAGTAGGAAGCTCGATGTGCTTAGCAGCGTCGAAACGGAAACCATCAACACCCTGATTGATACAATCAATGAGGAAGTTTTTAACGATGTTCTGTACATCAGGATGAGCAGTGTTTAAGTCAGGCATACCGATGTGACCCATTGTCATATCGTAACGGCTATTATCATTAGCCCAGTCATAACGATCGTGATAATACTCAGGACGTCTGAGGTTAGAAGCGACACCGTCATTTATGTTGCCGTAACCGCCACCATCCTGCTTGTTAGCAACGTGGTTTGCAACAACGTCAACAATAACTTTGATGCCCATTTTTTCAGCAGCATCACAAAGAGATTTGAGCTCTGATTTATTACCTAACCAAGTGTAATTGGAGATATTAAAATCAAGTGGCTGATAAAGCTTCCACCACTGACCTCTCTGATCTCTCCAAGAAGAATTGTAGTCCTTAGGACTCTGAACAGGTGATGTCTGTACAGCTGTGTAGCCAGCGTCTTTAATCGCCTGAAGATTGTTTTTGATTGAGTTGTAAGACCAGTTAAAGCAATGAAGAACTGCACTACCCTGAATCTGACTCTGTGGACCTGTACTAGCAGAAACAGCAGCTGTTTCTACACTTGCTGCATTAGCATTAACAAAAAGGCAATCTGCAGAAATAAAGCAAGAAAGCATAATGCAGAATGCTAAAGCAACACTCAAAACTCTTTTCATCGTAATCTCTCCTAAAGTTAGTTTTTAGATTATATAATCTATATTTTTACAATGATATTTTACTATAATTGTTAGTGAAATTACAACGGATATTAACACTAAACTTTGAAGATTTTACTTGTACAATATATCTAAATACTAAGCATTAAATTTGATAATATTAAACAACAAAATTTACTTCGAGCTTTTCTATATAGTTATTGTGCACTAATTACATCACTCGTTTTTGTTAATTTTAACAAGCTGTTTTTTGGCAAAAACAGGCAATCATCGCCCTTCATCGTCTTTTCGTATAGATATTATGTTTATTGATACGAATATTGTAGCACTATGTACAACAGTTGCAACACAATCACTATAATTACAAAAAGCTATATAGACACAAAAAAGGTATCCGCAAACTTGCGAATACCTTTTTATAGTAAATAGAAAAATCAGAACTTTCCGCCGCCACCACCGTGAGTTCTGCCAGATGATGATGTATGTACACTTGAACCTCCACTTGAGGTGTTCTCCTTCGGTTTTTCTCGTCTATCCACAGTACGATAGAGGAAAAATTCACGGGAATCAGTAACATGCATACTACCTGGTTTTACATAATTTGATGCGGCACTCTGACTATGAACAGACTTAAGCTGTAAAGCAAAAACGAGACAAACAATTGCAGCCACAACTAAACCGATACCTAATGCAATGATTAATGTACCAAAGAACGAGAATTCTGCTTCAGGCATATTATCCACGTCATAAGGAGCGCCGTTGTTAGCCTGTGTGATAAAATCATCACACAATTCAGCAAATGTCTGGAAACCATAATAATAGAATTCACTTGAGAAATCAGAAACAATCTGTTCACCGATATAGCTTATTCCGGCATCTGTAAACGCTGTGATACCATAACCGCTGGTTGAGATATACCAATCACGCTCTTCCATTGATAGGAGCAATAACACACCATCACGTGTAGAGCCATAACCAAAGTTATTATAATCGAAGTAATCGTCAGCGTAAGCCTGTGGTGTAGCTCCATCGAGCGACTGAACTGTTACGATAGCAACATCAAACTGCTGTCTCTCGCTTATTTCATCAAGCTGCTCTAACAAATCTTCTGCTTCATAATCCTCCAAAAGCATTGCATCGTCAACAAGACGTGGAACATTAGGTTCTGCAAATGCAGGTATAACAGAAATTACACATAAAAGAACAGCACATATTAAAGCAAAAATACGTTTATTCATTCACTGCACCTCCCTTATAACAAACCAACAAGCAACATTAAAAGGAAAGATGCTGCAGTTACTGCACCGGCAATAATACCAAACCATTTACCGAGCAAACCTTTGTCCATAGGAAGATCACCAACGAATTTTCCTGTTTGACCATTCATAGCGAAAAGATACTTCTTATCTTTCCATGTTGTGTTCAATATCCACACAGGATAAAGAGCGTACTTAGCTTTACCATTTGAAAGATTAACGCAAGTTGATTCAGGAACTACAGTTGTAAAACCTTTAACTGTTTCTATAAAAGATTGCTCAACACTATGTTTGATTCGCTGGTTAGCTCTGTCGATACTCTGTTGAGCATCAACGTCATACTTATCAGCTAAATATCCGGCAAGATATGCAGTCTGGAAATTAACAGCATCGTTAAAGTTATATGGCTCAATAGATTCCATTAAATCATCAGGCATTTTTGATGAACCGTCAACAGGAACTCTTTCAAAGCCGATATTACCACCACGGATTACTGAAAAATAACTTGTTTCAGTATAATCATAATTGCTATCGCTCCAACGTCTAACTCTGGTTGCCTTATATCTGATATTAGCATTAGCATCAGCATCAAAGAGCCAGAAAGGAACATACAAACCCTTGATTTCGTCAATATGGTTCTGTTCTTTAAATACCTTAGGAAGTAAAACTTTACCTTTGTAATGCTTGAGTAAAGCTTCTTTAGCAGCATTTTTATCAAGCTTAAACGGAATAACAAAATCAGGTTTCAAATCACCTGAGAACTGTCCCATAAGCACAACAGGGTTACCACAATATGGACAAGATGTTGCAGCTGTTGTTTCATCGCCGACAATTGAACCACCACAAGACTGACAAACATATGTATTCAGACCTGTTGTTTCATCAACAGACCACTGTCCACCAGCTTGTGTGTCCCACTGCATATTATCGCCCTGTTCATTATTAAGCTCGTTATCATATGCTTTAAGCGCATCCATTTCGAACTCAGTATCGCAGAAAGGACATTTCATTTTCTGACTCGCGCTGTCAAACGCTATTGCACCGCCACAGCACGGACATTTATATTCCTGCATAACTGCCAAAGTATATCACCTCTTAAGTAATATTATTTATTAAATAGAAGAAATCAGTTCTTATCGTTATCATCAAAAATATCGCCACACTCAGGGCAGAACTTAGGTGGGTTATGTGGATCTTCTGGTGTCCATCCACACTTGTCACACTTATAAAGTGGAGCACCTTCAGGTTTCTTAGCGCCACACTGCTGGCAGAATTTACCCTGGTTTACTGCACCACAAGAACATGTCCAACCATTAGCTTCAGGCTTTTTAGCTCCACACTCAGGACAGAAGTTTCCGCTGACATTTGCACCGCAAGCGCACTTCCAACCATTCTGAGCTACAGGTTCTGGTTTCTTTGCACCACACTGTGGGCAGAAATTACCACTAACACTAGCACCACAAGCACACTTCCAACCATCAGCTGGAGCCTGAGCTGCCTGTTGAGCCTGCTGTTGCTGTTGCATCTGAACACCCTGGTTATAGAAGTTCTGAGCTGCAGCAAAGCCACCGCCCATACCACCAGCATTCATAGCCATGCCCATGCCCATAAAGCCTGTCATAGCACCAGCTTCATTTCCAGCTGCTGTTTCCATAGCGTTAGCAGAAGCATCTGTCATACGACCAGCCATCATAAATGGATTTGAGCCCATTGTAGCAGCATCTTCCATCTGGTTGATCTTCTTCATATCTTCCGGAGTTAATGTAATTGGGTTAAGAGCAATAGACTGAACTTTAATACCTCTACCATCACTCCATCTGCTCTTTAACGCATCATTAACAGCGTCTTTGAGCTCTAAAGTGTGTGCTGGGATTTGTGCAGGTCTTAACTCTTTTTCCGAAAGAACTGCAAACGCAGGCTGCAAAGCATCGATAAACTCAGTTTTGAGCTGATTATCAATCTCATCACGAGTAAAGCTTTGTGATACATTACCGCATACTTCTGTATAGAATAAAATCGGGTCAGTGATTTTATATGAATAGATACCGTTACATCTAACCTGAACGGTTCTTCTCATATTGATGTGCTTGTTAACTACGTCAAACATAAATGGATTTGGAGTACCGAATTTGTTATCCATAATCTCTTTTGTGTTGAAGTAGTATACTCTCTGATCTACACCAGTGTCACCACCATGGGTAAAACGCTTACCGATAGCGTTGAATGTCTGCTTAATGCTCTCGCCTAAGTTACCTGTGAAGATACTTGGCGCAATTGTGTTATCGTATGTAAATTCACCAGGCTCAGCACAAACTTCAACAACCTTACCCTGTTCAACGATAATCATACACTGTCCATCAGCAACAGCGATACCTGAACCATTAGTAATAACGTTGTCATGCCCCTTTGTGTTAGAAGTACGACCGTTAACCTGTTTTTGTCCTCTTGTCATAAGAACATCCTTTGGAAGTGCGTCACAATAGAAAAATTCCTTCCACTGGTCAGCTAATACTCCGCCGACTGCTCCGATTCCAGCTTTAATAAGTCCCATAATTAAAACTCCTTTCAGTATAAAAATTATATAACATCAAAATGATATATAAATTTAGTTTAATAATAACACACCTTAGTGTTCATTTAATGCTAGTATAGAAATAAAAATATGAAGTGTTGTATTATTCGTCATTTTTTTGGTTATACTTACCAACATATGGTCCGCTTGAATACGGGTTTTTGTTTTCTTTTGGTATATCTGGCGTACTACTGGATGTACCAACCCACTTAAAAATCAGCATCCATATGAGCAAATACAACACCCAAGCAACTACAGCACCTACACCCCACCATATCGAAATATCAAAGAAGAAATGTAAAGCGATAAGAATGGCTGCTGGAATCAACCCTTCCAGATTCAACATCATATTAATCAGTAATACCATAAAGAAATTACCGCATCTATTTGTTCTTCTCAAAATGACAACTCCCCTAAAAATAAGTTATACATTATTATTTTTATCTTTAATACGTTTTGCTTCTTCTTTAATTATATTACCAAACGATGCTTCGTCAATCTCGAAGCTCTCATTTGCGGCAACAGATTCATCAGCAAAAGCATCAAAAATAGTTTGCTTATTCTCAAGTATCTCAGTAATTCTCTCGTCAACCGTTTCATCACACAGTAAACGATGTACAAAGACATTTCTGGTCTGACCCATACGATACGCTCTGGATATCGCCTGATTCTCAATCGAAGGCTTGAACTGAGGCTCGCAAAGTATAATCACACTGGCAGACTGAATATTAAGTCCCGTTCCACCTGCCTGAATCTGTGATGCTAAAACAGTACCTGCAGGTGCTTTATTGAATTCATCAACAAGTTCCTGTCTTTTCTGAGGTGGCACTGAACCGTTAATCGGTCCTATGCACTTATCACCAAGCAAACTCACTATCTTATTTATAGTATCAAGGAAGAACGAGAACACTATAACTTTTCTGCCGTCTTCCTCAGCTTCCTCGACGATTCCCAGCATTCTGTTAGCTTTAGATGACTTAGAGATATCGCTGATATTCCACGACACCCTTCTTGCTTCAGAAAACTTATCATTAAGAACCGCATCTTCATACGCCTTTTCTTCTTCGCTATTCAGTTCACACCAATCTTTGTTTTCAATCAGATCTGGCAATTCAGTAAGAACATCCTCGCGTTTTCTGCGATAATAAACTGTTGCTACTTTTTCTTTAAACTCTGGTGCTGATGCAAGAAATTCCATTCCTTCTACAGACTGGGCGACATCAGGATTAAGCATATTGATTAAATTAACCATCTCGCTGACTTTATTTTCCAGAGCAGTACCTGTCATAAACAATATATTATCAGCGTGCTTGCATATGTTATTTACATTAACAGTGCGTTTTGCTTCAGGATTTTTAATATAATGAGCCTCATCAACAACAAGCATAGAAAACCTGAAACTTTCATGGAAGAGAAAATTTGAAGTTGTCTCGTAGGTAGTTACTGCAACACCACCATCATTCACCCATCTATTGAGCTCTTCCTGCTTAGAAACACCGTGAATTTTGAACACATTGAGATCGCTCATTTTTTTAATCTCTCGACACCAGTTTGATAAAACACTGGCAGGACAAACAACAACAAAATGTGAGTCACCGTTGTTTCTGAGTGAGACCATTGCCGCAATAGCCTGAACTGTTTTACCAAGACCCATTTCATCTCCAAGCAGAACACGCTTTTGCTGTAATGCGTATTTTACGCCCATTTCCTGATATTTACGCAACTGGCAATTAAGTCCTTCAAGCGAAATCTCGAAAGCTGAAACCTGTTCAGCCAAGTCTTTTGATAGACCGTACACATTGTCATCAGTACTCAGAACACCCGGACAAAGCATTTCGATAACATTATAAAATTGAACAGGGTTACCAGTAAAAGCATCCCATCCTTTAGCAGTCTGGATTTTATTTTTATTAAATTGCTGAATATTATATATTGCATCTTTATAGTAGTTACTTTGCAACAAATCAGACAACGCATTGAACGAGTTTACACTATCATTCTTTTTAGAAGATGACGCAAACATCCACTTTAAAGAACCGGTTGCAGGTTTAAGCTTAAGAAGATGTTTATTTACTTCAGCACTGTGCTTATAAAACAACTCATAACACAGCTTTGCAACCGGATCACACACTATATACGCCGCTACTGCATTAATAAGAGCAGTTGAGCTTTTTGTCTTATTATCAACACTTAGTTTGATTTTAGTGTTATCGACAACAGTCTTGACGATGCTATCAACTACTGTTTTGATTTCTTTAGCTGACTCAGTACTTATACCATTAACAGCTTCAAGTTTTCTGACGTCGCAAATATATATATCCCAAACGGAAGAAAATCCGCTATCACGCAGAGGTTTTATCCTGATACCGCGCTTATCACGATTGATTTCATCCAGCGGTATACTTTTGAGCGTATCGATTGATTGCTCTTTTGCTAAATTATTAGCTGAATCAACCACCTGCTTACAAAGCTTGTCATAGTATTTTGATACCACTTCAAGTTGTGATAACAGCTTTCTATGTATATCAGAAATCTTTTTTGCTTCTCTTTTATCTATAGGTCGTGCCAACACAATCACCGTCCCTTATTGTATAATAATACCATATTTTCTTATAAGATACAATCTTATAAGCATAGTCAAATGATCATAAATAAAGCGATAAAAAACGACGAACAGTATTTATCTGTTCGTCGTTTACCTAAATTTAAAATTGAATTTTAAAGCATTGTAGCACGGAGTTCTTCACCACTAAGTGCACTTAAGTATGAAGGTGCAATGTCAAATACAGTCTTACATCCTGTCTGACCTTCATTTGCAAGTCGATATACAGCACGAGCGTATGCGATTACAACACTTGAAGTAAACTCAGGATTTGAATCAAGCTTTAATTTATACTCGATCACGTGATGGTGTTCACCGTTCAAACCTGTTACACCGCTTCTTAAAACTACGCCGCCGTGAGGAATTTCGCTATGCTTTTCCTTTAACTCATCTTCGCTGATAAAATGAACGATTGTATTATAATCAGCAAAGTAGTTAGGCATATTCTTAATTGTTTCCTCAACCTTTACAGGATCAGCACCATCTTCAAGAACTACAAAACATTCACGGATATGCTTCTGAGCTGTAGTAAGTGTAGGATTTTCACCATTACGAACAGCATCAATAGCTTCCTCAATCGGTACGGTATACTGTTTTGCGTCTTTAACGCCTTCAACTCTACGGATAGCGTCAGAATGTCCCTGACTGACGCCGTAGCCCCAGAAAGTATAGTCCTGCCCTTGCGGTAATACAGAGCTTGAGTACAAGCGAGCGATAGAAAACAAGCCCGGATCCCAACCAACAGAGATAAGTGCCAATTTACCGTTCTCTTTAGCGGATTTATCAACATTCGCAAAATGCTCAGGGATTTTTGCATGTGTATCAAATGTATCGATAACATTAAAATACTTTGCATACTCAGGGGTCTGTACAGGTAAATCTGTAGCACTACCACCACAAAGGATAACTACATCCAACTCTCCCTGCCATTTTATAATATCATCGACCCTGCACACCTGTGCAGTATCAGTCAAAATAGAAACATTTTCAGGATCTCTACGTGTGAATACAGCTTTCAATTCCATATCAGGATTCTGTAAAACTGCACATTCCACACCTCTTCCGATATTTCCGTAACCAACAATTCCAATACGAATACTCATAATTAACCTCTTTACTAAAAAATATATAAAGTGTTAATCAGATTATTCCCACTCGATTGTGCCGATTGGCTTTGGAGTGAGATCGAATACAACACGGTTGATACCATCAACTTCGTGTGTGATTCTGTCGGTAATACGATGTAATACTTCATAAGGGATTTCTTCAATTGTAGCAGTCATAGCATCTACTGTGTTGACAGCACGGATAATAGCAGGCCAGCCTTCATATCTCTTACCGTCTTTAACACCAACGCTCTTGAAATCAGGTACAGAAATGAAATACTGCCACACTGTTTTTGCAAGACCACAATTATCAAACTCTTCACGTAAAATAGCATCTGCTTCTCTTAACGCATTAAGTCTATCTCTTGTAATAGCACCAAGGCAACGAACACCAAGACCAGGGCCTGGGAATGGCTGACGGTCAACCATCGAAGATGGTAAACCAAGTGCACGGCCAACAACTCTAACTTCATCTTTATAAAGGAATTTTACAGGCTCTACGAGCTCAAGAATCATTTCTTCACCGTTAGGAAGTCCACCAACATTATGGTGAGCCTTTACGCCATCACTCTCGAGAATATCAGGATAAATAGTACCCTGACCAAGGAATTTTATATCACTGTGTTTAAGAGCTTCTTCGTTAAACACCTTGATGAACTCTTCACCAATAATCTTACGTTTTCTCTCAGGATCAGAAACATTCTCAAGTAAGCTGAGAAAACGATCAGTAGCATCAATATAAACAAGGTTTGCGTCAAGACCGTTTTTGAAAAGCTCAATTACACCTTCACTCTCGTTCTTACGCATTAAGCCATGGTTTACATGAACACAGAGAAGCTGTTTGCCAATAGCTTTAATAAGAAGTGCAGCTACAACAGAGCTATCAACACCACCTGATAATGCTAAAAGTACTTTTTTATCTCCAACCTGCTGTCTGATTTCAGCAACCTGTTCGTCAATAAACTGTTTAGCTAATTCTTCAGTAGTAATTCTTTCTAATGACTCAGGTCTTACAGGCTTAGCAATCTTTTCGTTATTCATTTAAATCTCTCCTTCTTGATTATTCAGTACATAATGTATCTTTATCAGTTTGTGTAATTATCAAAATAACCCTGAACAAGAACAATAGGTGTACCCTTATCACCTGAACCGCTTGTAAGGTCGCACAATGAACCGATAAGGTCAGTGAGCTGACGAGGTGTTGTACCCTGAGAAGCCATATTGCCAACAAGGTTACTCTCTTTCTCACGGATGCTCTTTGAAATAGCCTCTTTGAGTTCGTCACCGCTGAGGTCTTTGAAATCGTTATCAGCAAGATACTTAAGCTTAAGTTCGTTTGGAGTGCCGATAAGACCGTCGGTAAATGCAGGTGATACAACAGGGTCAGCAAGCTCCCAGATTTTTCCCTGTGGATCTTTGAAAGCACCATCGCCATAAACCATAACTTCAATGTGCTTACCTGTTCTGTCTAAAATATTTTTCTGGATATCTAATACAAGAGACTTACACTCTCTTGGGAAAAGTTTGATTGTATCTTCTGTTGATTTATTAGAACCTAACAGACCATATTTTTCGTTGCAACCGCTACCATTAACAGGTGCATTCAAAATATCATCAAGACTGCAAACAATCTTTGCACCGGCAGCGTTCAGAATACGCTTTGTACGTGCACGTGTGTGAATATCGCAGTTAATAACACAATCAGTGTACTGTAAAATAGCTTTTGGCTGATTAGCAAAAACTATCTCAACTTCAGCACCACATTCTTTTACGAGGTTGCCATAGTATTCAACATAGTCAACACCTGTGAATGGGTGTAAATTCTCACCAAAAAGCTCACGATAACGCTCAAGTGATAATACATCACTGTATGGGTTAACACCAGCCTCGTCTATCTTGTCAATAGATACAAGCTCGTTACCTACTTCGTCAGATGGATAGCTGAGCATAAGCACAACCTTTTTACAACCCTTAGCAATACCTCTAAGACAGATAGCAAAACGGTTTCTGCTAAGAATCGGGAAAATAACACCAACAGTGCCACCACCGAGTTTATTCTTAACATCTTCAGCAATAGCATCAACTGAAGCGTAATTACCCTGTGCACGGGCTACGATTGACTCAGTGATAGAAATTACATCTTTATCCCTGAGTTCAAAACCTTCGCACTCTGCCGCTTCAATTACACTATCTGTAACGATAGTTGCAAGGTTGTCGCCCTTGCGGATAATCGGGCATCTGATACCTCTTGATACGGTACCAACTCTGCGTTCTTTAGTTTCCATTGTGATTCCTTCCTTCTGGTAAGATTTTCTTACGACATATTATTTTATCATACAGGTATTTCAATATCAATAAAAAATTTAGGATATTTTTGTCGAAATACACATTTTAACAGTTTTTTTCAAATTATTGTTATCTAAGTAATATATTTTGTTAAAATCGCACTTTTAATTCTTGATTTATTTAAAAAGATAGTGTATAATCAATCTCGTTGAGCCGGTGTGTCGGAATGGCAGACGAGACAGACTCAAAATCTGTTGTCAGCAATGGCGTGTGGGTTCGAGTCCCACCACCGGCACCATAACCCGTGAACCTTAGGTTTGCGGGTTGTTTTTTTGCTTCAATAGCAAAGGCACCAGTATGCACTGGTGCCTTGTTTTATTTCGTACCATAGATTCTGTCACCTGCGTCACCAAGACCAGGTACAATATAGCAACTCTCGTTAAGGTGGCTATCCTTTGCAGCACAGAAAATTTGTACATCAGGGTGTGCCTGAGAAAGCACCTCAATTCCTTCAGGAGCTGCAATGATACATAAAAACTTAATTGAACGTGGCTCGGAACGCTTAATGATAGATATAGCATCAACTGCGCTACCACCTGTAGCAAGCATTGGGTCAAGTACAAATACATCACGCTCGTTGATATCAGCAGGTAAATTGTTATAATACTCTACAGGCTCGTGAGTTTCCTCGTTTCTATAAAGTCCGATATGGCCTACTTTTGCAGCAGGAACCATGGAAAGCATAGCATCAAGCATACCTAAACCAGCTCGAAGAATTGGCACAAATGCAAGCTTTCTACCGGAAAGTTTCATAGCCTTTGTTTTACAGATAGGAGTTTCCACCTCAACCTCTTCGAGGTCAAGGTCACGTGTAGCCTCATAACACATAAGCATAGCAATTTCTGAAATCAATTCACGAAACTGTTTGCTTCCTGTGTTTTTGTCACGTAATATTGAAAGCTTATGCTGGATAAGCGGATGATTGAAAATTGTGATCTGACTCATAGTTTACCTACTTAATATTCAAGATTATTAAAGCTCGAATGTACCTTCTTCAATAGCTGTAATCATATCAACACGTCTTGTGTGTCTATCACCCTCAAATTCTGTGTTAAGGAAGATATCAGCAAGTTTTACTGCAGTAGCTTCATCAATGATTCTGCCACCCATAGCGATAATGTTAGCGTTATTATGTCTGCGTGTCATTTCAGCCATGAATTCGTTAGTACAAACAGCAGCACGGATGCCTTTTACTTTATTAGCAGCCATAGAGATACCGATACCTGTACCGCAACAGAGGATACCGAGTGTATCTTCACTTGATGCAACAGCTGTTGCAACTTTGTAAGCATATACAGGATAGTCTACGCTTTCCTCTGTATAACAACCAAAATCTGTATACTCAAAGTTATTCTCCTTGAGATACTCGATTATAGCGTTTTTAATATTAATACCGCCGTGGTCACATCCTAAAACAACTTTCATTTAACTCATTCCTTTTCTTTATTTAATCTTTCACGCTCAGCTTGTGACGGTCTGAGGTAAGTCGGCATCAACGCTGCCGATGATAATGTTTCATTGTTATTTATATGTTCGACTGCTGCTAATGCAACAGAAGATGCCTGTTGATAACGCTTTGCAGGTACAGCTAATTGAATATCACTATCACCTTTTTGAGAATAGCAAAGTGGTGAACCGTCACCAACAAGTACTACGTTATCATAATCTTTCAACTCTTCTAATAAAGCTTCTACACTTATAGCTCTGTCATCACACAGACGGTTTACGACACCGTTTTCTATCTTAAACAAAGCATTGTATACCTGATTGCGTCGTGCATCCATACAGGCACATACAACAGTGTTGTTACTGTCGATAAAATTATAAGCCATAGAGTTTAAAGTAGAAACGCTTATACACGGTTTATCAAGTGCCATAGCCATACCTTTGACTACTGATACTCCAATTCGTATACCAGTGAACGAACCCGGTCCTGTGTTAACAGCAAAGTAATCAATATCAGAAAGCTTAAGATTTGTTGAAGAAAGCAGAGCATCAACCATAGGTACAAGAGTCTGGCTGTGAGTAAGCTTTGTGTTTATGTAAAACTCACCTATTATCTTGTCCTCATCAGTATCAAAAATACAGACAGATGCAGAATTAGCAGACGCATCAAGAGATAATATTTTCATACTCATCAAGCCCCTCTATAGTAAATATACGGTGATTTTCGTCATCAGTCTTTTTAATAGTGATACGAATAGCATTATCATCGAGTGCGTATTCAATATTCTCGCTCCACTCAATGATAACTATACCGTTATCAAGATAATCATAATAACCGGTTGAATACAAATCGTCTTCGCTTGTTATTCTGTACATATCAAAATGATAAATATTAAATTTTCCGTTATACTCATTTACAATCGCAAATGTCGGACTTGAAACACCATAATCAAAAGAAAGACCTGATGCAAGTCCACGGGTAAACGCTGTCTTTCCGGCACCCAAGTCGCCAAACATAGCAATTACCTCAGTGCCCGATAGTACAGATGCAATTTTTCTACCAAGAGTTTCGGTTTCTTTAACGCTTTTACTTATAATTCTGATCATACTATACACTTTCCAATAAAATTACTGAAATATTCTATCATAACAAAAGAACAAAATAATGCTATATAGAAAAAAACAAAAAATTTTACTTTACATATATGTTATAATTCTTGATTAAGACAGGCTATTCTAATATAATACATATATAATTTGTGTTTTTGGACGGTGAAACATTGGATTCTTTTTCAAAAACTGTAAAAAAGTTTTTTACTAAAACAGATAAATTCCTGTGGTTGTTGACTATCGCCGCTGTAACATACAGTATACTTCTTATCAACAGTATGCAGAGAACCAGCGATTACAACTACCTACAATCGCAGTTGATAGCTGTAGTATTAGGATACACTGTGGCTATTACCATATCTATGATTGACTATGAAAACTTTCTGCGTGCGTGGTGGTTTTTAGGGATAGTCGGATTTATACTGCTTGTGATAGTACTTTTTATCGGCATTAACGTCACGGGTACTGATGACACCGCATGGATCAGACTTCCCGGCGGCTTCTCTTTTCAACCATCAGAGCTTGTAAAGATAATATTTATTATTACGTTTTCAAAGCATCTGCAAATACTTAATTTAAATGAAAAACTGCACACCTTATGGGGTATGTTATCCCTTATTCCTCATATTGCTGTTCCTGTGCTACTTGTACATATGCAGGGCGATGATGGCACTGCACTAGTATTCTTATTCATGTTCATTATTATGATGTTTGCTGGTGGTGTACAGCTCAGATACTTTTCTATTATGCTTTTGCTTCTGATTACAAGCATACCTATAATCTGGAAGTATGTATTAAACGATGAACACAAAAATCGTTTCTTAGCACTTTTCGATATAGACGGCAACGCTATGACAAACTACGGTTGGCAACAATTTCAAGGCAAGGTTTCCATAGCATCCGGAGGGCTCGAAGGCTATGGACTTAATAATGGGCCCAGAGTGGCATCCGGTATCGTTCCTGAGCAGGAAAACGACTTTATTTTCACTGTTGCAGGCGAAGAACTCGGCTTTATTGGATGTTCATTGCTGCTGTTTATATTGTTAATGATTCTTATTAAAATACTTATAGATTCATCAAAGGCCAGAGATATAGCGGGTAAAAGCATCTGCATAGGCGTATTTGCTATGATAGCTACCCAGACTGTTATCAACATTGGAATGGTACTTGGATTCTTACCGGTTATAGGAATTACTTTACCATTCTTCAGCAGTGGTGGTACATCTATTCTTTCGGTGCTGATTGGCATCGGTCTTGTACAGAGCGTATATACTCACAAGAGTATTATTGAATCAAGCGGAGTTTTAAGAAACAACAAATACAAATACACATATAACACCTATCAATAAAAGAAGGCACGGTAGTTTCCTACCGTGCCTTAATTTTATTATTTTTTAGTTACATTAACGCTAACAGTATAATCACCGTAAACCCAACAATTCACATAATCTTTAGTAAAGCTGAAAGTAACAGGTAGCTCAAGACTCAACGAATTTTTATCAATTTCATCAAGTTTTGAAGCAAAATCAACCTTTGGTATAACTTCGGCTGAATTAATACTTTCAATCAGTTCAGAAGGTCCGCAAATTGTAATTTCAATTCCGGAGCTATTGAACACAACATTGTATTTAGAAAGATCAATATTAGCACCGGTAAAGTTATTAACAGTAATCTTCTTGCTCTCTTAACCAGACAAATCTATGCTGACATTAGTTTTTAAACGATCTCTGAGATTCTTGCATCCATTCGGTAAAACAATATCATAACTCAATAAGTGATTTTCGTTTGAAAGTTCAGCGAAATTAAGTGTACCGATAATAACCTTTTTATCTTTAATTGTTTCAAGAACAGCTTTATCGGCAGCGATCTTAATTCTACGAGGATTGATACCAATAGACGGATAATTCTTTGGAGCGTTAACGAGCTCGACATCTAAATTAACCTCCATAATTGGTAGCGGAGTAAGTGTAACATCTACATTATGGACATCACAATCAGACATCTTTATATCAAGCTCGTTTCCGTCTTTATCAAGATAAATAAGATCGAACATACCCTTTTTACTGTTACCGTCAGAACCATCAAGAGTACCTTGTACTACAACTTTATCAATTGCAAGTATCTCGGTTTCAGGACCTGAAACAGTCACCATTGTTTCAGAAAGCGAGGAGTTTGCATAGTAGCCTTCCTCAACCTTGTAAACAATATCATCGGTAATGTCAAAGACTTTTTCCTTATATTTATCTACGTAAACAGTAACAGTGGACGGAGAAACATTTGATGCGAAATTGTAATTAGTCTTAACGCCAACCTTCTTAGCAGTCAACTCAAGCGTATGACTACCCGGTGCGATAATCGAATTTGACTGAAGAGCGACCACCTGAATATCTGAAGCAGAAAGCGAACCTACAGTAATTCGGTTACCCGAAACCTCAACAGAAGCGGTTGTATCATCTAAATCAAAGACCTGCAATCCATCATCGATAGCTTCTTTACTCAAATCGATAGTAATAGGAATATTTGAGATAGTAACGTTGCTTTCTGTCTGTGAATTTGCATTTATAAAGAACCATATAACAAATGCCAGTAAAAGCGAAAGCACCATCAAAACAATATCATTTGAAAGGATGCGATTAAAAAAACCGTTTTTATTCATCGTCTTTCTCCTTTCTGTTTTTAAATAATACAGTAAAGAGATCCTGCTTTTCGCTATCATCAGGAATAATGAGTGTAGTAAGCTTATCGACCAGCTCTTTTCTGTCAAGCTCACGAATAAGCTTTCCGCCGACAGCAACTGACACTATACCTGTTTCTTCTGATACAACAACTACAACGGCATCTGACTCTTCACTCATGCCGATAGCTGCTCTGTGACGTGTACCAAGAGAAGAACTGATGTGATTGTTATCGGTAAGCGGAAGAATACATCCCGCTGATAAAATTTTACCATCACGTAAAATACACGCACCATCGTGTAGTGGGGCTTTGTTGAAGAATATATTGCCAAACAAAGCAACAGAAGTAGAACTGTTAAGCTCTGTACCACTTGAGGCGATTTCAGTAAGCAGTGTGTTTCTCTCGATAACAATCAAAGCACCTGTTTTTGAGTTGCTGAAAACCATCGCTGAATCTGCAACATCGTTGATTGCTTTTGACCAAACGGAAGAAAGATCATCATTCTTTGTAGAAAAGGAAGAAAAGATAGAACCTTTAGAAATATTACTACGACCAAGATGCTCGAGCATTCTTCGAAGTTCAGGCTGGAACACGATAACAAGGATAATAACGGCAAATTCAAAAACCGTTGTCAAAATTACATTTACCATTGTAAGTTCGAATACTGCTGAAACTGCATAAGCAATCACAAGAACAGCAAGACCTTTTATAAGCTGAGCAGCACGTGTCTGTCTCAAAAGCTTAAACAGATAGTAAATGATTATTGCAACTAAAACTATATCGACAGCATCGCTGAAGCTGAAAGTTTTAACGATAGCACCAATGGTCGTCATCCAACCAGATAAAAAGCCCATATACTTCCTCCACTACATACTTTATATTATTTTAACACACATCGGTTTGCATTTCAACTTAATTCTTTAATTTAATTATAATTTTTTATTGCATACAAAAGTCTTTGTATCTGAGCTTTGTTTGTAAATACTGATGGAGAAATTCTGACTGTACCCTCATCAATAGTTCCCATAAACTTGTGCGCCAGAGGTGAACAGTGTAGTCCAGCTCTTACTGCTATATCAAATTTTGAGCTTAAGTATGAGGCAACATCTTCGCTGTTCTTTCCTTTTATATTAAACGATAAAACAGGAGCATAGTTATTCCAAGCTGATAAATCTGAATATAGTTTAATTCGGTTATCGTGTTTTAACACATTATAGGCATATCCAGTAAGTTCCATTTCGTGAGTATAAATTCTGTTTACTCCCTTGTTTAGAACAAAATCGATTCCTTTTTTCAACCCACAAACACCTAAAACATTGATTGTTCCACTTTCAAACCTGTCCGGAGTAAAATCAGGTTGATTATAATTCTGAGATTCGCTTCCGGTGCCACCCTCGATTAATGTATCAGGTAAAAGATCGGAATTAACGATAAGTATTCCGACTCCCATCGGGCCATAAAGCCCCTTGTGTCCTGCGCAACAGACAAAATCAAATTTGCTCTCTCCTACATCAATAGGTAATACACCGGCACTCTGTGCTGCATCCAGACAGAATAAAATATCATAGCTATGAGCCAATGCGCAAAGCCTTTCAACCGGAAGTCTGATACCAAACACGTTGGATGCGTGTGTACATACTACAAGTTTGGTTTTTTCATTAAAACAGCTTCTGAAGCTATCAACTGTTTTATCGTTGTCATCGAGATATACTTTTGCAACGGAGTAGTTAACACCGATTGATTTTAGTTTTTCCAGTGGTCGTAAAACAGAATTATGCTCAAGGCACGAGATAACACAATGGTCACCCTTCTTTAAAATACCTTTAATTACAATATTCAGTGAATGAGTGCAGCCCGACGTAAACACCACTTTACTTTCATCATCTACGTTAAACAAATTACATACAGACTGTCTGCATTCAAATACTTTGTTAGCAGTTTGCATACTCATTCTATGACCACTTCGTCCAGGATTAGCACAGTGTTTTTTCATTGATTCACTTACTGCGGTAATTACACTGTCAGGTTTTGGAAAAGTAGTCGCACTGTTATCAAGATATATCATACGCTATCACGTGCTACCCTGCCGATAATTCTGATACCATGACGCAGTAAAATATCATGAGCTGTCTGAGGGTTCTCCGGTACAAATACACAGTAACCGCACGAATACACCTGATGTGTTTTCGGCGTACGTTCGATATATGCTTTCATTTTGTATCTATCTAAAAGTCGCTTTGCCTTCATCGCATACGTTACAGACGGCACAAGAATCAATTGTTTTTCCATAAAAATTTACACCTCTACATTTTTTATTACCATAATATGTTAAAAAATATAGAGGTGTTATTATTTAGTATTAAGTTTCGGACAGGAGATTTCCCATATCGTACATACCGCTTGATTTATCCTTGAGATAAACAGCGGCGTTAACTGCACCAACAGCGAATACTTCCTTAGATAAAGCCTGATGCTTTAATGAGAATATCTCATCGTGACCGGCAAAAATTACTTCGTGCTCGCCAACAATAGTACCGCCACGGATAGCGTGGATACCGATTTCATTTTTCTCACGCTTTTTTCTGTATGAATGTCTGTCATATACATACTGAGAATCTGTGAGAACTTCTGAAATACCGTCAGCAATCATCAGTGCTGTGCCAGATGGGGCATCGATTTTCTGGTTATGATGTTTCTCGATAATCTCAACATCAAAATTGCCACCTAAAATAGTAGCCGCTTTCTTTGAAAGCTCAATAATGAGATTGATACCGAGCGACATATTGCCAGAATAAAAAACAGCAACCTCGTTAGACGCATCCTTGATTTTCTGCACCTGCTCTTCGGAAAATCCAGTTGTACAGATAATAAGCGGTGTTTTAGTGGTCTTTGCATATGTAAGCATATCATCTAAAACTGATGGGTTAGAAAAATCTATAATCACATCGCCTTTAACGTCCACATCGGCAAAGTTACGATATACTTTGAATGCGGAGTTATCACCATACAGATCAACACCAGCTACTACTGAACAATCATCACGATCGCTTACAGCTTTAGCAACTGCGGCACCCATTTTACCGTTACAGCCGTTTAAAATAATTTCAGTCATTTATATACTTCCCCTTTTTACTGGAATTTAGCAAAACAGGGCGTATTAAAACGCCCTGTGAATAATTACTTGGAATATTTGCCGATAAGGTTGTATTTTGCAAGACAATCCTTAAGGTCGTGATAACCTCTGTAGCTCATTGGAACGAGCGGAAGTCTGCATTCGCCTGCATCAAAACCAACAAGGTTCATAGCAGTTTTTACCGGAATAGGGTTAACATCAGAGAACATAATATCCATAAGCTCAACATAATGGAAGTTCATTTTTGCAGCTTCGACAAAGTTATTATCTAAACAAAGCTGGCAAATCTGGTGCATTTCCTGTGGACAGAAGTTAGCAAATACTGAGATAACACCGAGAGCACCGAGTGACATAAATGGTACTGTCTGGTCATCGTTACCTGAGTAAATATCAAGCTTATCGCCACAAAGTGAACGTGTCTGTGAAACAGATGAAATATCTCCGTTCGCTTCCTTTGTTGCAACGATGTTTTCGTGCTTACAAAGCTCTGCGTAAGTTTTAGGAGCAATATTGCAACCTGTACGTGATGGCACGTTATATACAATCATAGGAAGGTCAACGTTGTCAGCAATAGTTGTAAAGTGACGTACAAGACCTGTCTGTGATGTTTTGTTATAATAAGGAGTTACGCACAAAAGTGCGTCAGCACCGCTGATCTGAGCTGACTTTGAAAGCTCGATAGCTGTGTTTGTGTCGTTGCTACCTGTACCTGCGATAACAGGAATTCTGCCGTTAACTTTCTCTGATACAAAAGAAAGAACCTCGCAGTGCTCTTTAACTGATAAAGTAGCAGCTTCGCCTGTTGTACCGCATGCGATAATCGCATCAGTACCATTTTCAATCTGGAATTCAAGAAGCTGTGCTAATACATCATAGTTAACGCTACCATCAGCGTTCATAGGTGTGATAAGCGCAACGCCTGAACCTGTAAAAATTGGTTTACTCATATAGGGCCTCCAATTAACAATTAGTCAAGATAACCTTCTGCACAGAGGAGCTCAGCCATAAGCACAGCACCACCTGCAGCACCTCTTAATGTGTTGTGTGACATACATACAAATTTCATATCGTACTGAGTGTCTTCTCTGAGTCTGCCGATAGAAACTGCCATACCGTTTTCTAAATTGCGCTCTGACTTAATCTGTGGTCTGTCAGGCTCTGTGAAGTAGTGTAAGAAATGCTTTGGAGCACTTGGAAGATCTAACTCCTGAGCACGGCCAACATAATTCTCCCACTCTTTGATTACTTCATCAACAGTAGGTTTATTCTCACAACCGAATGACATAAATACAGCAGCAGAGTGACCATCAGAAACAGGAACACGGATACACTGTGAAGTGATAGAAATATCATCTGTTGGTACAATCTTACCATCAACGATGTTACCCCAGATTTTGAGTGGCTCCTGCTCAGACTTCTCTTCCTCACCGCCAATGTAAGGAATTACGTTATCTACCATCTCAGGCCAACGCTCAAATGTTTTACCTGCACCTGAAATAGCCTGATATGTACAAGCAAGCACCTTGTTTACATTGTACTTCTCTTTAAGTGGGTGGATAGCAGGAACGTAGCTCTGGAGTGAGCAGTTAGATTTAACAGAAATGAAACCACGTTTTGTACCGAGACGGTTACGCTGAGCTTCAATAATCTGAGCGTGATCAGAGTTGATCTCAGGGATAATCATAGGAACATCAGGTGTCATACGATGTGCAGAGTTGTTAGACATTACAGGGCACTCAGCTTTTGCGTAAGCTTCTTCTAAAGCTCTGATTTCGTCTTTCTTCATATCTACTGCACAGAATACAAAGTCAACAAGAGCAGCAACTTCTTCTACCTTGCTTGCATCCATGATAATCATATCTTTCATTGACTCAGGGATTGGGGATGTCATAGCCCATCTGTCTTTAACGCACTCTTCGTAAGTTTTACCTGCTGAACGTGGGCTTGCAGCTAAAGCTGTAACCTTAAACCATGGGTGATTCTCAAGTAAGAGAGCGAATCTCTGGCCAACCATACCAGTTGCACCAATAATACCAACTTTGTACTGTTTCATAATAATTCCTCCGATTTTCAAAAAACTGTTGTGTTTTTCTCAATAATAATATATTATATATCTTATGTTCGAATACACACAATTTTGCATTTTTTCTTAACTTATACTATATCACTATGATAAATCTTTGTCAATTTTATTTGTTAAGAATAATCATAATATATAATTTTGAGAGGCTATTAAAATGAAAACTGTGGATTTTTATTATGACCTACCTAAAGAGTTAATTGCTCAGACTCCTTTAGAGCCAAGAGACAGCTCAAAAATGATGGTGTTAAGCAAAAAAGATGGCAGTATTTTACACAAACATTTCTACGATGTAGTTGATATGCTAAACGAAGGCGACTGCCTGATTTTAAATGACTCAAGAGTTCTTCCTGCCAGAATTTTCGGCAACAAGGAAGAAACAGGTGCGAGCGTAGAATTTCTTATGCTCAGACAAATCGAAAACAATACATGGGAAACTCTTGCAAAACCAGGCAAAAAAGCTAAGATTGGTACAAAATTCATTTTTGGCGACGGAATTATGACAGGTACCGTAAGAGATGTCACCGAAGAAGGTAACAGAATCGTTGATTTTGAGTGTGAAGAAAATATTTATACTGCACTAGATAAAATCGGTCAGATGCCTCTTCCCCCTTATATCACCGAAAAACTTAATGATAAAGAAAGATACCAGACTGTATATTCAAATGAATTAGGCTCTGCAGCCGCTCCTACTGCAGGTCTTCATTTTACAAAAGAGTTATTACAGAAAATTAGGGACAAAGGTGTAAACATCGGCTACGTAACACTTCACGTAGGTCTTGGCACATTCAGACCTGTTAAGGTAGATAATATCACTGAACACAAAATGCACTCAGAACATTACGAAGTTCCTGAAGAAACTGCTCAGCTCATCAAGAAGACTAAAGAATCAGGAAAACGTGTTATTGCTGTTGGTACTACATCTTGCAGAACACTCGAGAGTGTTGCTCAAAAACATGGTGAAATCATTCCTTGTCACGGATTTACTGACATTTTTATTTATCCGGGATTTAAATTCAAGGTTCTCGATGGTCTTATCACGAACTTCCATTTACCAGAAAGCACACTAATTATGCTTGTATCAGCCTTCACTGGTTACGAAAATACTATGAACGCATACAAAACGGCTGTCGATGAAAAGTATCGATTCTTCTCTTTTGGCGACAGTATGATGATTGTATAAAAGAGAGGTTATTATGTACAAACTTATTAAACAAGAAGGAAACGCCAGACGTGGTGAATTCACTACTCCTCACGGTACTGTTCAGCTTCCTGCATTTATGAATGTTGCAACCTGTGGTGCTATCAAAGGTGGTTTATCCGCACTTGATTTAAAGAGTATTAATACACAGGTTATGCTCTCAAACACATATCACCTGCATCTCAGACCAGGCGATGAAACTGTCAAAAAACTCGGTGGTCTTCATAAGATGACTAAATGGGACGGCGTTATCCTTACCGACAGTGGCGGATTTCAGGTATTCTCGCTCGCAAAACTCAGAAACATCAAAGAAGAAGGCGTGTACTTCAATTCACATATTGACGGCAGACGTATTTTTATGGGTCCTGAAGAAAGTATGCAGATTCAATCAAACTTAGGTTCAACTATAGCAATGGCTTTTGATGAATGTGTAGCTAATCCATCCGAGTATAAGTATACAAAAGATTCAACACATCGTACAACAAGATGGCTACAGCGTTGTATAAAAGAGATGGACAGACTCAACAATCTACCTGATACCATAAACAAGGAACAGATGCTCTTTGGTATAAACCAAGGTGGTGTTTACAAAGACCTGAGAGTTGAGCATATGAAGGTTATCAGAGAATTCGACCTGCCTGGTTACGCTATAGGCGGATTAGCTGTCGGCGAAACAGCAGAAACAATGTACGAAATCATTGATGCTGTAGAGCCGTTTGCCCCAAAAGACAAGCCAAGATATCTTATGGGTGTAGGTACACCTGTCAATATTCTTGAAGGTGTATACAGAGGCATCGATTTATTCGACTGTGTAATGCCTTCTCGAAACGCACGTCATGGACATTTGTTCACATGGGAAGGTATCATCAATATAAATAATGCTAAATATGAGCTTGATGACACACCGATTGATAAAACATGCACCTGCCCTACCTGTCAGAATTTCAGCAGAGCTTATATAAGACATCTGATGAAAGCTAACGAAATGCTCGGTATGCGACTTGCTGTTATGCATAATCTTCATTTCTACAACCACCTAATGGAGAGAATCAGAGAAGAGCTTGACAACGGTACTTATACAGAGTTTTATAAAAAATACAGAGAAATATTAGGTAAGAGAATATAATTCTACATTATCTTCTTGCAATTGTAATTTTTTGCTGATATAATATTATTTAAATTTATAAAAGAAAAGAGGAATTTTAATATGGAAGGCATGGGACAGTGGAGTTGGATTGTAATCTACGTAGTGCTTTTTGCTGCAATGTACTTCTTCCTTATCAGACCTAACTCAAAGAAGAGAAAAGCTGAGGAAGAAATGAAAAAGAATATCGTTATCGGTGATGACGTAACAACAATCGGCGGTATCGTTGGTAAAGTTGTTGCTGTTAAAGATGACGAAGATGCTTTTATCATCGAAACAGGCTCAGACAGAGCTAAGATTAAAATCAGAAAATGGGGTATCAGTAGCGTTGATAACAAAAAGCCTGTTGACCCTAAGGCTGATAAGAAAGACAAAAAAGCTGATAAAAACGAGAAATAATTTAATAATAAAAAAGTTCACCTCTGAATACTTATGTATCAGAGGTGATTTTTTTGCGTTATTTTACTAATATTTCTTTGAATAACAGTGCGTTTATCAAGGCTTTGGTACTGGGAGTGCTTTCATCAGTCGCTATGATAACGATATTGATGTGCGTAGTATCCGCGGTACTTTTATTCTCTTCTCTTCTACCCTATGAATATCTGCAGTACATAATGCTGGTGGTAGATGCACTGGGCGTATTATTTGGCGGATATATTGCAGCTAGAGTGAACAAAAGCCAAGGGCTTATACTCGGTCTTATAAATGGTGCCATTATATTGGTAGCACTTCTGATTATCGGGTTTTGTATGAGCAGCGACACATTGACACTGAACACTCTGCTAAAGGCAATTGTGATTCTGATTTTTTCGGCTTTAGGTGGAATAAAAGGCGTCAATGTAAAAGAAAAAATTCGTATCAAATAATCAGAATTTTATGTAATCCTCAGAAAACACTGAACAAATGTCTTTAGGCAAATCACTTACAACTTCAACGTACTCGTTTGTAATAGGATGAACAAAGGTAACTTTACGACAATGCAGTGCTTGTCTTGATAAAAATTCAAGCGATCCACCATACATATCATCGCCAGCTAACGGGTGTCCGATACTGCTCATATGACAGCGTATCTGATGTGTACGCCCTGTTTCTAAAACAAATCTAGTCAAAGTATGACCATTTTTGTACCTGACCGGATAATAGTGTGTTATTGATGGTGCCCCGTCATCAGAAACTACACGTTGAATGGAGCGACCTTCCATTACTTTAATAGGTCTGTTTACTGTACCGCTACAAGATATTTCACCCTCACAAAGAGCAACATATTCTTTAGTTACTGTTGAAGGAAGTGCATTAGCACAAAATCTGTCTTTAGCTAAAAGCAAACAACCTGATGTATCTCTATCAAGGCGGTTTATAGCACGGAATGTGTAGTATTCTCCCTTTGTTTGCATATAGTAACAGACAATGTTAGCCAGAGTATCCTCTTGATGAATTTTAGTAGGATGAACAGGCATAAGTGGAGGTTTGTTTACAACCATAATATACTTGTCTTCGAACAATATCTCGAGCTTACCTTTTATTGGTACAATCTCATTAACATCATCAGGCATAGAAATAACAACAACGTCGCCACTACTAAGTATCTGGTTTGTTTTTAAAAGCTCACCGTTTCGAGTTATGCCGAGATTTGTACGTTTGAGCTTTGATAGTGTTCTGGCAGATATACCACAATGCTTTCTTAAAAATGTTTTTACGTCAAGTCCGTCACAATCTTGTTGCACTATGAATTCTATTGTTTTTTCTCTATTAGAATTATACTCTACGTTCATAGATTCACCACAACAAGTAAAATAAGTATAAGCTGAAGTAGAATTATGGCAGGTATGCCAATCATAAACTTCGGTTTTCTGGTTTTATGACGGATGATAAGCATTGTGACAAGCATTGCTACACTGCCACCGACAGCTGACAGCGTTAACAGAACACGTTCAGGAACTCTGCGTTTTTGTGCAATAGCTGAGATTTTATCCCAGACAGTTACAATTATTGAGATAATACTTATTAAAATCAAATAAAAGATCAAAAAATTATAAATCATAATAAAAACCTTGGATGTGATAATATGAGAAGATATAGATTTATGCCGTTTTTACTGTCTATCGTTTTTCTGGTGATATCAATAACGGTAGTCAGTGAAGAAAACAACCATAAAGTAAAAGCTGTAAACACAGCAACTTTTGATGAAATCAGTGAAGATATGAAAGGGATATGGGTAAGCTATATAACGCTTGATATGCAAAACAGTGATAAATCCGAAGATGCTTTCAAAAGCAAGATTGAAGAAATCATCAATACATCAAAAGAAAGCGGATTCAACACACTCATCGTTCAGGTAAGACCATTTTGCGATGCACTGTATAATTCAAGCTACTACCCTTGGTCACACACTCTGACAGGTACTCAAGGAGAAAATCCGCTATATGATCCGCTACAGATAATGTGTGATATGTGCCATGATAATGGTTTGAAAATCCACGCTTGGATAAACCCTTACAGAGTTTCATCAAGCGAAACTCCATCACAACTGAGCGACGATAATCCATACATCAAAGACCCGACTATAGGTTTTGAACACAACGGGAACATCTATCTCGACCCGTCTAATCAAAAAGCAGTCAGGCTTATTGTAAACGGTGTTACAGAAATAGTGCGAAAATATGATGTTGATGGAATACAGTTTGACGACTATTTCTATCCTGAAAATAGCGACAATACTGATGATGATGTATATCGTATATACGCAGAAAACGAGGACACACCCTTATCTAAAGAAGAATGGAGAGCTCAAAACGTCAACACGATGATACAAAAGGTTTATCAGGCTATACATAAAAATAGCGACAAAATCGTATTCGGAATATCTCCACAAGGTAACATCAGTAATAACATGGCTTTAGGTGCAGATGTGAAAAAATGGTGTGAAAATGAAGGTTACATAGACTATATCTGCCCACAGATTTATTTTAGTCTTGATAACCCTGCATTAACCTTTGAAGATAGTTTAGATCAATGGCTTAATATCAACGCACATGATGCCCTCAGACTTTACATCGGACTTGCCGGATATAAAGGTGGTACTGATGAAGATGAAGGCACGTGGCTTGATAATGATGATATACTTAAAAACGAGATAGAAATATGTCAGGAAAAAGGAACAGACGGAATTATACTTTACAGCTATGAATGTTTTTCAAATGATACAAACGAAGCAGAAATACGAAACGTCGCAAACTATCTGACAGGCATTACTCAATAACACCTATACAATAGTCTTTTTCAGCTTCCATAAGTTTAACAGGTATTATCTTACCGATAAGGTCATTGTCTGACTTAACATAAACAGGTGTGTAGTTCTTAGTGTAGCCTTCATAAAAGCCGCTACGATTCTTTATCTCAAAAAGAACCTCTTCTACCCTGCCTACCTGAGATAAAAGAAACTCTTTACGTTTATTATCGGTATGTTCAATCATCAGCTTACTTCTTAAGTTCTTGACCTTTGGATCAACCTGATCAGGCATTTTATCAGCAACTGTACCCTTACGTCTGGAATAAGAGAAAACATGAACCTTTGCAAATGAAATGTAGTCAGAAAAGTTGAGGCTATTTTCAAACTCTTCTTCAGTTTCTCCTGCAAAGCCTACCATTATGTCCGTGGTAATAGACGGGTTATCAAATATACGGCGTATATCCGACACAATATCTGCATATTCATCAGCGGTATAATGACGATGCATGCGCTTCAGCGTTTCAGTACAACCACTCTGTAGTGATAAATGAAAATGCGGGCAGAACTTAGGTTGCTTAGCAAAACGCATAAGTACATCTTCCGTCATAAGCTCAGGTTCGAGTGAGCTAAGTCTTACTCGCTCTACTCCATCTACTGAACAAACACACTCCACAGCATCTGCAAGTGAGCTATCGATATCACTGCCGTAAGCCGACAGGTTTATTCCGACCAGCACAATCTCATTGTAGCCTTGCTGAGCAAGAACAGTAACTTCAGACTTCAAATCCTCTAACGATTTAGAACGAACTCTACCTCTTGCATAAGGGATAATACAATACGAACAAAATCGATTACAGCCGTCCTCAATCTTCACAAAAGCTCGTGTACGCTCCAAAAACTTATTAACACGCATACTTTCGAAACTTTCGTGGTTTTCATGAGGTGCAATATTGATTATCTGCTCACCATTTTGCATATACTCTTTTAGAGTAGGTATTAACTGAGAGCGTGATACATTGCCGAGCACTATATCACAATCTCTGAAAAGATTCAGATCATTAGAAAAAGCCTGAGGCATACAACCTGTAAGAACAATGATAGCGTCAGGATTCTCACGTCTTGTACGGTTGATTACCTTGCGATTTTTAGAATCACTGGTCGATGTAACAGTACAGGAGTTTATGATTGTTATGTCTGCTGTGCTATCGTTTGCAGGTAAAAAACCAGCCTCACACATATATTCAAACATAAGCTGGGACTCGTATTGATTAACCTTACAACCGAGAGTTACAATATTAAAAGTCAAATAAATCACCTAAAATCTTCAAATTTCAGTAAAAATAACCTTGAATTAATATATCAATAGTGCTAAAATACATAAAGCGACTTTAGACGACAATGCGGAGGTCAACTATGTATAACAGCACAATTACAATCAAAGATATAGATACTGCAAGAGGATTTGTCGATAAAATGGCAAAGTTTATGGATACCGACATCACACTCAACAGCGGTGATTACAGCATCGACGGTCACTCAATCATTGGCATAATCTCTCTTGACCTTTCAAAGCCTATTGAGGTTATCCTTTCTGACAACGCTCCAAGTGAGCTTATCGACATCATCAAGCAGTACGCTTAATAGTATATTTTTTATTTGATAAAAAGTCAACCATACACACCTCTTTCACATAATGTGGAAGAGGTTTTTTGTTTATAAAATCGAATGGTAACAAAAAAAGAACCCGACAGTTAAGTCGGGTTCTCTCTTTTTAAAGATTATTGAACAATGAATTACTCACCGTAGATGTAAGTCTCACACTGGATGTTTGAACCAGAGTTAGAAAGTGGCTTAAAGCCTTCGTTAGGTGTACCTGTAAGCTGTAATGTAGCTGTCTGCTTACCAGAATTGTTATTGAAGATAACATTGTTGTAAGAATTAACAGGAACATCATATTTATAAACATCGTAGCCGTTAGCATCTTTACCAACCTTTTCCATAAGGAGACCAGGCCACTGTGTACCGCCGCCACCTGTCTGCCAAGCGTGGAAGTAAACCTTACTCCAGCCATAAACATTTGTGAAGTAAACAGCTGTTGTCTCAGGCTCTACGAGGTAGTATGTGTTACTCTCTTTACCAGCGTTGTTGTTGAACTTGTACTGTGTATAAGCGTTATCAACAGGAATGTTGAATGTGTAGTTACCTGCAGAACCATTCATCTTGATACCAGGCCAGTTTGTAGTAACAGGGTCAGATGTATCTGTGTTCCAGAGGTGGATATAAGCTGATGTCCACTTCTCGTTGCAAGTAATCTGTAATGATTCAAGTGTGTAAGGTGTTTCCTTAACATCGAATACAATAGTCTCGATTGTATCAGGTGTTTCGCTTTCAACAACCTCACCGTATACGCCAACAAACTTGATCTTTGTAAGCTCAGCAGGAATCTCGAGTGTATAATTTGAACCGTTCTTTGTCATCTTCTGACCAGGCCACTCACCGTTAGTAGAACCGGCACCGTCGAATGCAAATACATAGATTTCGCCACCCTCAAATGCATCTGTTTCATTGAGTGTGATTGTCTTTGTTTCTACAGGAACAGTTGGATCTTCTGTGCCGCTACCATTGATAGACTCGCCTAAACCTTCGATAAGATCAATTCTTGCTAAATGAAGCTGGATAGCAGTAGCATCCATAATTGATACATCTGCATCTTTTGTTACTTCAGAACAAAGAAGTGCTTCAGCTGTGAATGTAATCATTCTTGCAAGGTGGAGCTGAATTGCTGTAGCGTCCATAATTGAAATGTCGCCGTCAAGGTTAGCGTCACCTAAAAGAAGAGTATCAGGGATAACAGGTGTTGTTTCTGTAGGAATCTCAGATGGCTTTTCAGATGGATATGAAACATCAGCAGCCTTGAGTGTAGCTATAGGATACTCGCCGTAATCTTTCATTACAAGCTTTTCGAAAATCATTGAACCTGTGAGCTTGTAACCACCTGATTCACGGTTAGCAGCAGAGTTTGCTGTACCATAGTAGATAACTGTTGGAGGCATTGTACGACCGCAGTAACCGCCACATACTGTTGAGCTGTGACCGATATGGCCTGATACAAGACCTTCAGAGAACTTAACGTAATTTGTGTTTGCAGGAACATCGTAATAATAGAGGTTTGGATTAGATGCATCCTTAGTCAT
>JAFUKO010000033.1 GCA_017473555.1 Ruminococcus sp. | reverse complement strand
GTGGACTTTTGAGGAGTAGCGGAAAAATTCGGGGTCCCCGAAATCTATGATTTTGGGGAGAGGAGGAGCAAGCCAATATATGACGATTTTTCGTCCAGAAAAATCAAATCAAGAGGCTTTGCGACGACGAAGGCGTGATATTTTTGCGTCCGAATAACAAAACGTCATAAATGCCGTTTTCTACGATTCAAACAGAAATTGTATTTATAATTTGTCAGGGTGTTTAATATCCCAAGCCGAATGACAGAGCCTCCGGGAACCATACTGCCCAGAACAGCTCGCTGTGAGTGCCGTCGTTGTCAACAACGGTTCTGATGAGCTGTGACGGATAGCCGTTTGCTTCCATCCATCCCTGCATTGCGACAGCGTTAGGGTAGAGCTCCTGCTCTAAAGAGTCATTTGCGCTGTTGCCGTTGTGGATGTAAACTCGTGGGAGAGTGTCCTTATCAGAGAAATCAAGAGAGCCAAGATAATCGTTCCATGTAGCTTTATCGTAAAGTAAGAAAGCAGGGGACAGTGCTCCGATATAAGAGAACTTATCCATATGCTCCATACCGATGTAGAATGCCTCGATACCGCCTGACGATGAACCGGCGATTCCTCGTATAGAGTTAGTGTTGTAGTTTGCTTCGATGTATGGGATTACGGTGTTTACAACAAAATCAGAGTACGCTTTGCCTGTGCCGTTTTTAAAGCCACCGTAGTTGTACGCAGGTACAACGTCACCTAAATCAGGGGTGAGCTCACAGTCGCGCTTTGAGTTAGAGTTGTCAATGCCGACAACGATGATGCCGTCACCGCCGTTTTGCATATACGACAGAACAGTTTCGTCAACCTCCCATTCGTAGCCTGACATTGTTGACTTGTCACCAAAGAGGTTCTGGCCGTCTGTCATATAGAGCACGGAGTATTTTTTGGTAGTATCTTCAGGGTCATAGCCGACAGGAGTCCAGATTGTAATCTGCTTGTTGTAACCTGCAGAGTACTCGAGATTGACGTATTTTAGAGTGCCCTCGTTGTCCTGACCGTATGGGTATACACCAACTACCTGCTTGCCGTTTGACTTTGTCTGGATGAAGTATCCTGAGTTTGTGACAGTAAGAGGTGTGTCGGTTGTCTGTGCTGTACCGTTAGAGAAAATGATGCGGTCGTACTTTGAGCAATCGACATCAACAGCGTAAACAGTTTCGCCGTAGGAGTTTACCGTACCGTTTCTCAGTGCTGTACCAGGCCATGTGGCTGAGGCGTCTCCTGTTGTATCGTTGTAGATGTAAGCGTAAACTGTAGTCCATTTTTTGTTGTTTGAGAAGTGGACAGTAATATTTGGGTCAATTTTTTCGATAATATCTTTATCAGTCACGTCGTCCTCCATACACGGGAATTTGTCGATAATTTGAGCGATGAACTGCTGGATTAAAGTTGCGTCCATAATGGTGAGGTCATCGTTGCCTGATACTGTAGCGAGAGTTATCTGCTCGTCGCTGAGTGTTATAACCTGAGCCAGAGCCAGCTGGATAGTGGTGGCGTCCATAATGGTTACATTACCATCAATGTCAGCATCACCGTAAAGAAGCGAAGCTTTTGCACAAGCTCCTGTGAAAAGGGTGGTAAGCAAAAGTGCCAGAGCAATGAAAAGTGCAATAAATCTTGATTTACGCATAACTATACCTCCGTAGAAAAATTTATCCAGAGTGCTTACACGATAATTGTATCACCCGATAAAGCTGTGTGCAAGGGGATTTTTGTTTTTTTGACAGATTTCAAAATACAATCTATGTTGACAATATGTACGCATATTTGATATAATTTCATATGTATAATAAGGACAGTAGTATATTTTGTGAGTTATCCTGATTAAGGTGAAATAAATGGCTATGTTTTTTAACAAAGGAAAACCAAATCTTAAAAGTGAGCGATACTACGAGGACTACGAGCCTCAGGGTTTTCAGCTTAGTAGATATGTCAAGTTTTCGGCTTTTGTGGTTGTTGCTCTGGTTTTAGTAGCTGCGGTGATTATCTCAATGGTTGCTTTTAACTTAAAGAACAACACTCTGGTTATGTTCAATAAGGCTTCGAGCAAGAATTTTGATTGCGGTAGCTTTTCGTATCAGCTCAATGCAAAGCTCAACGATGAGCTGTATATGATGTATGACGGTGCGATTGAGTTTGACCTTCATGACAGAAAGATTGAGTCTGTTTACCACGCAGTGTATAAGGACTATGAGTATGATGCGGTAACGTATGCTCAGGACTCAAAAGCTATCAGAGGCAACTACTACAACGGCAAGTGGACAACTGAAGATTATTCCGACAGAGCACTTGACTTTTTCGGATTTTACAACGACTATCGTAGGGGTAAGCTCGACGCAGGTGCAGCAGTGCGTTTTACACAGACTAATGATAAGTTTGCTGCACGACCGCTCAAAACTTCTATAGAAAGTATCATCAAAGAGCTTAGTAAACCGACTAATATGAACGCTGTTATGCATCAGAAAATGGTGGTTGCAGACGGTGATACCACGATAACCTTTAATCCTGAAATGGAAAAGGTTTTCGATATTATTATTAAGCATATCGGTCCTGCATATACAAGTGCAAATGAATTTGCGAAATTCAAAGCAACTGTAGAAAACAGTATGGATAACCTGCAGAAAACCGATTGTGAGATTAAGTATACTATCAACGGCAAAGGATACTTAAGCTACCTGTATATAAGCTATACGGTAGATGGCGACAACTATGTTGTTGAGATAAATATGGGCGACTTCAAAGAGGCTGAGGCAGTAGTTCCAGAGAGCTTTTTTGCAGCAACAAGTATTGAGTAAAATATTTTGTTTTAAATTTGTACAAAGGAGGGTTAGAGTGTGAAAAAGACATATACTATTGAGTATGGTTGTGCTTGTACTGTGGGTAAAATCAGAAAGAACAACGAGGACAACTTTTACTGTGAAAAAAAGTTCAGGCTCGACCCTGACGATAATAATGATATAGTATTCTCAGGTAAAATAAAGTCCTCCGATAACGAAGTTCTTGCTGTTTTTGACGGTATGGGCGGAGAGGCTTGCGGTGAGGTTGCTTCTCTTATCGCGGCTGAAACTACTATGAAATTTGCTGAGAATAAGGACAGCTATGACGAGTATCTGACAGAACTTTCAGATGTGCTCAACACAAGCGTTTTAGAAGAAAGCGACGCACGAAGTCTTGTGCTGATGGGCACGACAGCTGCGATGATTCAGTTTAATAAAGAGGAAATTTACATTATGAACGCCGGCGACAGCCCGATTTACAAGCTTATCAAAAACAGGCTTGTAAAGATTTCTCAGGACCACGTTGCACCGGGGTTTGCGGGCAAAGCACCGCTGACTAAGTTTGTGGGCACTCCTGATAAAAACGGACTGAATCCGTATATCGCACGAGGTCCGTATAAAGCAGGCGATGTTTACATTCTTTGCACTGACGGAGTCACTGATATGACAGGCGAAGAAGAGCTCGAGGAGATTGTCAGCGATATGATTGGTGATAAAAAACCTCTTGATGAAATTGCGAAAGAGATAGTCGAGCTTGCTAAAGAAAAAGGCGGAGTGGATAACGCTACCGTTATTGTGTGCAAGATTTTAAAGTAAGTTTTTCTTAGAATAAGTTTTCTTATAAAGGGAAGATGTGCTATGGCATATAAAAATGACAGAACCAGAAACAGAAGAAGATATAAATCACGCTATCGCAGTGCTCACAGCTATAAGCAGAAACGTTCATCATCTCAGACTAAGGCGGCTGTGCTCGTATCGGTGCTTACATTCGTTGTGATTGCGTCTTTGGTTGTGGTGTTCACCTTTGGTGACAGCATTTACAATTCACTTGATGCGGCACTGAGTAAAGCTACCGCTACTGATGCCCCGACTGAAGCTCCTACAAAAGCACCTACTGCTGTACCGACACAGGTAGAGACCGAGCCACCTACTGATCCACCTGTTAAGCAGAATGACGATTTTATGCAGTTGCTCAGTGACAGCTCGATGGATTTAGAGGACGTTAAGGTCAACCAGATGCTTTTTGCTCACGTTGACGAAGAAACACTGACATGCAAGATGTACTGCTATCAGAAGGACGAAACAGGCGTGTTTGTCCCTGCATTCGATCCGCTTAATGGTTATATCGGTCAGGAGGGTGCCGACACTATGGTTACACCGTATGAGGCTAAAACTCCGACAGGTCTTTTCCGTCTTGAGTACGCTTTTGGTACCGAGTATAACCCTGGTACAGCGATGGACTACACTCAGTTCTCAGGCGATGAATACTGGATTACTGACCCGAATTCAGCCTACTATAACCGCTGGATGGACACAACCGACTCTCAGGACTGGACATCTGCTCAGTGGCTGTACGAGTTTACAAAATCTTATCCGTACGCTATCGTGTTCAACTACAACCGTGACCCTGTTGACCATGGTCAGGGCTGTGCTAAGTTTATTCACGTAAGCTATGCTCCGACAAACTGGGGCGGTATCGGTCTTTCACACGATGATATCATCAAACTGCTAGGTTGGCTCAACCCAAGCGACGGTCCGTTCATCAGAATTTATAAGTAAATAACAGACAAAAGTTAAGGCACCCAAGTTTAAACTTGAGTGCCTTTTGTTTTATGCGTGATTAAAATTGTAGGGGACGGGTTTCCCGTCCCGAAATGAAACGTTGATGTTATAAAACCCAAACGGTACGTCATAAATGCCGTACCCGACGGATTGTAATCTGTGGGTGTTGTCACACGCGGGTCAGAGATTTCGCCGACCCCTACGATTGATGTTGTATATGGTGTTATTCTTTTGACTTTTCTTTTGCAGGGAGCTGGGCTAAGACGATAGCAAAGAACATAACCACACAGCCGATTATCTCAACACCTGAGAGAGCTTTGCCCATAATTAGCCAGCCACCGAGTGCCGCAAACACCGACTCAAGACTCATCAGAATTGATGCGACGGTCGGGTTGTCGGAATACTTTTGTCCGATAATCTGTAGAGTGTAGCCAACGCCCGAACTCATTATACCGAGGTATAAAATTGCTTTTGATGCAAGCATAATGTCTGACATAGTAGGGTCTTCAAAAATAAACATCAATATCAGTGACTCAACACCGCAGGTGAAAAACTGGATGGCTGAGAGCTTAATCGAGTCTACTCTGTCGATAAAGTGGTCAACGCACAATATCTGTAACGAGAACGAAACCGCACAGCACAGTACGAGCACATCGCCTAAGTATATTCCTGAGATTCCGTTTGTGCCACACAGCAGGTAAAGTCCCGCTACCGCTACAAATACGCTTATCCAAACCGTGATGTTAACCTTTCGCTTGAAGAACAGCACGCCGATTATCGGCACAACTATAACGTAAAGTGCGGTGATAAATCCGCTTCTTGCTGACACAGCCGCATCATCAGGATAGATAGAAATGCCGAACTGCTGGAGTGATGACGAAAGGCATAGGAATGTACCGCATAGCACACCTGATTTTATCATTAAATTGCGGTCAGTTTTTGTGCGCTCTAAGATAGGGCGACCGCTTTTTTTAGAAGTGAAAAGTATCAGCGGAATTAACGCAACGGTTGCAACTAAAGAGCGGGTTGCGTTGACGGTGAATGTGCCGACGTATTGTGCCGCCTGCTCCTGAAATACAAACGCAAATCCCCACACCAGAGCCGCTGTTAGCAATACTATATTTGAAAGCAGTTTTCTTTTGTTCATCTTATCCCTCCATAACCTTTAGAATGATATATTAAATTGTCGTAAAAGTCAATATCTTGTAATATAAGTGTTGAAAATTGCAATATTTAGTGTTATAATCACGATGTATCAGTATAGATATATTTCTTATTGCGAATTAAATGGTAAAATATAGGATTTTGGGAGGCTAAAATGAAGAAGTTTTGGATTACCAGTGTGGTTATTATTCTGATTTCGGCTATTCTTTTTTCAATCAGCTTGTTCTACTTTATCGGTGTGACTAAGGAGAACGAGGCGACTGTTGACCAGATAGCTCCAACTACGGTTAAGACAGATAACAAAAATGAAAAACCTACAGAGGCTACTACTAAATGTCCTGCTGAGTTTATGGACGGCGGAATTTTCTCTGCAAATTATGACAAGGCGTATGAGTATATGATGGGGATGACTACTGAGCAGATGGTTGGTCAGCTTATCGTTGGCTCTTGTCCTGTTGATGAAACAGCAGAAACTATGATGACAAGATACGCTCTGTCGGGTTACTACTATGATGACGATAATTTCTACTATATGAGTGCAGACGAAATCAAGTCTGCTATCGATAAGTATCAGTCTAACGCTTCAACTCCTATGATTATGGCTGTTGAAGAAGAGGGCGGTGCTGTGACTACACTGAGCGATCTGGAGGCTTTCCCTGAGTACGAGTTTTCATCCCCTCGTGATGTTTACGTAGAGGGTGGCTTGGACGCTGTGAAAGACAATGAAGCGAGCAAAGCTATGATGCTCAAATCTGTCGGCATCAATATGAATTTGTCACCTGTGCTCGATATGGCTGAGGACTACACACAGATTATGTACTCACGCTCACTGGGCGGTACTGTTGACGAAACATCAAAGTACGCAAGTGAGGTTACTACATTAAGCCAGAGCAAGGGTGTGTCTGTTGCACTCAAGCACTTCCCGGGTTACGGCACAATCCCTGATTCTTACGAGAGCGTTGTTGTCGATGACAGAGAAGAGTCTGTCTTTGTTTCTACTGATTACAAGCCATTTGAGGCAGGTATCAACGCAGGCGCACACTGTGTTCTTGTATCAAATGTATTGCATACTGCTCTTGATGACAAGTGTGTTGCATCTCTGTCAGCTGATATCCACAAGACTTTGAGGGATGACCTTAAATTTACAGGTCTTATTATGACAGACAACCTCAACAACGCTGATTACAGCTACTATGCTGATAACAAGAGCGTTTACGTTCAGGCTGTGGTTGCTGGTAATGACCTTATTATGGTTGATAATATCGAAGATGCTTACACTGATATTTTAGATGCAGTAAACGACGGCACAATCGATAAGACAACATTGCACAGAGCGTGCCTGAGAGTCCTCGCGTACAAGTACACAACAGGTATTATGAAGTGATATTTATTGTAGGGGCGAACAGTGTTCGTCCGAATAAAAAGCCCTGAGTTTTCACTCAGGGCTTTTGTTGTGCTATGATATTTGCGGTACGTCATAAATGCCGTACCCTACGGGTTGTAATCTGTGGGTGCTGTCGCACGCGGGTCGTCGAGTCGCCGACCCCTACGATTTGGTACAATATCGAGAATCGCCGATACCTACGGGTGTGGCAAAAACGTATAATATAAATTGTAGGGGAGGGGTTTCCCCTCCCGAAAATGACACGTTGATGTTATAAATCGCAAACGGTACGTCATAAATGCCGTACCCGACGGATTGTAATCTGTGGGTGCTGTCGCACGCGG
>JAFUKO010000032.1 GCA_017473555.1 Ruminococcus sp. | reverse complement strand
CACCTGTACCATTTAAATCTCTTAGGTCGATTTCAACAGGGCGGTCAGTTCTGAGCTCATAGCTATAAGAAAGTTTAATGGAATTACCAGGTTCAACTTCTACTGTTTAGTTTTCGTCTTCAGCAACTTTTTCCTTTGGATAGCTGATTGGAAGCTCGATACCATCCTGAAAAGCACTGTGTGTAACATTCATGCTGAATGATTCTTCTTCAGCAGAATTGTTCTTGAAATCGTAATAAACTCTGATAAGTTTTTCGCCTTCATAACCTTCTACAAACTCACACTTTTCAATCTTGATGTCATATTTCACATCATAAGCTTCGTATACACCTTCAGCATTGAGGTCTTTAACCCACTGTGGGTCAGCTACCTTTTCGATTACAAATTCTTCCTTTGGAGCACCAGGAAGGTTCTTAGGGTCAAAATTAATTGTTACAGGCTCTTCTTCGCTGTAGTAATTATTGAAACCAACGATAATTGTACCGCCATCTTCTTTGAAGTTATACTCTTCACAAGTTCTGATTGTAACGCCCGGACGGATTTCAAGTAAACCTGCATCAGCAGCATCAACAGCTATCTCGTAATAAGCACTTGTATCTGTTAACTCATAGCCATCCTGAGTTGCAGTAAACTCGTAGTTATAGTTTGTGTAGCATGTTTCGTCACTTGTGTTAGTAACATCAAACCAAACTCTGATTGCAGGTTTTTCGTCGTAGTCCTTGATTTTCTCGCAACCTAAAACGTTGATAGTGCACTCATCGAGCTCAATTTTTGTCTCTTTGAAGCCTTCAACCTTATCGGTCTTTGATGTGTCAGCACCATTATTATCAGCAGGTTTTTCTTCACCACAAGCTGCAAGTGATAACACCATTAAAAGTGCCATTAAAATAGCTAAAGTAGATTTAAATAATTTCATAGTAAACTTCCTTTCTAAAATAAATATAATTTATGATTATCTCATATCATTAAAGTTGATAGGGTCGCCACACATCGGACAGAATGAAGGTGGATTTGCACCCTGTGGGTTAATCCATCCACATTTATCACAAACAATATTTGCAGGTGTAGGCTGCTGTGGTACGCCATACTGTGGCTGTCCGTAGCCTTGCTGTTGAGGTGTGCCATAAGGAGCTTGTTGTGGCTGGCCATACACTGGTGGTTGACCCATATTGTTAGCCGCCTGTTGCATTGCGTATGCCTGAGCATTAACAAGCTGCTGTGCCATCATTTCAGGTGTTGGTGGCTGTGTTGGCATACCATACTGTGGCTGTCCGTAAAGTGGCTGCTGTGGTGCACCATAACCACCCTGCATACCGATACCCTGACCAGTGAGAATCATCTTGATTTCGTTAGCCTGTGCTTCATACTGACGATACATATCTGTGTATGGACTATCAGGACGATGTACATAGTCAGTAAGGTCGAAAACAACCTCTGAGAAGTATGGTGAGTTTACACCAATGTGCATCTCAAATTCATATTCAATCTTATATCTAGGTGGTGTGTAGCTTCTATTATTGCCCTGTGCATCTTTTGTATAGAGTTCCTGTCTGTGCTCCTTAATATCAAGGTCGCAAGACATTACCTGTGAAAACTCAATCAGGTCAGGATTCTTGTCCCTCCAGTTAGAGCCACTTTCTACACAAAACTTTCTCTGTGCTAAATCAATGTAGATTTTCTTGTCTGCACCGAAAGTTTTCATTGGGTTGAACTGTTTAAGCATAACTTCGTTCTGAGCTCTGTACTCAAGCTGTTCCTTAATCTCAGCAACAGTAGAACGTTTTCTCTCGTTAAATAATGGTGAGAGTTTTTTGTTGCATTTTGAACAGATGTTGCCATCTTCAACCTTTCTGTTGCCAAGCAGACCGATTTTTTCACCGCAAATATCGCAGTATTTCTTGTCAAATAAACCCATAATTTACCTCCTGTATATAATATATTTTAATTATGATTTATCATTATCATTAAAAGCATCGCCACACTCAGGACAGAATTTTGGCGGATTGTGAGGATCAGGCGGTATGTAACCACACTTATCACATTTATAAGTAGCTCTGATGTCGTTTTTTTTGGTGCCACACTCCTGACAAAACTTTCCTTTATTTATAGCACCACAAGTACATTTCCACTCTTCAGCTTCGGGTCTTTTTGTACCACATTCCCGACAAAATTTGCCGTTTGTTGTTGCACCGCACTGACATTTCCAACTGTTATTGGTAGCAAGCGTGACAGCAACCCCTGTTGTATTAGCTGTAGCATTTTCTGATGCAATTTGGACAGCTTTAGAAGTAGCGTCTATCATTCTGCCTGCCATTACTGATGGGGCTAAACCGGTTGCTAAAGCATCCTCCAACTTGTTTACACTCACCATATCGTTGTACTCAAGGACAAGTGGATTTAATGCAATTGATTCCAACTTTATACCGCGATATTCTATCCACAGTTCTTTGAGAACCTCGTTAAGCGCATCTTTCAGTTCCTGCGTGTGTGCAGGAATCTGCGATGGTCGAAGTTCCAACTCTGAAAGTTTCGCAAATGCAGGTTGAAGTGCATCGGAAATTTCGTCTCTCATCTGCTGTACAACATCAAATGTACGATACTCGTGTAGTACATTGCCGCTGACGTTTTTATAGAAAACAAGAGGATTAACGATTTTAAAAGAATATACACCTCTGCAACTAACCTGTATGGTTCTTTTGTAATTCATCTTTTTATTTACAACATCGAACAAAAAGGAATTTCTACAACCAAAGTTGTTGTTCATAATCTCTTTAGTGTTGACGTAATAAACCCTCTGGTCTTTTCCTGTATCCCCACCGAAAGCCATACGTTTGCCAATGGTTTTAAAACTTTCTTTTATGCTATCAGTGAGCTCTCCTGTGAATATACTCGGTTCAGTAGAATCGTTATATGTAAATACTCCGGGCTCTGCACAAACTTCTATAACCTTACCTTGATCAGTGAGAATCATACACTGACCATCGGCTACAGCTATTCCAGAACCATTCGAGATTACATTTACGTGACCTTTTGTATTGGACGAGTTCGAGCTAACTTGTTTCTCTCCTCTTTTCACTAAAACCCTACTCGGCAGTGATTCACAATAGTATAGTTCTACCCATTGGTCGGCAAGCACTCCACCGACTGCGCCAAGCCCAGCTTTAATTAGTCCCATAATTCACATCCTTTTTTTGTTCTCAACCAACTTGTAATCAATACAACAAGTGTTCGCCACATTGCGGACAATATCTGCAATCGTTTGACAAAACTGTTTTACAGTGAGGACAAGAAAAATGATTTTGTGCGTACTTTTCATACAATGTGTACTCTGGCAATTCGGCCAAACAAACAGGACAAATGTCGAGTTCGGTACTTGTGATAGTGTAGCAATGAGAGCAGACTTTGTATTTTTTCATTTCATTCGGACCAAAACCGAACTCTTCCATACTTTCAATTCTTGTAGTTTCATATGTACTAAGCACTCAAGTCACTCCCCTGATACCTTAGATGTTGACCACACCTAAGGCAAATATCTTCATCACCTGTAACAGCCTCGCCACAGAATTTGCAAAAATTTGGTTTTGCTTCCCAAGGTGCGCAATCGACACACTCGAGAACATCTGCGTTATACATAACGTTTGTTACCCAATTACCACATTTGTGACACTTGTTAAAGTGCTCTTTTCCTTCAAATTCCCAAGCGAGTAATAATTCTTTTTCAGGTGACTTTGCCTTGTATGGTTTTGTTATACAAACAAGGGCACCGGAAATATCACAGAAAAAGTAGTACCTGTTTCCTGAAACTTCGGGTACAATCTTGTACTTCGCAGTTGTTTTATTTTTCATACAAGACCTCCTTCTATATTGAATATACAACACTTATCTATCGTTTCTGTATTTCAATTGACTAACTTTAAAATATATGATAAAATAATTATAATTGTAGATTGTAGATTGTTGGGTGGTCTCAGTTTTCGTTGCAGCGATACTGAGAGCTTTATGTCACTTATCAAAACAACACATAAATAGGATACCCCTTTTTCATAATGAAAAAGGCAAGAACTATAACCTCCTTCAACATTCTTGCAATTATATTATATCTACATTATTTGATTTGTCCCCACACAAACCTAACTTTTAGGTGTGGGAAATCACACTTTTTTACTAAATTAGTGTGGGTTTTAGTGTGGGATTTACAAAATTATCACTCACAAGGAGTTTACATATGAAAAAAGCTTATCTTACAGCACCGTTTCTAGCTTTGCTGTTAACTACACTTGGTGGCTGTGATACTATTGGAGCGAAAAGTTCAAGTGTCGCTATAGTGTACGGTGTTACGACTGTACTTTCTTTATTACTACTGATTGGGTACTGCACACTTTTAAAGAAAAAAGAAATGTGGTATGCAACTCTTTTTGCATCTGTATTTATAGTTAACGCGGGATATTTTTCGCTTTCTATTTCTACGACACTCGAAGAAGCGTTACTTGCTAACAGAATCGCTTATCTCGGCTCAGCTGTTTTGCCGCTGGCTATGTTAATGATAATTAAGAATCACTGTAATGTCAGATTTAATAAGTTTTTGACATCAGGATTTATTCTAACTAGCATAGTAGTATTCCTCATAGCGGCGAGTCCTGGATATCTTGATATTTACTACAAATCAGTTTCACTTGATACGATAAACGGTGCAACTGTTCTTATCAAAGAATACGGCAGTTGGCATTGTGTATACCTGTTCTATCTGCTAACATACTTCTCGACAATGATAGGTACAATTATCTATTCCATAATTAAACGTAAGATAAACACTGCGATTCGAGCAATAATCCTTGCATCAGCCGTTTTTATGAACATCGGAGTATGGATGCTGGAGCAAATTGTAAGAATCGATTTTGAAATTCTTTCAGTGTCTTATATAATCACTGAGCTGTTTTTACTTTCTCTACATCTTATGATACAGGAAAACGAATGGATGATTTCAAAAGCAAAAATTGAAGTAAAAGAAGCTACTCCAATAGTTATTGCTGAAAACGTTCCTGTAGAAATCGAGAACGATACAACAGATGTTATTTGTGAAGATACAGACACTGTTGTCGAGAGTGAAGCGTTATCTACTGAGCTGATTGAAAAATGCGAATATTTTGAAAAGCAACTGGAAACACTTACTGCTACTGAAGTTAGCATATATAAAATGTATGTTGATAAAAAAACAACAAAAGAAATTATGAGTACACTCAACATAAAAGAAAATACACTCAAATACCACAACAAGAATTTATATTCAAAACTCGGTGTATCTTCAAGAAAAGAGTTAAGAGAAATTGCTCAAATAATTTCACAAAAAGCCAACGTATAACAAAAGAGCCTGTCAGACGACGGGCTCTTTCCTATTCCCACACCAAATCCCACACTTTTTTGCTGTTTCCCCCACTAAAAATTTGATTTGTGTGGGGACAAATATATATTTTACATGTATAATGTATGCGTAAAAATGTAAATGGAGGTTATTTTATGAAGAAGTTTACAAAGAAAATTTTGAGTTTAGTGTTAGTCACTATGATACTTTGCTCAATTATTCCATTCTCAGCATCTGCTGCTATTGACATTCTAGTTGTTGATGTTTATGATGTCAGCACACCTGTTGAAGGGCAGTCACCTGACTATGGTATTTATCTGCCTGAAAGCTATCACGATATAGCACAGTGGTTCGGTGATGGTTACTACAATGGTATCCGATGGATAGATGAATTTGGCAACGTACTTGACCCAGACAATGACGTTTTTGTCTATGGTGTTTCATATACTGTAGAGATTAATTTATTCGCAGGCGAAAATAACTCTTACATCAGAGTAAATGATGTTGCTATCGATGATGAAGAAGTCGAGTATACTGTAAGCGATGATTACAGAATAATCACGCTTTACAAGACTTTTGAGACTGTTGACGATGAAGATCTGTGTTCTATCATCTGTGACTATGGCTTTGATGACAACTATGATTTCATCTTAAATAAAGTTGGAGAAATCCCAAGCACACCAGAATACATACAGCGAGATGGCTACACATTATTTGGTTGGTACACTGAGCCTGAGTTCGTCAATGAGTATGATTTTATGGATGCTGAATCATCAAACCTCAGATTATACGCAAGATATGTTCCGTTAGAAGATATTGTAACTATCTATATGTACACTGATGATCCTGAGTTTCCGTACGCAATAGAAGACGCAGTTATCGGTGATTATGTAAATGTCCCAGACCCTGACTATTATGATACATTCAAGTTCTTCACAGGCTGGTATGCTGACCCTGAACTAACAACAGAGTATGATTTTTCACAGCCTATCGAGGGTGACGTACACCTTTATGCTCGCCTTATCTCTTATGATGATGTAGCTATTATCACAACATACAAGCCTGAGGAATATTTCTATACAGATTACTACGAGGTAGAAAAAGGTGAGTATTTCTATATTCCTGACCTCGAAGTTGAAGATATGTACTTTGACGGCTGGTTCTATGATGTAGAACTCACAGAGCCTTATAACCCTGAATTACCTGTTAATGACGATTTTGCTGTTTACGCTAAGCTTATCCCATACAGCGAAATGCACACTGTTTCTATCTGGCTCTTCCCTGATGCTGAGTTTCCAATCGGTTCAGGTTATGTAAAAGATGGTGACACTTACGAAATCGAAGAGCCATATCAAGAAGGTATGATTTTTGACGGCTGGTACGCAGAACCTGAATTTATCAACAAGATCGAAGTGCCATTTACAGTTACTTCTGATGTTGACCTTTATGCCAAATTTGTGAAGGAGCACCTTGTATCTCTTTATGTATTCACAGATTCAGAACCACTAATCACAATAGGAGTAGCTGATGGCGAAACTTACACACCTGCTGAACCTGGCATAGAGGGTATGATATTTGAAGGTTGGTACACAGAACCTGAGAGAATCAACAAGTTTGATACAAACGCTCCAATCACAGAAGATATGAGTCTTTATGCTAAGTTTGTGCCTGAGTATATTCCGGGTGATGTAAACAACGATGGCACAGTTAACATTATGGATGTCACAACAATTCAGCTGCATCTCGCAAGCTACACTTTAGATGTATTTATTGAACAAGCTGCTGATGTTGACGACAATGGCAGTATTCAAATTATGGACGCTACAAATATTCAGCTATTTTTAGCGGGATATGATGTTGAGCTTAATTGATTCAGTTACAAGAAAGAACTCTAACACTATGAACGATAAAGAACTTCGAAAAATAAGATACAGTGGTACTTGCTCTTTATGTGGTAACAAAGTAAAATTGCTTGACAGAAACTACACACACATCCTGTCTGACGGCACTCTGTGTCAAAAATGTCATATGGCAATTTTGCAGTTCATATCTGCAAAAAACGCATGGGTTGAAAAAGACGAGTATCTTTCTGTTATGGAGAAAAACTATAGCTATAGTGATGAGCACAGTATGCCTCTTGAAAAAGCTCAGGCTTTGCTGAAACTCAGAGATACAGTTTGTGACAGATTCTTAAAAACCATTGAGCTTGATAACGGAGATGTTTTTGTGGCACAGGAAGTCTTCCAGATGCCGAAGAATCCTCCGATTTTTATTCTTCGTGCAATAAAGGTAAAAAACAAAGCTGTTCTACAGGGATTTGCACTTAAATGTAAATTCAAAAAGGCGATTCTATCAAGCTGAAAATTGGTGACAATATCCAGACTGTTAAAGCTCTTGATGTAGTGCCATGTGGTACCGATCCGCTTATTAAAAGTACATTTTTCAGCAATCTCGAATCAAACGTTCATAACCACACTATTGACGAAGGTCGAGATGGATGGATAATCATTGATACAGAGGAATTTGATAAAATTAAAGAAGGAGATTTTATCGCTAAAGGTAATTAATCTATAACTAAACAGCCTATCGTGTTATGAACACGGTAGGCTGAAATTATTTGCGTTATCATAGTATTTGAAGAAATTTTAACATGATTTTATGTTTACTCCTATTTAGCTGTATAATAAAAATCCACCGGCTAAGCCGGTGGTATTTCAGATGCGCCTGAAAGGCTCTGTGGTTAGCAGCGCCTCAAGGCGCATTTTTTCGGTCTGACACTTGCGATTGTTACTTACTACCCGTAAACGGGTCTTCCCAACCTCT
>JAFUKO010000031.1 GCA_017473555.1 Ruminococcus sp. | reverse complement strand
GTGGACTTTTGAGGAGTAGCGGAAAAATTCGGGGTCCCCGAAATCTATGATTTTGGGGAGAGGAGGAGCAAGCCAATATATGACGATTTTTCGTCCAGAAAAATCAAATCAAGAGGCTTTGCGACGACGAAGGCGTGATATCTAAGCGACCGAGTGTTCGAGCAATCGAGTGTTTCTGCTTTCATTTCACCCATTGTAGGGGCGACCAATGGTCGTCCGTATAAAACAAACCATAAATAAACAACTAACGGCATACCTGAAATACGGTACGCCGTTTTTGTTTGTCATCGTCTTGATATATTTATGACATTCAAACCTCTCTTAATCGCAATATTTTCAAACTTATACGCACCGCCAATTGTTCTCACTACATAGGTAACAGCATAATTGCTCTTTGCTATCATCCACTTATTTCTGTATGAAATTGCAACTCTTTTAGGCACTCTCTCAATTCCCTCAGGAAAAATGCTGTCAACAGAGCTTGTGTTGTCTTTTGGATAATATGCAAGCACTCTGTATATTTTTATAAACGTAAACTCATTCTCTAAATCCTTCAAAATTCTGTAACACAGCCTGTCGTAGTTTCCCTCAACACCCACATAAAATACTCTTACATTTTTATTTGTAATCAAATCTGTTATCACATCGTATAGTACAGGCAAAATCTCACTGGGAGCATCAGAATGTCCGAAAAAAGTACAACTATTCATAAACCAACCTCAAATATTATGCGTCATTTATGCGTCATTATACCACCGTTTTCGCAGTGACGCAATATTTCCACTATAATTATGCCATAATAACATCACAACATTTGAGGTGCTTTTATGAAAGATAAGCTTTTGAGATACACATTACGAGTTGACAGACTGCTGTTCCAAAAATTCCGTTACATCGCAGAATCCGAGGGTCGCTCTGCCAACAAAGAAATTGAGCAATACCTCAAGCGAGCTGTCGCACGCTACGAAAAGGAACATGGCGAAATCCCCGTAGAAATCACATAAGACTAAGAATAAACGGCGTACCTGAAATATGGTACGCCGTTTTTGTTTGTACTATCATTCAATTTCTGTATACACAAACTCTTCTAATATGTTTCCGTCATTGTCAACGATAGCCAGAGTTTCTTCATCCTTGATTTCAAAAATATATGTCTTTCCAATTGGTGCACTAGCTATTAGTGTTCCATCTTGAACAGTATAAGTACCATACTCAGCGTACGACATTGATGGACTAAAACTGTAAATAAACGTCATCTCCTCTGTATCCAAGTAAAGACAAGGGTCGGCAATAAATTCTTCAGGACCCTCTACGTGACCCATACCTATAGAATCATAATTACCTGTCTTTAACACAACCTCATCGTTATTCGTTCCACATCCACAAAAAAATGTTGCAACACAAATAACAACCGCTAAAAGCAAACTAATCTTTTTCACAAAAACCATCTCCTTGTTTTATAAATCATCACGCATAACCGTACGTTAACAGAACCCACTCTGAGTCTTTCTCTCGTCCGAGATACCACGACCAGGTGTAAATGCTATTTGCTGTCCACGCACCGCCACCTTTAATCGGAGAACGAAACTCAGACTCAAACACAAGACAGTCTACAAACTCTTCTCCCTTATCGTCTTTGAGCGAGTTCACATATGACAGTTCATTAGTGCACTTTTCGTCACCTGCATATGTCAGCGAATACAAAACGCAACCGTCAAAAGTGTTAAACTCATCTAAAACCGTTTTAGCGGCAGATTCAATATCTTCTTTTGTATACATTTCCGACTCACCGTATTCTAAGGTGTAGTCACTCGTCTTTGCACACGCAGTGAGCAGAGCTAAAGACACGACAACTAAAATAAGTGCAATTATTCTTTTCACATTTTCACGCCCTTTCTCCTATATAAAAATCATAGCATACAATATTTTGAAATCTATAAACAAAATGTAAAAACTATAGTATCCACGCAAAAATTTCC
>JAFUKO010000030.1 GCA_017473555.1 Ruminococcus sp. | reverse complement strand
TGAATGAAGAACCTGTAGTTCGAGAAGTAAGCACTAATCTACCATCAACAGAATCCCAGTATGCAACCGCATTAGCATCTTCAGATGAGTTGATTTGAGAAATCAAATTCTGCATAGTAGTATTTTCATCGATTGTAAATGTAGCATCACCAATAATAAATGTACCTTCTGTAACATCATCACGACGGAAAAGACCTGCAGTAGTGATTTTTGAAGCAGAGTTAACACTATACAATTCTCTTGCAGAGTAAACAGTACCAGATTTATCGTTAGTCAAACCACAAATTGCAGAGAAGTTAGAAGTATCAGTAGTTGAACCAACTTCAACAGACTCACCTGTATTAGAATAGAACTTCAAGTAACCATCTTCAAACTCAATATCAACATCTGCAAACGCAGTAGCGATACGAGAACGAAGTTGTCCGAAGGTTTCATCTGATTTAACAAGAATAGTAGCTTTTTCACCATTTCTATAAACAGATAGAGTACCATTCGTAATATTTAATAGACTCATAAGAGTTGAGTCACTTGCATAACTAGAAGCAGAAAGAGCTCTATCTTCAACACGAGTAGTTGTTTGTTCACAAACGGCAACGCTGGCAACATATCCGCCCATATCAGCATTGTAAGTAAGTCCAAAATCATTAATGATATTAGAAGTAGTTCCAGCAGTTTCTATTACAAAATCTTTGTAACCACTTTGAACAATCAATTTACCATTAGAAATACTAGCTTCTAAACCAAGTGAGCGGAATTTTTCGATTAAAGAACCAATAGATTCTCCCGCATCGATGTGAATAGCGCTTGTTGAACCGTCAACAGTCACCATCAAATCACCAACAACATTTGTTGCAGGGTCAGTCCAAACAATATCAAGGTTTTCAAGTAATGTTTCTTCACTTGCATTTGTCCAAGTTGTAACAACATCGGAAGTTTCCAAACAATCATTATGGAAGATTTCTGTTTGAACCCATTCATCTGATGTTATATTCATAATATCTAAGATATTACTAGCTTTATTCGGACCTGTGTAATTGGATAGAGTAGCATTTGTACCTTTAACGATTAATTGACCGCTATCATTTATTACAGTTTCAAACCCAAATAGTTCTAACTCATCCATCAAAGTACCAACAGTATCGTCAGCAGTAAGCGAAACAACAGTTTGAACTCCATCTTTAGTGATAACGAAATTACCGTCTTCGTAAGCACCTTCATTGATATCAGCTAATTTAGTTGTTTCACTAATAGCGATTGTAACGTCTTCTGGAATATCTAAGTTATTAGAAGTATAAATATTAACAAAATTCCATTCAGCGAATAATATGTCAATCAAGTTGGTATCATCCCCAGCAGAGGCAGAAGTTGCTAGGTATGAATTGTGTTGAGCACCAACAGCTAATTGACCTGAACTATTAGTTTCAGCAACCATCGCATAAGTTGACATTGTTGTGATGAAATCGTCAATAGTTGTATCAGCCGTAACTGTTTCAACAGTTCTTACACCGTTTGAGTAAACAACATATTCACCTGTAGTAATATTCAATGAATTACCGTCTTCGTCTTGTAAATCAACCAATCTTGTATCACCAGTAATTCTATCATCACGAATTTCAGTATCAGTTAACCATTCACTAGTTTGAGAGAATGAACCGAGATTCCAATCATCAAAACCGATGTTCATCTTATCGATAATGTTAGAAGCACCTGTATCTGGAGCGGAAGTATAAACAACGTGTTCACCACGAAGAGAGAGTTGCCCATCAATTATACTTGCCTCTATGTTATAATCTTCCAACTTCTGCATAAACGAACCAACAGTATCATTAGTATCGATATGAATTGTGTGAATATCACCATCTATGTGAAGTAAAATATCACCTGTTGTGATACCAATGTCAGAGAATTTGGTATTCTCATCCATTCTTACAACCGTTTCTTGGATAAGGTTAGTACTTGTATGAGTCAATTTACCTTCGTCATATTTCTTAGTATAAGCACCCATTAAGAATGTACCAACAGCACCACCTGCATCAAAATCAGTTAGTGAAGAACTACTCATTGTGAATCGACCAGCCGAATCAATATTTGCATTGATACCATAATCGGCTAACCTATCGATTACATCATGCAGAGTTGTGCCAGCAGAGAAGTTCAGAGTAACACTTTCATTTCCTGCATCAGAAATAGTATCCAATACAAACTCATAACTACCTAAAGCACTTCCATCCCAATGACGTAAATCACCTAATGTAGTTGCACCTGTAGCAGTTTCATAAATTGTTTGTAATTGTTGATCAGAACTTGTGTTTGATGTGATTGTGTGGGTAGTTGTATCCCAGTTTGTTGAACCTAATTCAAGAGCTGACACTAAGTTTGAACTTATATCTAAAATAAATGTTTCACCATCACCTTCAAAGGTTATTCTACCGCCTGATACAGATGCTTTGATTCCAACACCTGCTAATGATGATATCAAATCATCTATTGAATCATTTGCACCGACAGAAACACTCTTTTCAACGCCTTCGTCAATAACAGTAATTGTTCCTGTTCCTGACATACCACGTTCCCAGAACCTTGTTGCAGTAGTTATTACTGTATCAAAGTTTTGTTCTGCTGATGCGGTATTTGCGGTGATTGTGTGAGTTGTTGAATCGTATGTTACATCTTCACCTGTATTGAATAACAATCCGCTTATTGAATTACTCAATACATAGGCAGTATCACTACCTTGAAGAGTCAAGACCCCATCTACAATTGTTCCTGCTATACCATAACCAGCTAACGCTGTGAGTAAATCGCCAACCTTGTGGTCGCCACTCATTGTGATTGAGTATTCAACACCATCTTGAACTACAACCATAGTTCCGCCACCGCCGATTGTTGAGAATAACGTGTCAGTTGTCATCGCATCGGTTGTATCGTATTTTTGTTGATTACCAGCTGTGTTTGTTGTGATTGTATGAACTGTTGTTGAATAAGCAGAACCCATATTGAATACACCAGTAGAACCTGTTACCCAAGCTTGTTCATCACCTTCTAGGGTTAAGACTCCGCCAGAGATAGTTGCTTTGATTCCCAAACCTGCTAAGGTATATATTAAATCACCAACAGTTTGATTACCACTAGCTGAAACAACATGTTGTACGCCATCGGATACAACTGTAAATGTAGCACTTCCGCCAAGTTTTGTGAATGTTGTAGCAGAAGTCATTGCAGAAGTTGTGGTTGCAGTGAGTTGATCGCCAGCACCGTCGTTTGTAGTAATCGTATGGGTTTGTGTTGTATAAGCAGAGCTTAGACCAAGACCAGATGCGGCTGTAATATACGAACCTTTATCGCAGGTCAAAGTGACCACCCCGCCAGAGATGGTTCCCGATATTCCGAATCCTGCCAGAGCCGTTAAGAAATCATTGACACTCTGATTTCCGCTACCCGTGACGGTATGCGAAGCTCCATTATGGTAGACTGTGACCGAGGCACTCGAACCCAGCTGACTGAATAATGTATCTCCAGTCATTGTCATAGATGATGTCGTTGTCGTTATCTTATACGTCGTCGTTTCTACAACACAGGTACCGATAATTGTATGCGTTATCGGAGCGGTTGTAGTATGCTCGACTGTGAACACCTGTTTGATGGTATCCGTGATGACCGTCGTTGTTGTCTTCTCGACGACGTGTGTAGTCGTAGACTGGTGAGTGACAGTCTTGTATGTGTACGTCGGTATGACATCCGACGTAACTATTTTGTGGGTGACGGGTTTCGTTGTCGTCTTTTCGACCGTATGGGTTGTGTACGTCGTCACCGTTCGGGTCGTCGTCGTGACGGAATCGACCGTGACGTATCCGATAGCTTTAAGCGTAACCTCATCCGTACCAGTTACTACAGGAACAACTGTTGTTAGGTTGTATGATACTACGGATGTTCCTTCAAAATAAACAGTCATTGGCGCACTACCGTCAGATGTTGATGTAGTAGTGTGAGTATATGTTGTTTTATCATATCCTGTTGTTACAGTGGTTGGTGTTAGCGCTGAACCTAAATTAATAGCAGTAGGAGGCACATCAGAGTTAAAATCTAACGCAGATGATGCCGACCCTGCAAATAGCCAATTAGAATTACTTGAAACAATTTGTCCAGATGAATTGATCGAATAAACGTAACTTGGAGCACCCGCGGCTTGAGCGGCTGAGTTCATGGCGCTGAGTAAAGATGAAATATAAGTATCACCATCATAAGTTGTCTCACCAACAATAGAATAGCTACTGCCCGAGCTACCACCATTGTATAAAATATAGAGACCATAGCCATTCATCTCTCCAGGTCCGTTTTCCTCCCAAGTAGTAGTATCACCTAATTGAATGTTATTACAATTACTTTGCGTTACCAAAGCTGTTACAGTTCTAGTTTCAGTAATAGGAGTAGTTACTGTAGTTGTATAAGTAGTAATAATAGTTTGTGTTACAGCTCCCTCTACAACTTCCGAACCTGTTATTGTAACAGTTTTTGTTCCTGATAGGGTAATAGTTTTATTTGAATAACTAACATCAGTATACGTTACTGGAGTTGTCACCGACAATACTTGCGCATCAGGCACAATAACCGGCTCAGTTACGACGTGGGTATGAGTAACAATAACAGTTTGCGAACCAATTACAGGAACAGTATCAACTATTGTATGAGTTTGGTAAATTGTACTAGTACCACCGACAACCTCTGTACAAGTATGTGTATGGGTAACGATAATAGTTTGTGACCCAATAACAGGTTGGGTAGTCGTAATTGTTTGTTCAATTGTTACAGTTTGAGAACCAATAATAGGTGTAGTTGTTACAAGAGTACTAGTTGTAAAGATTGTTCTAGTAAGAGTTGGGTATTCAGTACTTGTTGTAACAGTATTAAAGTTTTGCGCAGAACCAGTTGTACTAGTACCAGTTGTTTGAACAGAAGTACTACTTGTTGTACCTATACCCAGAGCCGTTATTACTCCACCTGTTGCATAAGCTCCATTAGTTGAAGAGAGTGAGACTATACCACCTGACATAGAACCTTCTATGCCATAAGAAGCCAATGCTGCCAAGAAGGAATCGATTGTCATATCGCTACCAACCGCAACAGAACCAAGAGAAACACCATCGATACCATAAACAGAGGCAGAACCACTTATACCAAGTTCACCAAATGTTGTGCTACCGTTTGCAGTAATAGTATATGAACAAGTAATTGCACTAGATGAGTGTGATGTACCGATTGTTTGTGTTGTAGTGGTTGAACTTGTCTGCATGTTCATTCCAGCAAGAACACCACCCTCTGCGTAGTTTCCGTTTTTAGATGACATTGATACTACACCACCGCTAATTGTTCCGCTTATTCCATAAGCAGCTAGTGCAGCGAAAAGTTCTGTCATTGTCATGTCTGAATCTACTGCTACTGTACCTACTTCAACACCATCAACACCTTTTACAGTAACATTACCGCTCAAGCCGAGTTCACCCATAGTGGTATCGCCGTTTGCGGTTACTGTATAATCATGTTTCATTACACCTGATGAGTGTGATGTACCGATTGTTTGTGTTGTTGTGGTTGAACTTGTCTGCATGTTCATACCTGCAAGAACGCCACCTTCTGCATAGTTTCCGTTTTTAGA
>JAFUKO010000029.1 GCA_017473555.1 Ruminococcus sp. | reverse complement strand
GTAAGCGTGGATTGTAGCCATAATACCGCTCTGGATCTCAGCAAGGTCGTTAAGAGCCTTAGCCATAGGAGCGAGACAGTTTGTTGTACATGAAGCAGCAGAAATGATCTGATCATCAGCTGTGAGGATACCCTCGTTTACTGAGAATACAACTGTCTTGAGGTCGTTGCCTGCAGGAGCAGAGATAACAACCTTCTTAGCACCAGCGTTGATGTGTGCCATTGACTTCTCTTTTGAGCAGTAGAAACCTGTACACTCGAGAACTACGTCTACACCGAGCTCACCCCATGGGATGTTGTTAGCGTCTGGCTCTTTGTAGATTGTGATCTCTTTACCGTCAACTACGATTGAGCTCTCTTTAGCCTCAACCTTATCAGCGAGAGCATACTTACCCTGAGCTGAATCGTACTTAAGAAGATGAGCGAGCATCTTAGGAGCTGTAAGATCGTTGATAGCAACAACCTCATAACCCTCTGCTGAGAACATCTGTCTGAATGCAAGTCTACCGATTCTACCAAAACCGTTAATACCTACTTTTACTGCCATTGGAATTACCTCCTAAAAATGTGTTAACTTTGGATTATACCAACGTATATACCTTTATTATTTTACTACTAATCACAATATAAATCAAGTAGTATTTACCAATTGATAAATTTTTGTCAAAATATATAAATTACCCTTGCTTTGTTCGTTTCTTTTGCTTATTATCATATATTTCGCTGAATATAGCAGACGCTATAACAAGCACAGCGCCAACTATGGTCGACACAGTCATTTCTTCTCTTAAGACAAGCGCCGACAGCACCACCGCTACAACAGGGTCTATGTAAGCAAAAATCGCAACATTCTGACTTGTTACATTCGGAAGTGACTTAAAATACAGTGTGTATGTAACACCCGTGTGTACAACACCTACAACTATCAACAGCACTATTGTAATCACCGAAAACTTAAGTTCACTTGCCCTTGTTGTAAACAAGCAGTATATGAACATAACGACAGTTGAGGATGCAAACTGAGTTATAGCTTTATCAAGCGGATCGATTTTATCAAGTCGTTTGTTGATGATTACGGTTATTGCATATACAACAGCGGCACCTACGCCAAACAATACACCTATCAGGTCACTGCTACTAACTCCGCTCTGCTCAAATACACCTGACACGCACACTACTCCGAAAAGCGCAGTCAAAACGCACAGCACCTTTATTACAGTAAGTCGCTCTTTAAACACAAATGGCGATAACAGCACGACAATCATCGGACCTATGTTGTAACAAATTGTTGAAGTCGCAACGCTGGTGTAATTATAGGATTCAAAAAGCAATATCCAGTTAAGTCCGAGCAACGCACCATTTACGCACAACTCTAGTAAACTGCCTTTCAGTCCGCATATATCAACTTTTTTGTGCATCAATACTTTCACTAAAAGCAGAAACAGCATACCGACAATCGAGCGATCAAACGCTACTACCCCACTGTTAAGCGGAATCATTTTTACAAATATGCCGATTGAACCCCAAATAAAAAAAGCTGATCCAAGCAGTATTTTAGCTTTACCGGTTTCTTTCATAATCCCCTCAAAATATGGCACCCTCAAAGAGAGTGCCACAACAATTACTTCTGATATAATTTTTTAGTCTGATAGCAAGGCTCACAAGTAAGATTGATGCCGAGCTTTTTGAACATCATAGTATCAACCTGTGACAAAATAACAGACGAATGCGCTTCGCAATTTCTGAGTTTTTCAAGCTGTTCGAGTGCCTTTTTTGCATCGTCACTTGTAGCAGCAGAAATAGATAACGCAATAAGCACCTCGTCAATATGAAGGCGAGGATTCACATTACCAAGGTGATTAACCTTAAGCTTCTGAATAGGTCCGATAACTTCAGGAGAAATAAGATGTACGCTGTCATCAATTCCGCCAAGAGTCTTAAGCGCATTCAAAAGCATAGCGGCACACGCACCAAGTAACGCAGATGTCTTACCTGTGACAATAGTACCATCACCGAGCTCGATTGCAGCAGCAGGAGCATTAGTTTCCTCTGCCTTTTTAAGTGCAGGAGCAATAACCTTACGGTGAGAGCTGTCAAGCTTTGACTGTTTCATAATCAGCTCAAGCGCATACACCTCATTATCAGGTGAGTTACCCTTTTTGTTATTGCACATAGCGTTGTAATATCTGCGGATAATCTCCTGATTAGCCGCTTCAATCACAGCCTCGTTATCAACAATGCAATTGCCCACCATATTGACACCCATATCAGTAGGTGACTTATATGGTGACTCGCCTAATATCTGTTCAAAAATAGTATTTAAGACCGGGAAAATCTCAATATCTCGGTTGTAGTTAACAGTAGTTTCGTTATATGCCTCAAGATGGAACGGGTCAATCATATTAACATCATTGAGGTCAGCAGTAGCTGCTTCGTACGCTACATTAACCGGATGCTTTAACGGAAGATTCCATATCGGGAATGTCTCGAATTTTGCATAACCGCAGTTGATACCACGCTTGTGTTCATGATAAAGCTGAGATAAGCACACAGCCATTTTTCCGCTACCAGGACCCGGAGCAGTAACAACAACAAGCTCTCGCTCTGTCTCAATAAAATCATTTCTGCCGTAGCCGTCGTCACTTACAATAAGATCAATATCCTGCGGATAACGCTCGATAGAGTAGTGGTGATAAACCTTGATTCCGTTTTGTTCAAGCTTTTTCTGAAATTTCTGTGCCGCAAGCTGGTCAGCATAACGTGTTAACACTACACTGCCTACGCAAAGTCCGATATTGCTGAAAATATCAATAAGCCTTAATGTATCAAGGTCGTATGTGATACCAAGGTCACCTCTGACTTTATTCTTCTCTATATCATCAGCATTGACAACAATAACTATCTCAGCCTGATCCTTAAGCTGTAAAAGCATCTGGAGCTTACTGTCAGGTTTAAAACCCGGCAAAACTCGTGCGGCATGGTAATCATCAAACAGCTTGCCACCAAACTCAAGGTATAGCTTGCCGCCGAACTTAGCAATTCTGTCGCGGATGTGCTGGGATTGCATACTCAAATATTTGTCATTATCAAAACCAATCTTCATCTTATTCACCTGCTGAAAATAAAAATACATATTTAACATATCATAGAAACGCTAAAAAATTATAGTAAAAAAAGAAAAATAACTATTTTTTTATAAAAGAGAACGGCACCTATCAGAAATTTCTGACAGGCACCGCCACTTAACCGAAGTATTGTTCTAATTTAGAATTATTCACTTTTTCTTAAAACACTTTTTGTCAAAGCTCGGGTTAAACTGATAGTAGTTTTTAGAATCCAATCTGTCAGTGAGAATTCTGAGATTTTCACCGAAACGCTGATAATGGACTACTTCCCTCGCTCTTAAAAAGCGGATAGGGTCTTTTACATCATAATCATCACAGAAACGAAGAATATTATCGTATGTGGTGCGAGCCTTTTGCTCAGCAGCTAAATCTTCATGGAGGTCGGTTATAGGGTCGCCTTTGCTCTGGATATATGCCGCAGTAAAAGGAACACCCGATGCCGAAGCAGGATAAACGCCTGTTGTATGGTCAACAAAGTACGCATCGAAGCCATTCTTTTTGATTTCCTCTTCTGATAAATCCTTTGTCAGCTGGTAAACTATCGCACCGATCATTTCAAGGTGGTTGAGCTCTTCCGTACCGATATCAGTCAACGTAGCTTTAAGTTCCTGAATAGGCATCGTAAACCTCTGTGATAAATATCTAAGCGATGCTCCTAATTCTCCGTCAGGACCGCCGTACTGGCTTATGATAATTTTAGCGAGCTGAGCATTAGGACGTTTTATCTTAACAGGATATTGCAACTGTTTTTCATATACAAACATCAGTCATCCTCCTCTATATCCCACGGCCAAGGGTTTTTTACCCACAAAAACTTGTTGCCGTTGTCTGAACTTACTGTCAGCGGGCCAAAACGACTCTCAAACTCCTTAACCATAGGCTTTAAGAGTGCTTCATACTCAGCATACTTGCTCAGTGCCATTTCATCTTTAGGGTGGGTATCAAGGTAAAGTTCGAGGTCTTTTAAAACAAATTTGTACGTGCCGATTTTCTTGAGCATAATTTCACGTTGTGTCATCTAAATCCCTCGCAATCTTTAGGGCAGAACGGCTTGTTTAAAGCTTCAAAAATTGTTCCGCACTCGTAGCCTTGTGCAGGGCTGTACATCTTTGGCGAATACTGCTGAAACGGTACATACGCCATAGCGTATGATGTATCATTCGGAAACCTCTGGATTCCGTACTGAGACATCATTTTTTCAATTGTATCCAAAAATATTTCTCCTTATAATTCTTTGACTTGCATAACCAAGCCTGTTACATATTATGCATCCACCCTATTTACGGTTAATACCTTCGTTAAAGCAAAAAAAGAGCAGGTCTTTCGACCTGCTCAATTTTATCAAAGTTTTATGCGGAAATTATGGGTTCCATGTTCCTACGCTCTTCTTACCGTAAGACTCAGGATCTGAGATATAATAACCAATCTTAGCACTTGAAGTGTCAATAGTGATATCTACAGTCTGGTTAGCATCGCCGCCAGCACCATTGTTGAAGATGATATTCTGGTAAACTGATGGATCAATAGTTACCTTGTAAACATCCTGACCCATTTCATTCTTGCTGTCAAATGTCATCTGAGCACCAGGCCATGTCATATTAGCAGCACCCCAACAATAGTAGTTAACCTTACTCCAACCAATGTTGTTTGTAAAGTAAATATCAATCTTGTCAGGCATTGGAGGAGTTACGTTTTCATCGTAATCCTTGATTACCTCATAAGCAGCTGCAAATGCCTCGTAAGCTTCGTCAATAAGCTCAGGATCAGCAGTTGGGTTGAGTGTTACTGTCTTGTACTTATCAAGAGCAGCACCAGCAGCAACATAGCCTTCATCCTTACCATAAACATCAAATGGAAGTGCAATGTATTTAGCTGAGAGTGTGTTGTACATTTCGATAAGCTCTGAGAATGTGTGATCACCAACAGGTGTATCACCACCACCTACAACCTTACCAACTGATGCAAAACCAGGAGCCTGTGCGAGGTAAAGCTGAATATAAGTAGCGTCCATTACAGAGATATCGCCAGACTCGTCTGTGTCACCTGCAATAAATGCGTTAGGAACTAACTCGAAGAGATGAGCAAGATTGAGCTGGATAGTTGTTGCATCCATGATACTGATATCTTTGCTCAAGTCTGTATCACCGATGAGGATTTTCTCACCTGATGGAGGATTATCGTTACCTGAACCATCATAGAGATATACAACGTTTGTGACACCTGCTTTGAAGAAGTTTGAAGCGTTAGCTGGTGTGATATAGCCGCCGAGCTCAGGCTTAGCATTTGTGCTATACATACCGTTTGAAGTAATCTTCGCATACTCCTTAGTTACGTCAGGAGCAATCTGTTTACCTGTTTCAAGGTCGATGTAGCTTGTTACTACTGAGCAGGAGAATGTTAAGATCTTATCCTTGATCCAAGCTTCACCTGAAACTTCGTAGCCTGCTTCACCCTGACCAGGCTCCTGCTGTACACCACTTACTGATGTAGATGGGTGGAACATTACACGACAGGACTTAACGTTCGGAATAGTAACTGTGTACCAGTTATCGCCCAGAGTTGGGTCCTTAGTCATGTTACCTGCTTTGTTATCAGTCCACTTACCAAGAGGCTCGTCTGTAGAAGTATCAAAGTAAGCATAACACTGGATTATTGTGCTGTTCCAGTTTGGATGTGAATTATAGAAGTGAACTACAGTCTGAGTATGTGTAAGCTCATTGTAGTAGTAGTTGAACTCAAGCGGAGCTGATGCATCAAACTTTCCTACTGTACCTGCAGGATACTTTGATGTATCAAGTGAGTAACCCTGAACACCTGTAGCAGGAATTGAGAACTCAGCGCCGTCGTGGAGTCTGTAAAGAATGTGTGGACGAACTCTCTGACCTGTTGCTGAATCAAGGAAGTTAACTGTCAGATAGTTGGATTCTGTGAATCTTGTGTAGTAGAACTTAACAGTAACATTCTGTCCTGCAACAACTGTACCTGAAAGAGCACCTGATGTACTCTCATAAGAATCAAGCTCGTGGTCGAAGAGAATGTCAGTGTCTGTGATAGCACGGTAAGTCTGACCTACCTTGTACTTAGCAACGTTTTCTTTAGCAAGTGTGTAGTTGCCTGATGCAGCATCACGAACATAATGCTGAGCTGTAAGAGTTGCGTAACCCTCTGCTGGCTTTGTATATGTGCCCTGAACGAGGATAGCACCTGACTGAGCAGGAACTGTATAAGAGCCTGTAGCTGTGCCAAGAGAATCAAGACCTGCTTTTTCAGCGTTAGCTACAACTGTCCATGTACCTGAAGGAAGTGTAACTGTCTTTGAGTCTTTCTTGCTATTATTCATAATAACAAGAGCCTTACTCCACTCGCCGGATTTTGTATTGCTGATTGTGTAAGCGATTGGATTAGAAGCAGAAACTGTTGTAACCGCATCAGCTTTGCTGTCGCCAAATGGAGAGAAAGCATTACGAATCTTTAAAAGACCAGCATAGTAATCTGCCTCATTGCCCCACTGCTCAAGACGTGTCCAGTCGATAGCATTGATCTTATCTGATGTACGATAAGAGTTAGCGTCACCGTACTTAGAACGAGCAAACTCAGTACCGGCATTCATAAATGGTAAGCCCTGAGCTGTCATTACAGAAACAAGACCGAGTTTGAGCTGGTTAGCAACCTCAGGATAGTATGTGTTAGCACTATTGAAGTTGGTTGTGTAAAGAGCCTCATTATCCTTATCAGGAGCGAACTTGTAACCATATACGCTTCTGAGGTCATCAACGTTTGTTCTTAAAAGTTTATCGTAGAATGTAAGGTTATCGTGGTTATCAAGATAGTTGAGTGCCTTTGATGTAGCTGTTGTGCTAAAGTAAGTGAAATTACCCTTTGCAGCATCAAGGATAGCAGCGTTAGTTGAGTCACCCTGAGCAAAAGCACCTGTTGTACCGGTGTGGTTAGATTCAGAACCCTTGAGGTTCTCGGAATATGTCTGGTTGAAACCACCGATACGGTCGTTTAAGAGTCTGAAGTTAGCGTTTGTAGCACCGTTAGAGATACCTGAATCGCCACCTGCCCATGGCTCACCATACATAAGAATTCTTGTATCAATTTTATCGAGCTCTGCTCTTGCTGTGTTTAATGTGTTGCAGTCAAGTGCGCCCATAAGGTCAAAACGGAAACCATCGATGTGGTACTCTTCTACCCAGTATTTGAGAGATTCTACAACATACTTTGATGTCATAGCCTTCTCTGTTGAGAGACAGTTACCAAGACCTGAACCATTGTAGTAGTTCTGGGCGTCGATCATTCTGTGGTAGTACTTAGGAACAGTTCTTGCAAGAGCTGAGCCTTCGAGTACGTATGTGTGGTTGTAAACAACGTCCATTACAACAGCAATGCCTCTGTCGTGACAAGCCTGTACGAGCTGCTTGAACTCTTTGATTCTTGCATTACCGTCGTAGCAGTCTGTTGCATAAGCACCGTCAGGAACGTTGAAGTTTACAGGGTTATAACCCCAGTTACGCTGTGGGTCAGAGTTTGTTTCGTCGATACCTGAGAAGTCAGCGATTGGTAAAAGCTGAATACAGTTGATGCCTTTTTCAACAAGGTAATCAACACAAGTAGCGATATCGCCCTCGCCGTTTACTGTAGTATTACCCTCAGCAAAAGCAAGGTACTTACCTTTGTACTCGTCAGAAACACCTGAAGAAGCGTCAATTGAGAAGTCACGGATATGAACTTCCCATACAGAAGCCTGTGCAGCTGAATCAAAAAGCACATGCTGGTCATCTTCCCAACCCTCAGGGTCTGTAGAATCGAGGTCAACTACCATTGAACGCTCACCGTTAGCACCAACAGCTGTAGCGTAAGGGTCCTGAGTCTCAGTTGTTGAACCATCAATTGTGAGAAGGTATGTATAGAATACATCTTTGTAGTCACCGCTCAGTGTCAATGACCATACACCGGTTGTAGCGTTTTTGCTCATAGCGTGAGTACCTAAAACACTAGCACCGGACTCAGCATCTGTACCTGTAGAATAAAGCTTAACCATTACTGCTGTTGCAGTTGGTGACCAAACCTTAAATGTAGTAGATGCCGGTGAATATGTAGCACCGAGTCCTTGTTCGTTTTTAGCTGCCTTAGCATAATCCTCTAAGTAGCTCTGGTTATGATATTCTGTCTCAGCGATGTCAACTTCAGCAGCAGAAATGCCTATACTAACTGAAGAAACGAGCATCAATAAAACGAGAATACATGAAATAATACTGCGTAATTTCATTAAAATTCCTCTCTTTCAAAAATTTAACCGCATATTTCCAGTTGTGGATATTATACCACACTAATAGCAAATAATAAACATATTTGTAGAAATTTAACAAAAGCTTTTTGCACAATCTTTTCGCTATTTATTTGTATATATATAACAAAAGCAGCCGCTGTTTTTGTCCTTTGAACACCATAAAAATATCAGTGTATCAAAAAACAAAAAGCGACTGCTATAATTATTACATATTTATATCGGTAAATCCTACACCAAATGCAGTACCAAGCGATATGCAGATAGAGTTTTCAACTTCGTTGAAATAAAGTGCATTTGCAGTACCATCGTGCACAAGTCTTACCCTGACCTCTTTATGCAACATACCGGACAAATCTTCATTCAAAAGTTTAGCGTAATCGTTTGACAACTCAGTAAGCTTAGCATATCCGCCACGCTCAGCGTTCAGAACCCCGCCAGCATTGTAATTTGCGATACTGATTATAATCTCATTGGAAAGTTCAAATGTTTCGCTGCACTGCTTGTGGGTTTCTATTATAGTTTTCATAAGGTGTTTGTGGAGTTTTAATGCCTCTTCCCATGCATCCTTGCTCTCAGCAACTTTTCCGACATACTTAGATTTCACGCTATCAAGTGCATTAAATCCTCTTATTTCACCGACACCTTTGCTTATTACACAGCGTTTCAGATTAGTGTGTCCGAAATCAAACACCAAAGACGTGGTGTTATCTTTCATAAGTTGCGCACACCCCATAGCTCCGACATATGTGCCGTTATCAAACAGCATAATATTATATGGCTTTTCCTTTGCTATATCAAAAATATGCTGTATACGCTCTTTGAAACGTCTGCCAAGCATAGAGCTCGCAAGCCCTCCTACAAATATAACCGTATCAAGCTCACGCAGATACTGCCAATGCCTGTCTTCCCAATCAGGACGAGCATCACGGTTTTCTTTTTCTCCCTTTCTCAATGCTAAAAGCAAAAGTCCTAGTCTGTCACCAAATTTTGATGCTATTCGGTCCGCCATACTGTTATATCTTACATTTTCACTCTTTAAGGCTCTGTCAAGAAGCTGAGGTAGCATATACTCCTCGTACCCCGAAATATCAATATGATAATCGCCGGCAACCTGTTTAATCTCATCAATTACAAGCTGAGTCGAAAATATCTCACGAAAAGTCTTGCTCTCAATTGTATCGTCAATTCCATATAACGGAACCTTTTTGAGGACAGCTTTATTTAGAGAGCAAAGCGGAGTAAGGTATTCAGTTTTGCCATCATCAAGATAGGATAGAAAAGGATTTTTCATAACAAACTCCTGAAATCACTGCTTATCAGCTACCTGCTGACTCGTACGCCTTGATGCCTCTGTTCCAAATGAACACCGACACTGTCAACAGCACCACCGAAGCTACTACTGTGCCACCGATGCAAAACAGAGGGTTTTCACCGGTCAGGAAGTAGCTTGCAGGATAGAAAGCTGTAAACGCAAACGGCACTATATATGTAATAAAGGTACGCACAAACTTATTATATATTGTTGTAGGATACTTGGAAAAGTCATTTGTCATATAAAACATATGAGTGATATGGCCAGATGCTTTTGTCCAGAATGATATAGCCGATGTCGCAATCTTGATAGCTGTATAAATCAGGGTAGCAAACACAACCGCTACTAAAAACAAAGGAATCATATACCATGTAATAGTTAATTTCAGCTGAACCATACTGTAAACCATCAGAACAAGTCCGATAAGCAATTCGCCAAAAGCGTCTACACAGAATTTCTCACATATTACATAAAACAAGCTGTTTATCGGGCGAGTAAGATATTTATCAAAATCGCC
>JAFUKO010000028.1 GCA_017473555.1 Ruminococcus sp. | reverse complement strand
ATTAGATAAGCTCGATGATAGCCATCTCAGCAGCGTCGCCACGACGAGGACCGATCTTTGTGATACGTGTGTAACCGCCGTTTCTGTCAGCATACTTTGGAGCGATCTCTTTGAAAAGCTTTGTAGCTACGTCTTCCTTAGTGATGAAAGCCATAACATTACGCTTGTTAGCAAGAGTCTCCTTCTTAGCTATAGTGATCATTTTCTCAGCGAGGGAAGAAACTTCCTTAGCACGAGTAACTGTAGTTTCGATTTTGCCGTTCTCAAGCAGATAAGTAACGAGTGCACGAAGCATAGCCATTCTTGCGTCTGTTGCTCTGCCTAATTTTCTTGTACCTGGCATTTGTCTTCACTCCTTTACGATTTTTTAAAGAGTATTTATAAAAGAATTATTCGTCTTCTTTACGCAGGCTGAAGCCTAAAGTTGAGAGCTTGTAGATAACCTCTTCAAGTGACTTTCTACCTAAGTTTCTAACCTTCATCATATCTTCCTCAGACTTAGAGATGAGGTCTTCAACTGTGTTGATGCCTGCACGCTTTAAGCAGTTGAATGAACGTACTGAGAGATCGAGCTCTTCGATAGTCATCTCAAGTACCTTTTCCTTGCCCTTGTCATCCTTTTCAACCATAATCTCAGCGCTGTAGCCTCTGTCTGAGAGGTCAACAAAGAGATTTAAGTGTGATGTAAGGATGTTAGCAGCAAGAGAAACTGCTTCCTGAGCGTTGATAACGCCGTTTGTCCATACAGAGAGTGTGAGCTTGTCATAGTCAGTGATCTGGCCAACACGAGTGTTATCTACTGTGTAGTTCACTTTAAGAACAGGTGTGTAGATTGAGTCAACAGGTAAAACACCGATAACATCACTACCCATAAGAGCCTTGTTACGTTCAGCAGGAATGTAACCTCTGCCCTTGTCTAAAGTGATCTCCATATTTAATTTAGAATCTTCACCTAAAGTTGCAATGTGGAGCTGAGGATTAAGAATCTCAACTTCGCTGTCGCATTTGATGTTTTCTGCGGTTACCTCGCAAGGACCTTCTGCAGAAATCTCAACGAGCTTTGGACCGTTGCTATGGAGTTTAGCAACAAGGCTCTTCATGTTCAGAACGATCTCTGTAACGTCTTCTTTAACGCCAGGGATTGTAGAGAATTCGTGAAGAACGCCATCAATCTTGATAGATGTAACAGCTACACCCTCAAGAGATGAGAGAAGTACACGTCTTAAGCTGTTGCCTAATGTGTTACCAAAGCCTCTCTCAAGTGGCTCAACGACAAATCTACCGTATTTGCCATCAGCGGATAACTCTTCAGTTTCGATTCTTGGTTTTTCTATCTCTATCATTCGTGAATTCCTCCTATATTCTTTAACAGTATAACAACTGAAAGTTTTTGTTTGATCTTACGATCATGCGAAGGATTACTTAGAGTACAACTCAACGATGAGAGTTTCATCGACATCGAGATCGATTTCGTCACGCTGTGCAACAGCGATTACCTTACCCTCAAATGCACCCTGTGCAACTTCGAGATATTTTGGAACAGGTCTTGAAGCGTTAGCCTCAATAACTGCCTTGAACTTGTTGTTTGAACGGCTGTTTTCGCAGATAGCGATAACTTCACCTGGCTTTGTGAGATAAGATGGAATGTTTACTCTCTTGCCGTTGATTGTGAAATGACCGTGTGAAACGAGCTGTCTAGCTTCAGCGTGTGAAGAAGCCCAACCCATTCTGTAAACTACGTTATCGAGACGGCTCTCGAGGATTGCGAGTAAAGCTTCACCAGTTTTACCCTCTTTCTTCTCAGCTAAGCCGTAGTACTTTCTGAACTGGCTCTCGAGTACACCGTAGTAACGCTTTGTCATCTGCTTAGCTCTAAGCTGAAGACCGTACTCTGAGCTCTTCTTACGACCCTGACCGTGCTGACCAGGTGCGTAAGCTCTGCGTGCGATTGCACACTTGTCTGAATAGCATCTCTCGCCTTTTAAGAAGAGCTTCTTGCCCTCTCTGCGGCACTGTCTGCATACAGCTCCTGTATATCTAGCCATAGATTTATACCTCCCTAAACTTTAGACACGTCTTCTCTTTGGAGGACGACATCCGTTGTGAGGAATTGGAGTAACGTCTTTGATCATTGTTACTTCAAGACCTGCTGTCTGTAATGCTCTGATTGCAGCCTCACGGCCCTGACCAGGACCCTTAACGAAAACTTCTACTGACTTGAGGCCGTGCTCCATAGCAGCTTTAGCTGCTGTCTCTGCTGCTGACTGAGCAGCGAATGGAGTTGACTTTCTTGAGCCTCTGAAACCGAGCTCGCCGGCACTTGCCCAAGAAATCGCATTACCCTGTGTATCAGAAATAGTTACGATTGTGTTGTTAAATGTTGACTGAATATGTGCGCTGCCTTTTTCGATATTTTTTCTCTCGCGGCGGCGACGTACAGCCTTCTTTGCTGTTTTAACTGCCATTACTTAGCCCTCCCTTACTTCTTCTTGTTGGCCATTGTCTTACGTGGGCCTTTACGGGTACGAGCGTTTGTCTTAGAACGCTGGCCTCTTACAGGCAGATTCTTTCTGTGACGAACGCCACGGTAGCTGCCGATTTCGATAAGTCTTTTGATATCAAAAGCTACATCTCTTCTGAGGTCACCCTCAACGCGACAGTTATGGTCAATATATTCTCTTAACTTAGAAACATCTTCTTCTGTGAGATCTCTGACACGAGTGTCAGGATTAACACCTGTTGCAGCAATAATGTCTGTTGCAGTTTTTCTACCAATACCGTAGATATATGTGAGACCGATCTCAACTCTTTTATCTCTTGGTAAGTCAACACCTGCTATACGAGCCATTTAATTGCACCTCCATTTAAATTTAAAATCAAAGTAATTTCGGTTAAACCGAATGTAAATATTTTTGTGTTGATTAGCCCTGACGCTGTTTGTGCTTAGGGTTCTCGCAGATTACCATAATCTTGCCTTTTCTCTTGATAACCTTGCACTTTTCACAAATTTTCTTTACTGAAGGTCTGACTTTCATTATTTAATCATTCCTTTCCCTTAGTAATAAAATATTAGTTTATCTTACTTGGATCTCCAAGTGATTCTGCCTCTTGTTAAGTCGTATGGTGACATCTCAACGGTTACCTTGTCGCCAGGCAGGATGCGAATGAAGTTCATTCTCAGCTTACCTGAAATTACAGCAAGGATTTTGTGACCGTTAGGAAGTTCAACATTGAACTGAGCATTTGGCAGTGCTTCTGTAACTGTACCCTCAATTTCGATAACGTCTTGTTTAGACATCGTTTCCCTCCAAATAACTTTTCAAAAAACTTTTAATCTGACGGTTAGTTGTGAAATCTTGTGCGACCGTATTGGTCACTTCAAGATGTTTAACATTCTTTAGCTTAGGATTTTGCACCTTGCGGTGTTTCCCGTCGCTTATCAGCACGTGTGTGCTGTCTGAAATGTCGGTGACTAAAAAGTAGTCACCTTTGTCACGACCTGCTTTTGCTCTGACAACAGAGCCCTTTTGAATATCCATAAGCACTCCTTAGTCAGGCAGGGTCATAATAATCGGACCATCACCTGTAATCGCAATAGTATGCTCAAAGTGAGCTGACAGCGAACCATCAACGGTCACTACTGTCCACTCATCATCAAGTACTTCAACCTGATGTGAGCCCATATTGATCATAGGTTCAATCGCCAGTGTCATACCGGGAATCAATCGTGCACCTCTGTGAGGTGTGCCGAAATTTGGTACGCTTGGTTCTTCGTGCAGTTTCGCACCTACGCCGTGGCCGACAAAATCTCGTACCACCGAGTAACTGCGAGCTTCGGTATACTGTTGCACAGCAGCGGATATATCGCCAACACGATTACCGGCTACTGCCATTTTAATCCCCTCGAAAAGACTTTCTTTTGTGGCATCAAGTAAAGCCTGAGCTTCTTTAGAAATATCGCCACACTTGAAAGTGTATGCGTTATCTCCGTGATAACCGTTTAAGTAGGCACCAACGTCTATGCTGACAATGTCGCCTGCTTTAAGTATAGTCTTTTTGCTCGGTATACCATGGATAACCACATTATTGACAGAAATACACGCTGAAGCAGGGAATCCGCCATAACCGAGGAACGAAGGGGTTGCCCCCTGTTCCTCGATATATTTACGGACTAAGGTGTCAATCTCATAGGTTGATACACCCGGCTCTACAGCCTCACCCGCCAAGCGTAACGCTCTGGCAGATAACTTGCACGCGTCCTGCATCTGTCTTAATTCGCGTGCAGTCTTGATAACTATCATAGACTTAAGCCTCTAATGCAGCCATTGTGAGATCAATTGTTTCATCAACAGAACCCTGTCCGTCGATAACTGCGAGCTTGCCCTGGGCTTCATAGTAGCCCTTGAGTGGCTCTGTCTCACTGTGGTAGATTTCAAGACGATTCTTGATAGTATCAATCTGGTCATCCTTACGCTGGATAAGGGCGCCTGTGCAATCATCGCAGATGCCATCCACCTTTGGCTTTAAGCTTTCTGTGTGGTATGGTCTTCCGCATTTCTCACATACGCGGCGTCCGGACAATCTGTTGATAATAACCTCGTCAGGTACTTCGATATCGATTACCTTGTTGATTACAACACCCATTTCATCCAGAGCCTCGGCCTGTGGGATGGTTCTTGGGAAACCGTCAAGGATGAAACCTTCCTTGCAGTCATCAGCCTGTAATCTGTCCTTGATGATGCCGATTACAACTTCATCAGGAACAAGCTTACCTGCGTCCATAAAGGACTTAGCTTTAAGACCCATCTCCGTGCCGCTTCTCAGCGCTTCTCTGATAATGTTACCAGTCGAAATCTGGGGAATATTCAAGCGTTCACTGATGACAGCGGCTTGTGTGCCTTTGCCTGCACCAGGAGCACCTAATAATATAAGATTCATAATCCGTCTCCTTATCACTTATTAGTCAAGGAAGCCCTTGTAGTGACGCATCATCATCTGTGACTCAAGCTGCTTAGCAGTATCGAGAGCAACACCAACGATAATGATTACTGATGTACCGCCCATTGAAAGACCGTAAAGTCCTGTGATACCTGAGTATGCGATAGGAAGCAATGCGATAAATGCAAGGAACAGTGCACCGATAAGTGTAATTCTTGATAAGATCTTAGCAATAAAGTCAGCAGTTGGTCTGCCTGGACGAATACCAGGGATAGTACCGTTGTTCTGCTTGAGGTTATTAGCCATCTCAATTGGATTATACTGAATTGTTGTGTAGAAGTATGCAAACATAAGAATCAAGATGAAGTAAACAATTGAGTAGAGCCAACCTTCTGTTGAGAAAGCCTCTAAGAATGAAGCCCAGAAAGAGCCAGCCTTTGGTGTTACGAACATATTGATTGTGCTTGGGATTGAGAGGATTGATGAAGCGAAGATGATTGGCATAACGCCGCCTAAAGCAACCTTGATTGGAAGGTGTGTAGACTGGCCGCCGTACATCTTTCTGCCAACAACTCTCTTAGCATACTGTACAGGGATTCTTCTCTCAGCATCCTGCATGAATGTGATAACCCAGATAACAGCAAGGAAGAGTACAACCCAGAGTGGAACAAGTACATAGAACTTAGTAGCACCCTGTGCACCCATCTGCCAGTACTGAGCGAGAAGGTTAACAGTGTATGGAAGACGAGCGATAATACCTGCAAAGAGGAGCATAGAGATACCGTTACCGATACCATACTTATTGATCTGCTCACCCATCCACATCATAAGAGCTGTACCTGCTGTGAAGCAGAGGATGATAACGATAGCTGCAAATACCATTGCGAAGCCTTCGTTGTATGTTGCGATTGGAGTGCCTGTTGAGTCAGTTGAGTTCTTGAGGTAGAAGAAGTAAGCTGTACCCTGGATAAGACCGAGGCCTACTGTTACGTAACGTGTAATAGTAGCAATCTTCTTTCTGCCGTCCTCGCCCTCTTTCTGAAGTCTCTCAAGAGCAGGAATAGCAACACATAAGAGCTGCATAATGATGGAACTGTTGATGTATGGAGTGATACCCATCGCAAAGATAGTAGCGTTAGCGAACGCACCACCTGAGAGGGTGTTCAGGTAAGAAACGAGCGATGTTGACGCTGAGTTTGTTACATCTGAAAGAGCACCCATGAGGTTTGCGAGAGCATCCATATTCAGGAATGGTACAGGAATAACTGAACCAACTCTGAATAAGATGATGATTAAAAGTGTAAATAAGATTTTCTTTCTAAGGTCAGGGATTGACCAAGCGTTTCTAATTGTTTTAAACAATTAAACCACCTCAGCCTTTCCGCCAGCAGCCTCGATCTTAGCCTTAGCAGCCTCAGAATAAGCTGAAACCTTAACAGTAAGCTTCTTTGTAAGATTACCGTTTGAAAGAATCTTAACAGCATCGAAAGAATTCTTTACGATACCTGCTTCAACGAGAGCAGCAATATCAACTACTGCACCGTCTTCAAACTTGTTGAGAGTACCAACGTTAACCGAAACAACTTTCTTAGCGAAGATGTTGTTAAAGCCACGCTTTGGAATACGTCTCTGTAATGGCATCTGACCGCCTTCGAAACCGAGGCGCATGCCCTTGCCAGCTCTAGCCTTCTGGCCCTTGTGGCCCTTACCAGCTGTTTTACCCTGGCCTGAACCGTGTCCTCTACCGATTCTCTTGACTGCCTTTTTGGAGCCTTCAACCGGTGAAAGTTCATGCAACTTCATATTCGTGCACCTCCTTAGTTTTCTTCAACCACTACGAGGTGGATAATCTTAGATACTTTACCCTGTGTAGAAGCGTTGTCAGGCTGAACTGTTACGTCGCCAATCTTCTTGAGTCCGAGAGAATGAGCAGTAGCAACCTGGTCCTTCTTAGAACCGATTAAGCTCTTAACTAACTTAATTTTCATTACTCAAACCTCCTTAAAGTATCTCTTTTACAGACTTGCCGCGGATAGCAGCAACCTGCTCTGCTGTACGCAGTGCACCAAGACCCTGAAGGGTAGCACGAACTACGTTGCAAGGATTGTTTGAACGTAAAGCCTTTGTTCTGATGTCCTTGATACCAACAGCCTCAACAACCGCACGGACTGGGCCGCCGGCGATAACACCAGTACCAGGAGCAGCAGGCTTCATAAGAACTCTACCTGCACCAAACTCACCGATGATTTCGTGAGGGATTGTTGTACCCTTTAAAGCAACCTTCATAAGGTTCTTCTTAGCGTCCTCGATACCCTTACGGATAGCGTCAGGAACTTCACTTGCTTTACCAATACCAAAACCTACAGTGCCGTTACCGTCACCAACTACTACTAAAGCAGCGAACTTCATGATACGTCCGCCCTTTACTGTCTTAGAAACACGGTTGATAGCAACAACCTTCTCTGTAAGCTCTAATGTGGATGCGTCAATAATATTAGCCAAAGTTATTCCTCCCCTTCCTTAGAAATTGAGGCCGCCCTCGCGGGCGCCTTCGGCCAACTCTTTAACACGGCCGTGATAAATGTTACCGCCTCTGTCGAAAACGACTGTAGCGATATTCTTCTCTGCTGCACGCTCAGCTACGAGCTTGCCTACAGCTCTTGCTGCTGCCTTGTTAGAACCGCCCTCGATGCTCTTATCGAGTGATGAAGCTGAAACGAGTGTTACACCCTTTACATCATCAATGATCTGAGCATAGATGTTAGCATTGGAGCGGAAAACACAAAGGCGAGGACACTCGGCTGTGCCGCTTACTTTACCACGAACTCTCTTGTGACGGAGAACACGTGCTGCTTTAGAATCTGGTCTACTTACCATTGTTAATTCACTCCTTTAATTACTTCTTACCGGTCTTGCCTTCCTTACGGCGGATATGCTCGTCAATATACTTGATACCCTTGCCCTTATATGGCTCCGGTGGACGTTTTTCTCTGATTTCGGCAGCAAACTGACCAACTTTTTGCTTATCTGCACCGTGGACAATGATTGAGTTAGGACCTGGAACTTCGATTGTGATGTCCTCTGTGTCCTCAAATACAACATTATGAGAGAAACCTAAGTTCATAACAAGCTGCTTACCCTGCTTCTGGCAACGGTAACCAACACCGTTAACCTGGAGCTCTTTCTTGTAACCCTCAGTAACACCAACCATCATGTTAGCGATGAGAGTACGAGTAAGACCGTGAAGTGAACGGTTGAGCTTGTCATCGTTAGGACGCTTAACTTCAATAATGCCATCATTGATTTCAACTGTCATGTTAGGGTTGATCTTCTGAGTAAGTGTACCCTTTGGACCCTTAACAGTCATAACGCTGTTTTCGAATTTTACTTCAACACCAGCGGGAATATTTATAGGTTTTCTTCCAATTCGAGACATTTTCGCACCTCCTCTTACCAAACAAATGCGAGAACTTCGCCGCCTACATTCTCTTTACGAGCCTGACGGTCTGTCATGATACCCTTAGATGTAGAGATGATAGCGATACCAAGGCCTTTCATAACCTTTGGCATATCCTCAACATTGCTGTAAATACGTAAGCCTGGCTTTGATACTCTTCTTAAGCCCTGGATAACAGGTGTTTTACCCTCACCATACTTAAGAACAACCTTAATCATACCCTGCTTACCATCTTCTTCAACTGAGAAACTCTTGATGTAACCTTCGTCAACGAGAATCTGGCAGATAGCCTTCTTCATGTTTGATGAAGGAATTTCGACTGTGTCGTGTTTAGCTGAATTAGCGTTACGGATTCTTGTAAGTAAATCAGCTATTGTATCTGTAATCTGCATGATTTATTCCTCCTTAGCTTACCAGCTTGCTTTCTTTACGCCCGGGATTTCGCCTTTGTAAGCGAGCTCACGGAAGCAAATACGACATACACCGAACTTACGAAGGTAGGCGTGTGGTCTACCGCAGATTTTACATCTTGAATACTCACGAGTTGAGAACTTCTGTTTTCTCTGCTGCTTATTTTTCATAGCAGTTTTTGCCACAACAATCCCTCCTTACTTTGCAAATGGAGCACCCATGAGTGTGAGTAACTCACGAGCTTCCTCGTCTGTCTTCGCAGTTGTAACAAAGCAAATGTCCATACCGCGAACTTTGTCAATCTTATCATAATCGATTTCCGGGAAAATGAGCTGCTCTTTGAGACCCATAGAGTAGTTACCTCTACCGTCAAAAGAGTTAGCGTTGATACCACGGAAGTCACGAACTCTTGGGAGAGCAACGTTGAAGAGTCTGTCTAAGAACTCGTACATTCTCTCGCCTCTGAGTGTTACTTTAGCGCCGATTGGCATACCCTCTCTGAGCTTAAAGTTAGCAACTGACTTTCTAGCCTTACAGATCATAGCTTTCTGACCTGTGATAAGACCGAGATCGTTTACAATTGCGTCCATAGCCTTTGGGTTATCTTTAACTTCGCCAGCGCCTACGTTAATAACGATTTTATCAAGCTTAGGAATCTGCATAACGCTCTTGTAGGAGAATTTCTTCATAAGAGCAGGTGCAACTTCTTTAGCGTAGTATTCTTTAAGTCTAGCCATTTCTTATATCCTCCTTAGATTTCTTCGCCGCACTTCTTACAGATGCGAGCTTTAGAGCCGTCCTCGAAGAGCTTGTGGCCGATTCTTGTAGCTTTCTTGCAACGTGGGCAAACGATCTGTACCTTTGAAGCGTACATAGCACCCTCTGCCTTTACAATACCGCCAGGCTCGCCCATTCTTCTAGGCTTAACATGCTTTGTAACCATGTTAACCTTCTCAACGATGACTTTGCCTTCCTTAGGGCTTACTGCAAGGACTGCACCCTGCTTGCCCTTGTCTTTACCGCTTAATACTACAACGGTGTCACCAGTTTTAACATGAACTTTATTCATTTTATGACACCTCCATTAAATTACTTCCGGAGCAAGAGAAAGAATCTTCATGTAGTCTTTGTCACGAAGCTCTCTAGCAACCGGTCCGAAGATACGAGTACCCTTAGGGTTCTTGTCTTCCTTAATAATTACTGCTGCGTTCTCATCGAAACGAATATAAGTACCGTCGTCACGTCTAACGCCCTTTGCAGAACGTACAACGACTGCTCTTACAACGTCGCCCTTCTTAACAACGCCGCCTGGTGCTGCTTTCTTTACAGAAGCAACGATTACATCGCCAATATTGGCATATCTTCTCCTGGTACCGCCAAGAACACGAATGCACATAAGTTCTTTTGCGCCGGTGTTGTCGGCTACCTTGAGATAAGTCTGCTGTTGAATCACAGTAAGTTCCTCCTTTTTCTCAAGCCAAAATTACTTAGCTTTCTCAATAATCTCGACGAGTCTCCATCTCTTATCCTTAGAAAGAGGACGAGTCTCCATAATTTTAACGCGATCGCCGATTCCAGCCTCATTGTTTTCATCGTGAGCCTTGAATTTAACGGTACGCTTAACGATTTTGTTGTACAGTGGATGTCTTACACTGTCCTCGATAGCAACAACGATTGTCTTCTCCATTTTGTCGGAAACAACCTTGCCTATCAGAGTTTTTCTCATATTTCTTTCGCTCATAATCTGCGTCCTCCTCCCTTATGCTTCAGTGTCAGCGAGTTCACGGATCACGGTAGATACTCTAGCGATGTCTCTCTTGACAGCTGTGATACGCATTGGGTTCTCGAGCTGGTTGATAGCAAGCTGGAAACGAAGGTTGAAAAGTTCCTCTTTGAGGTCCTTAAGCTTAATCTCGAGCTCGCTTACAGATAATTCTCTGAGTTCTGATGCTTTCATTATGCTTTAACCTCCTCTTCCTTCTTGATGAACTTGCACTTGATTGGCAGTTTAGCAGCTGCAAGACGCATAGCTTCTCTAGCAGTAGCCTCGTCTACGCCACCGAGTTCAAACATAACTCTGCCTGGCTTAACAACAGCTACCCAGTACTCTGGTGAACCTTTACCGGAACCCATTCGAGTTTCAGCAGGTTTAGCTGTGATTGGCTTATCTGGGAAAATTTTGATCCATACTTTACCGAATCTCTTGCAGTAACGTGTCATAGCGATACGGGCTGCTTCGATCTGGTTAGATGTGATCCATGATGGCTCTAATGCCTGGAGGCCGAAATCACCGTAAGTAACTTTATTACCGCGGTATGCTCTACCAGTCATACGACCTCTGTGTACTCTTCTGTACTTAACGCGCTTTGGTAACAGCATTATTTATTGCCTCCTTCTCTACGTGGTCTTCTTCTGTTATTAGGTCTTGTGTTCTGAACCTCATGAAGAACCTCGCCTCTGTAGAGCCATACTTTAACACCGATCTTACCGTATGTTGTGTTTGCCTCAGCAAAACCGTAGTCGATGTCAGCTCTTAATGTCTGAAGCGGAATTGTACCCTCATGATACTGCTCACCTCTAGCGATTTCTGCACCGCCGAGACGACCTGAACACTGTGTCTTAATACCCTTAGCACCAAATCTCATAGCTCTGCCGATAGCCTGCTTCATAGCACGACGGAAAGAGATTCTCTTCTCAAGCTGAGTAGCGATGCTCTCAGCAACGAGCTGAGCGTTGAGGTCTGGCTGCTTAACTTCTACAATATTGATTACGACTGGCTTATTGAGCATCTTTTCACACTGAAGTCTGAGTTTCTCGATTTCAGCACCGCCCTTACCGATAATCATACCTGGCTTAGCACAGTGAATGTGAATTCTTACCTTTTTGCCGTCACGTTCAATCTCAATCTTTGGGATGCCTGCACCGTAAAGCTGAGCTTTAAGTGTTTTACGAAGGTTGTAGTCCTCAACGAGTGTATCGCCGAAGTCTTTCTTGTTTGCGAACCAACGTGAATCCCAGTCTTTGATGATACCTACACGGAGACCGTGTGGATTAACTTTCTGACCCATATACTCTTACCTCCTTATTCTCTTTCCTTGAGCACGAGTGTGATATGAGAAGTTTTCTTGTTGATTCTGAAAGCTCTTCCCTGTGCTCTTGGACGGATTCTCTTGAGTGTAGGGCCCTGACTTACGCTGCAAGCAGCAACGTAAAGACTTGCCACATCCATATCGTGGTTATTCTCAGCATTTGCCACAGCTGACTTAAGCAGCTTTAAAAGCGGCTCACAAGCGGCCTTAGGTGTCTGCTCAAGAATAGCCTTTGCAAGCTTAACATCCTTGCCACGGATTAAATCCAGGACAATAGAAATCTTGCGAGGTGCGATACGGACATAATTTAAATATGCCTTTGATTCCATTGCAATTCTCTCCTTTTAGCCTTATCTTGAAGTCTTAGCACCAGCGTGACCTCTGAAAGTTCTTGTTGGAGCAAACTCGCCGAGCTTGTGACCAACCATGTCTTCAGTTACATATACTGGTACGTGCTTTCTGCCGTCATGAACGGCAAATGTATGACCTACGAATTCTGGGAAGATAGTAGAACTTCTAGACCATGTCTTTAAGATTCTCTTCTCACCAGCAGCGTTCATTTCCTGAACTCTCTTGAACAGCTGAGGCTGAACAAAAGGTCCTTTTTTAGTACTTCTACTCATAATTAAGTTCCTTCCTTTCTGCCTTACTTACTGTTTCTACGCTTAACAATTAACTTGTCAGAAGCTTTGTGTGTTTTTCTGGTCTTGTAACCGAGGGCTGGTTTACCCCAAGGTGTTACAGGGCCTGGGCGACCTACTGGAGATTTACCCTCACCACCACCGTGTGGGTGGTCGCATGGGTTCATTACAGAACCTCTTACTGTTGGTCTGATACCCATATTTCTCTTTCTACCAGCTTTACCGATCTTTACGTTCTCGTGGTCTGTGTTACCAACCTGACCGATAGTAGCCATGCAGTTTTCTGGTACGTTTCTGAGCTCGCCTGATGGGAGTCTTAAAAGTGCCATACCGTTCTCTTTAGCCATGAGCTGTGCCATGTTACCAGCTGCACGAGCGAGCTGAGCACCTCTGCCTGGATAAAGCTCAACATTGTGGATAAATGTACCTGTTGGGATTGCAGTAAGTGGAAGTGCGTTACCAGGCTTGATATCAGCGTTAAGACCAGCTGTTACTTTGTCGCCAACCTTAAGACCCTGTGGAGCGATGATATATGCCTTCTCGCCGTCTGTGTACTCAACAAGTGCGATGAATGCTGAACGGTTTGGATCGTACTCGAGTGTGAGGACTGTACCCTCAACATCGAACTTCTGTCTCTTGAAATCAATTACACGGTACTTTCTTCTGTTGCCGCCGCCTCTGTGACGAACTGTGATACGGCCGTAGCTGTTACGACCAGAGTTCTTCTTGAGTGGCTCGAGCAAGCTCTTTTCTGGAGCTACTTTTGAAAGTCCTGAGTAATCAGTAACCGACATATTACGTCTAGCGTTAGTCGTCGGCTTGTAAACTTTAATAGCCATGTAGTTTCACTCTCCTCATGATGGCTTTGCGGGATAATGGCGTATCCCATACATTCTGCCTGTTATATGTTTGATTTTTACAGGCTTACATCATGCCTTCAAAAAATTCAATAGTTTTGCTGTCTGCTGTTAATGTAACATAAGCTTTTTTCCAAGCTCTTGTGTAGCCTTCGAATCTGCCCTGACGACGGAGATGACCTCTTACGTGAACAGTGTTAACCTTAGCTACCTTAACTTTAAAGAGCTCTTCAACAGCTCTAGCGATGTCAATTTTTGTAGCTGACTTTGCAACTTCAAAAGTATACTTCTTCTCAGCAATACCAAGCATTGACTTTTCAGTAATGATTGGGCGAATTACGATATCCTGTGCTCTCATGCGTATACCTCCTCAATCTTTGCAAGTGCATCCTTAGCGATGATAAGCTTGTCAGCGTTTAAGATGTCATAAACGTTGAGCTCGTTAACCTGAGCTGTCTTAACACCTGCGATGTTTCTAGCTGACTTGATAACCTTCTCATCAACTGTAGGAAGTACGATAAGTGCTTTCTTCTCTGAGCCTAAAGCTGTGAGCATGTTAGCGATTGACTTTGTCTTGATAGCATCAAGAGCGATTGAATCAACAACGATGATCTCAGTAGCCTGAGCCTTTGTTGAGAAAGCTGACTTCATAGCAAGTCTTCTTACCTTCTTATTAACAGAGAATCTATAGTCTCTTGGCTTTGGAGCAAATACTACGCCGCCGTGGTACCACTGTGGTGCTCTTGTTGAGCCCTGACGTGCACGACCTGTACCCTTCTGTCTCCAAGGTTTCTTACCGCCGCCTGATACTTCAGCTCTTGTGAGTGCTGACTGTGTACCCTGACGCTGGTTAGCAAGATAGCTTACAACAAGCTGATGCATAACTGCGGCATTTGGTTCAATTCCGAATATGGAGTCAGCAAGGTCAACTGTGCCGACCTTCTTACCTGCCATATCTAAAACTGCTACGTTTGGCATATTACTTCCTCCTTCCTTAAGCCTTTACGCTGTCTTTGATAACAACGAGACCGCCGTTAGGGCCTGGAATAGCACCCTTGATAGCGATGAGGTTGTTCTCAGCGTCTACTTTTACAACTGCGAGGTTCTGAACTGTAACCTTCTCAGCACCAAGGTGACCTGCCATCTTCTTGCCCTTCCAAACTCTTGATGGTGATGAGCAAGCACCCATTGAACCACCGTGTCTAGCTACAGGACCTGAACCGTGAGTTTCCTTAAGTCTTGAGAAGTTCCAACGCTTGATAACACCAGCGTAGCCCTTACCCTTGCTTGTACCGGTAACATCTACTTTGTTACCTACCTCGAAAATGTCTGCTTTGATGATCTGGCCAAGTTCGTAAGAACTGCAATCATCGAATCTGAACTCCTTGAGAGTTCTCTTTGGAGCAACGTCAGCCTTCTTGAAGTGACCCTGTAAAGGCTTTGTAACGTGCTTTGGTTTGATGTCACCGAAACCGATCTGTACAGCTTCGTAGCCATCATTCTCAACTGTCTTTAACATTGAAACAACACATGGGCCTGCTTCAACAACAGTTACGGGAACAACTTTTCCCTTTTCGTCGAAGATCTGAGTCATACCGATCTTCTTTCCGATTAATGCTTTCTGCATCATCTATTCCTCCTGTTTAGATTATTGGTCGGCTGAGCCGACATGATCACACTGTGGTTGGTTGGGAAAGATTATAACTTAATCTCAATCTCAACGCCAGCAGGGAGCTCTAAGCTCATAAGAGCCTCGACTGTCTTGTTTGACGGTCTTAAAATGTCGATAAGACGCTTGTGAGTTCTCATTTCGAACTGCTCACGGCTGTCCTTGTACTTGTGGACAGCTCTGAGGATTGTAACAACCTGCTTCTCTGTAGGAAGTGGAACAGGACCTGAAACTCTGGCACCAGTTCTCTTAGCTGTTGCTACGATACGCTCAGCAGACTGGTCTACCAGCTGATGATCGTAACCCTTAAGTCTTATTCTGATTTTTTCCTTGACTGCCATATCGTCGCCTCCTTAAAAATTTAGTTGGCGGGCGTTAAAGCTTTCCACCTAGCCGGGTGTTTCCACCCTATCCATTAAAAAACCGATTAACTTTTCTTGTTAACCGGATAATGAAAAGCACTTTGATGCATAATGACATAGCAACCCCAATGTCACCTTACACACAAACATTATTCTTTCGCCCGGTTTAAAATCGGACATACTCCACGGAAAAACCGACCCATTTGGTCGCAACCTCCCGCTTCATCGCATATCAATTGCAGTCACGCAAGGCAAATTATACTATATATATAAAGCAAAATCAATAAAAACGCTGAAATTTGCTGTGTAGAAAATAAAGAGGTTTTTCACTATATTTTTGTGCAATTTAACCAAAGAGTTATTAACTTACATTTTTACCTAAAAACGTGATAACTATGCGGTTTTTAAGACTTTTAGGCTAATAGTTTTTAGTGCTTGATATTAAATTTTTACAAGTTTAAAAACTACAATTTTGAAATTTTTTCAAGATTTTCGCATATACCGGGTCTTTAAACAGAAAAATCAACAAAAAATGGGATTTATTTTTCTTTTAGCGAATAAAAATAGCTGTAGCAAACACTGAAAGGAAAATCAACGCCGCACAACACAGTGCAACGATTCGTATAAAAAGAGTTCTTTTATCTTTCATTTCTGCATTTTCTCCTATACATATTTATATATAATGTAATATACATTATACTCTCCGGTTCCAATATTTGCAAATCTGAATGGTTTGATGTAAAATATAAATCGAAAGGATGGTGCTTATGCTCACTTTATACTATGGAGAAGGAAAAGGAAAAACCTGCTGTGCAATCGGTACGGCTCTCAGGGCTTCTTCAAAAGAGAAAAAAGTACTTTTCGTCGAGTTTATCAGACAAAATGAATTATCAGACAGAAAAGCGCTGGAAAGTGTGTACATAACTGTTTCAAGTGCACCTATTGATTTAGAGCTGATATCAGACTCTGCTCAAGAGAACAAAGCTCAAGTCGCAAAGGTATTCAGAGAGCTGTTTGACACCGCTGTTATCACTGTGCTCACCCGTAAATTTGATATGCTTGTATTAGACGGAGTATTCGATGCTGTAGAAAAAGGTTTTCTGCTTGAAACCGAAGTGCATGATTTTCTGTCAAATGCACCAAACAGTCTTGATGTAATATGCACAGGCGTAAATGTTGACGAAAAGTTTGTGCCGTTATTCTCAAGCATCACAGAGCTTGTTGATAAGACAAAAGAAGAATGACACAAAAAAGGAGCTGAACAATCAGCTCCTTTTCTTATTATCACTATTATTAGTTTGACTTTTTCTTCCTTGGTACTATAACATCTGTTAACTTCTGCAACAAAATACCGCCTAACATAGACGCAATATAAATCGGAATTGTCGCACAGATAAATAGCAACCAATACTTGTCAGGAGTTTTGAATTGTGGAAACAGCTTGTAAACCCAACAATCAAACACACTGGACAACAGATAGCCACAGTAACATCCTGTTGACATCACCGCAAGCACCATACCGAGCTTTTTAGGAACGTTCACACGATAAAGTGCTACAAAAATGAATACAACAATAACTACAATCCATATATCCTGAAACTCTCTTTGTGGAACAAAACTTTTATAGTTGTCGTCAGTTGTAAGTACGGTATGCATACCAAGAATTCCTGCAGACATCAGTGCACCGCATAAGCCAAGCCACGGATTAACCTTCGGTCTGAGTTTATACACAATAGCACCAAGCACATAGTATGTAAAAGGATATGTTATACGCCAATAATCCGGAGCTATATTCCATTTCGTAGCTCCCGGAAGTGCTGTCATAAACAGCAGAGCTGCTGCTAATATGTATAGCTGCTTTTTGTCATTACCAATGTACTTTAACGCCATATTGATAAACGGCACCAACAGCGAAAGACCGATAAACATCTCGACATACCAGCCGTAACTAATAGCTGTGAAGTCGAATACTTTCTTTATCCAGTCACCAAAGGTATAAACCTGGTCAAATACAAAGTGTCGCAGCGGAATACAAACAGCACACGCCAACAAGTATCCAACCAACACAGACACAATACCTCTGTAACAAGATTTAATATCTGTATTCTCGCACTTGAGATATCCCGAAAGCATCAGGTACAGTCCGATACAGCTGATTGACAGAAACCTGAAGGTATCAGCTATCCATACCGTAGCACCAATCTGTTCAACGTATGAATGACCGTTATTCAAAAAAGAATGGAACGTTACAACAAATAAGAACGCAAGACATCTTATCAAGTCGAGTCCATATACTCTTTCTTTATTTATTATCTTCTTTCCCATTTACCATTTCCCTGAAATTCAATTATCTCTTCTCTACTACTTCGCCTAAACGCTTGTAGATGCTATTCTCTTCAACATAACCACGAACAAATGAAAGCGGATAAACGTTAGAGTTTCTTCCAATAACCGTACCAGGGTTCATAACTGAGTTACAGCCCACCTCAACAAAGTCACCAATCATTGCACCGAACTTCTTAACGTTTGTTTCAACCTTTTCGCCGTCGCACATAACAGTGACTAAAGACTTATCGCTCTTTAAGTTAGAAGCGATAACACCTGCACCAGTGTGTGACTTGTAGCCGTAGATACTATCACCAACGTAGTTATAGTGTGGTACCTGAACATTGTCAAAAAGCACGCAGTTTTTAAGCTCTGTTGAGTTACCAACTACCGCATTCTTACCAACGATAGCAGAACCACGGATAAATGCACAGTGTCTTACCTCTGCCTCTTCATCAATAATCAACGGACCATTCAATGATGCAGAAGGTGCAATCTTAGCACTTTTAGCAACCCAGATATCATCAGCAATTTTATCAAACTTATCAGCATCAAGAGTTGCACCGAGCTCTAAGATGTAATCTTTAATCTTAGGCAGAGCCTCCCACGGATAAGTAATGGACTCAAAAAGGTCCTTAGCAATTGTGTGGTCAAGGTCATAAAGCTTTTTAATAGTTAATTTTTCCATAATTAGCCCTTTCTTGAAAACCTGAGGTTCTCAATTTTATTATCT
>JAFUKO010000027.1 GCA_017473555.1 Ruminococcus sp. | reverse complement strand
AGAGGTTGGGAAGACCCGTTTACGGGTAGTAAGTAACAATCGCAAGTGTCAGACCGAAAAAATGCGCCTTGAGGCGCTGCTAACCACAGAGCCTTTCAGGCGCATCTGAAATACCACCGGCTTAGCCGGTGGATTTTTATTTTTATGCACACTTATTCTTAATACACCAAAATATTGCAATAAGTATAGCCAAATTCCTTTTTTTGCGTTATAATTAAAAAGGTGTTTAATAAACTAAACCATGAGGGGTAACAATGTTTAGGAAAAAGCTGAAAATCTTGATGGTACAAACGATGAATATGAACCTGGGCGATACGGTGCTTGCGGACAACGATTGCTTTCTGATGAAAAAAGCTATGGGCAAAAGACCGTAGATTTGCTCCGCTACTCAATCTCAAGCCGTGATTTCACTCAGGTCAAGTACGTCGATGCCGTTGTATTTGCAGGCGGTATCATCAAGTGCACAAATGAAAATTTCTGGCAGTATATGCCTGAGATAATAAACGAAGCTGACAGACACAACGTGCCTGTCTTTATGAGTGCGATAGGCGTTGAAAAGTTTTACCCCGAAGACGAGCGAAGTGTCGCACTTAAAAACGCTTTAAACCTGGCTTGTGTCAAAGGCATCAGCGTGCGTGATGACATTGAAACCTTAAAACGTGACTACATAGAAAACAAGGACATAAAGCTTTATTCCGTATATGACCCTGCGGTGTGGTGCACCGACACATATAAAAAACATCTCAAGATTGACAGCAACAAAGAAGAGCTCGTAGGACTCGGCATAACACGAGAAAAGCTGTTCTCTGACTACGGCAACCCTCAGATTGACAGAGAATTTCAGCTTGAGCTGTGGAAAGGTATTATCGAAGAGCTCGACAAACGAAACATCAAATGGAAAGTGTTCACTAACGGCGACACCTACGACGAGATTTTCGCTAAAGAAGTTCTCGCCTACGTAGGTCACGGCGAAAAGCTAGAAGCTCCGCTTGACGGTGTTTCACTTGTACAGCAGATTTCTCAGTTTACCAGCGTTATCGCAGGAAGAATGCACTCTAACATCGTCGCTTTCTCTTTAAATATACCGAGTATAGGCTTTGTATGGAACCGAAAACTACGCTTCTGGGGCGAAAAAATCGGCTACACAAAGCGTTTCATCGACTGTGAAAACCTTACTGTGAGCAATGTTATATCTGCTTGGGATAAAGCTAAATCAGAGGGTGTCATTATTAAATCCGAGTACAAAAACGGTGTTTACGATGCTTTAAAGGATTTTGCCGACAGCATTATATATAGAGAAAAAGACCACGAAAAGCTTGATTTTAAAGGCTGTATGGTAGCTTCATCCTTAGGCGGTATCGAAATTCGCTACAAAAACACAAACTCAAAGCAAGCTTTTCTTTATTCAAAAGCCTTAGGATATATAAACTTCCACGTTGATATGAGGCTGAGTGCTGACGACAAGCTCGTTTGTATCAACAAATGGCACAAGGATATCTACAAGATAATGAATCATCCTAAAAAGGACGAAGAAAAACCGTCCGCACTATCTTTTGATGAGTTCAAAGCGTGCAAATACTACAACCGATTTGACACTATGAGTGCTAAAGAACTGTTATCACTTTGTGCAAAAACTCTGTGTATGCGTAACAGCAAACTCATCATCTCCTTTGGCAGACCGAGTAAAGGCTCTTTTGAAAAGATGATACAACAGCTTAAAAAGCTTATCATAGAACATAAAATTTCGTTTACCCACATCTATCTCCGTCTTGAGCAACAGCGTGACGTTGAGTACGTACAAAAGGCGATTAAGCAAGCCAACATCATCTACCACGCAACAGGCTCCAAGCCTAGTGTTGAAGAAACTCTGCCTGTGCTCAAAGTTGCTCTTGAGTACTGCAAGCAAAACGGCATCGGTTATGTGTACTTAAGCAACAACGTATACGAAAAAGAGTACCATCAGCTGTGCACACAGTACGGCGTGAAATTCTACACAGGCACCTGTGTATTAACCGACAAGATAATCACAAATATCAAAAACGGAGCTGCTTTAACAGGCAGCCAGTATTACGACGTTAAGTACTTAAAACGTCTTACGAGGTAAAATGGAAAAACAAAAACACGCACCAAGCGGTCCTGCTATATTTATGTACTGCGTAATTGCTGTTACCGCTATCATAGCCACCGTTTGCTTTTATCTTTACTATTCTCACACATCTGACAACGATATTATACTCTGGATAGGCGTGACCTGTTTTACGATTATGTATCACCTGTGGCTGAGAATAATTATGGGTAATGTATCAAAGCTACTGAAAATTGAATATAATATGTGGTGGTTCAAAGAGCGTGCTATCGATAAAAAGCTCTGCTCCTTTTTCAAAGTCAGAAAGTGGAAAGACAAGGCTCTCACCTACAACCCTGAGCTTTTCTCACTTAAGGACTACTCGCTTAAAGACATAGCAAACACTATGTGCAAGGCTGAAGCCGACCACCTCATTAACGTAGCAATTTCCATATCAACCTTGCTGTTTGCTCTTATCTGGGGACAGCTGTGGATATTCGCATTAACGGCACTTTTTGCTATCGCTTTTGATATGCAGTTTGTACTTATCCAGCGATACAACCGCCCACGAGTAGTGCGACTTATCAAAAGGCAGGAAAAGCTATCATCACAAAATAACAATCACTAAGGGTATTTTTATGAGCAAAGCGTTACAACATTTCAAAACAATCACAAAGCACCGCCACGAGGTAATCAGAAACTGCAAAAAAGCAGGAATACTCTGGCAGGGACTTTTTCATGATTTATCAAAATACTCCCCTACCGAATTTTTACAGGGAGCAAAATACTACCAGGGCACCCGATCACCTAACGATAAAGCCCGTGAAGAGCTTGGATACTCAAAAGCGTGGATGCACCATATGGGCAGAAACAAGCACCATTTCGAGTACTGGAGAGATTACTCCCCTGTGCACAAAGGCTTTATGAAACCCGTAAAAATGCCACTCAACTACGTTGTCGAAATGTTCTGTGACCGAGTTGCGGCGAGCAAAATTTATCAGGGCGAAAACTACACAGACTCGTCTGCGTATGATTACTTTATGGCTGCAAAGCACAGACGTGTCGATATGATACACGAAGAAACCTCCGACACATTAGAGAGCTTACTGTTTATGTTAAAAGAAGAGGGCGAAGAAAAAACCTTCTCCCATATCAGAAAACTTATCAAGGAGTTCAGAAATGACTCAAAACGTTAACACAGTCGCAAAAGCGATGAAAGATTACTACAGCTGTGACGAGCAGAAGATACGCCACTTTGTCAGCGTTTACACTCTTGCTAAAACTATCGGCGAGCTCGAAAAGCTCCCGAGTGAAACTCAGGAGTATTTAGAAATCGCCGCTTTGGTATGCGATATTGATGAAAGTGAGCAGGTTGAACAGACCAAAGCACGAGAGCTGTTAAAGCTACAGGGAATCGACTACGAGGTAGTAGAGCGTGTGTGCTACATCGTTGAGCACTTTTTCGACTACGACCACATAACAGGTCTTGACCATCAAATACTATTAGAAGCCCATATGATAGTTGATTTCAAAGAAAAAGGCCTCTCCCGTGCCGTAATTATTGAGCAATCAAACTCCCGCTTTATGACAAACTACGGCAAAGCTTTTCTCAAAAAAGCCTTCGGTGTTTAGTACCAAAACAAGACGTTTTGCTTATACCACATTTATTGCAAAATGTCAGTTGACAACAATTTTTATCTTTGATAAAATACTCTTTGGATAAAGGGGAGTAGTTCGCAGATAATCTGTGATACAATTCGTCAGTACATACCGCTTTTCGGTATCGGATGTATCTTAAAGAACGAGACTTTTGTTACGGAATCGGTCTATGATTTTGTAATAAAAGTCTTTTTTATTTTGTAGAAAGGGTTGATATTCATGAATTTATGGTATCAGATGTCTAAAGACGAGATATTCAAAAAGCTTAATGTTGACCGTGACGGCTTGACTAAAGAAAAAGCCCAAGAGCTTTTAGAGCAACACGGTGCAAACGTACTTCAGGAAGGCAAAAAGAAAACCGCCTTACAGGTGTTTTTAAGTCAGTTTGCCGACCTGCTCGTAATCATTCTTATTATCGCAGCTCTCATTTCGCTTGTTTCAGGAAACATCGAGAGCACAATCGTTATCATTGCGGTAATCATCTTAAACGCTATTTTAGGCACAGCTCAGCACCTCAAAGCTGAAAAATCGTTAGAGAGCTTAAAATCTCTTTCCTCCCCTAGTGCAAAGGTTATCCGTGACGGCATCAAAATCGAGATTAACTCAAAAGACGTAGTACCTGGCGATATCGTTGTACTTGAAGCCGGCGACCTTGTTGTTGCAGACGGCAGAATTATCAACAACTACTCTCTACAAGTAAACGAAAGCTCCTTAACAGGCGAGTCAACAAATGTCGAGAAGAGCGAAGACGTAATCGTAGGCGAAGTTCCTCTTGCTGACCGCACAAATATGGTATTCTCAGGAAGCCTTGTCACCTACGGCAGAGCCTTGGTTGTAGTAACAGCTACAGGTATGGACACCGAAATCGGTAAAATCGCTACTCTTATGAATGACACCAAGGAAAAGAAAACTCCGCTCCAGAAGAGCCTTGACTCTTTCTCACAGAAGCTCGCTATCATTATCATGGCGATTTGTGTATTGGTGTTCGGACTTTCTATGTACAACGGTTTATCAGGCGGTCTTGATGCAGGCAAAACAACTGTCGATGTCATTATGGACTCACTGCTGTTTGCAGTAGCTTTGGCTGTTGCGGCAATCCCAGAGGCATTAAGCTCGATTGTTACAATAGTTCAGGCTATGGGCACCCAGAAAATGGCTAAAGAAAACGCTGTTATCAAAGACCTCAAAGCTGTCGAAAGCTTAGGCTGTGTATCTGTTATCTGCTCAGACAAGACAGGTACTCTCACCCAGAACAAGATGACTGTTCAGCAGTTATATGTAAATTCTCAGGTTATTATTGAAGACGCCCTCGATATAAAAGACCCAAACCACGACCTGCTCCTCAAGAATATGGTGCTCAACAATGACTCAAGCATCGTAAACGGCACAGGTATAGGCGACCCGACAGAGTACGCTCTGCTTGAAACCTATCGCCACATCGGCTTAAACGAAAACACCTTGCGTAACGATTGCAAACGTCTTGAGGAAGTTCCGTTTGATTCCGACAGAAAAATGATGAGCACAAAGTTTATGTTTGACAACAAACCATATGTGCTGACAAAGGGTGCACTTGATGTTATCCTTGAGAGATGCGTAAGCATCGCTACAAAAGACGGTGTACGTGCTATCACCGAAGACGACAAGAACGAAATTATCAAGAGAAACCAGAAGTTCTCGGAAAACGGCTTAAGAGTTTTAACCTTTGCGTATAAGATAACCGACGAGGCATTAAGCGTTGACACAGAGTACAACTTTACATTCTTAGGCCTTGTTTCTATGATTGACCCACCTCGTGAAGAATCAAAGCAGGCGGTTGAGGACGCTTTAAGAGCAGGCATCAAGCCTGTTATGATTACTGGTGACCACAAAATCACAGCTACTGCCATCGCTAAGCAAATCGGCATTTTCAAAGATGGCGACATCTCTGTTACAGGTATGGAGCTCGACAGTATGAGCGACGAAGAGCTCGACCAAAAAATCGAGAAAATCTCTGTTTACGCTCGAGTTTCTCCTGAAAACAAAATCAGAATTGTTGAAGCTTGGCAGAAAAAGGGCAACATCGTTTCTATGACAGGCGACGGCGTAAACGATGCTCCTGCTTTAAAGAAAGCTGACATCGGTGTTGCAATGGGTATCACAGGTACAGAAGTTTCAAAAGATGCCGCTTCTATGATTTTGCAGGACGACAACTTTGCAACAATCATCAAGGCTGTCGCAAACGGCAGAAACGTCTACCGCAATATCAAAAACTCTATTTTATTCTTACTTTCAGGTAATATGGCAGGTATATTCGCAGTTCTATACTGCTCAATTATGGCTTTACCTGCTCCGTTTGAAGCAGTTCATCTGCTGTTTATCAACTTGCTCACAGACTCTCTGCCAGCTATCGCAATCGGTATGGAAAAACCTGCAAACGATTTATTAAAGCAAAAACCTCGTGACCCTAATGTGGGCATTTTAACAAAAGACTTTGTTTCACTTATGCTCTCTCAGGGTGCTTTGATTGCCGTAGTTTCAATCATCGCTTTCTACCTTGGCAACCCTATGCAGACTCCTGCTATAGCAAGCACAATGGCTTTTGCTACATTAACACTCGCTCGTCTTTTCCACGGCTTTAACTGTAGAGGAAACAGCTCAATCTTCAAGCTTGGACTGATGTCAAATGTATACAGCATTCTGGCTTTCTTAGTCGGCACACTGCTTTTAGTTTTAGTGCTGTTTGTACCATTCTTACAGAGCTGGTTCGCTGTAGAAGTAATCACACAGGCTCAGTTTGGTATGATATGGGTGCTCGCATTCATCCCTACATTTATCATCCAGCTTATCAAAAGTGTCGTTGATTTAATCAACAGAAAAAAGTAACACAATAACAAAAACGGACTGCCTTTTCGACAGTCCGTTTTATTATGTTCAGTTTTTGTTATCATAATAGGCTCAATTATATATCGTACTCTTGATTTATTTCAAGATAAATTTTCCGATATATTATGAGATAGCTTTTGAAGATAAAAGCTGAGTTGTTTTCTCGCTTACTATAGGCAGATAGTATTTGTAGTATCCGAGTCTGTTCGGATGTATGGAATCGCCGTTTTTACACATCTTTGTGTGTACTGTGTAAATGCTCTTCTGCTCCTCATCGTGACCATCAAAGCCACTTTGTGAGAAGATATCAGCATACTCAACGTCCCATTTTTCACATATATCAAGAGCCATTGTTCCAAAATGCAGCTCGTTGCGTTCAATGCCATACTCCATATCGTGGGCTCTTATGTAAAGCACAGGAGTGTCAGGGAAATTATCTCTGAGCAGTCCCAGCGCATACTCCATACCGCTCGCAAAATCCGTGCGTCCGTGTTTACCGTATTTAAAATCCTCAGAAATAACGCCCGGAGAGACCTTACGCATATCGTTGGTGCCACCGTTGATGAATATAACATCAGCGACCTCGTGGTTTTGCACAGCAGTTAAAATCTGGTTGCTTATCTGCTCTCTGTTTTCCACCTTACCAAAGGTTGCTCCGCCCTTTGAGTAGTCAATTGCTGTCATCATATATCGCTGTGCCATAAGGTCAGCGATACCCTCAAAGTAATTGCCGTCGCCGTGCATAATCGAATCGCCAAACGACATAACCGTCTTGCCCTCAAGCACATTCAGCAACTCAAGTTCTGACAAAATGTACTGTATATCCTCTTCAGTCACCTGACTGTACGGATTAAAAAAGTTGTTCTCATCAAGCTCAAAATAGCCCAAACTTACAGCTGTTGCCGCCTGAGCCTTGTCCTCTATCAGATAGTAGTCGGCACAGCTTAATTTATATCCTGTCGGATATCCCACAGCGTTCACAAGGGTAGTAGCAACATACTGTCTTGTAGCCGCACAGTAAGGGTCAAAGGTGTAGCCACCACCTGAGAGTATGCCCCTTTGAATTGCTGTGACAAAATACTCACTTTTATCAAAGTAATCTTTATCAACAAAGTGGTCATATCCGCTTGAAATATCCTCTACTACCTCAATGTCAAAAGCATCAAAAAGCTTTTCTAACCACTCACTTCTGGTAATAACAGAGCTTGACAAGTGGCTGTTTAAAAAGTTTGAGTAACCTTTGATTGTAACGTAGTCAACCTCATCCTTGGAGTAATCGTCAAGCACTTCTAAAAGTGCCTTTTGACAGTCGTTTGCACCACCAAAAGCGACATCGTGTACATAGCGGTTTTTAACTCTTAGCTCTTCATCGGACATGGTACTCGCATTTGTTTGTATACCACAAGAACAGCAGGAGTAAACTACTCCCACCAACAATGGCAATATAACAAAAATCAGGAGCCATCTCCTTTTAAACTGATGCATTTCTTGTACTTCCCTTATCTGTTAAAACTAATTCGGCTTCTTTTTCCGGAAGAATGACAGAGAGTGCCTGAGGCACTACTGTGATAACAGGGTCTATGAGATTATACATCTCGCCGTCCAGACCGATATCAACATTCTTCTCATCTTTAAACTGAAGCACTTTACATTTTTTATGAGTTATAAACTGAGCCTTTTTGTGACCTATGTGCTCGCCCTTTGTAAAAGGCACAATAAGCTGACTAAACTGCCACAGCGACACTGTAGGCACAGAAAGAAAATCAATATTTCCGTCCTGAAAACTTGCAAGCGGAGTTGCCTTAAATCCACCGCCATAAAACTTGCCGTTACCGGCAACGCACATCATCTGTGTTTTATATCCTGACGGCAATTTAATCTCAGTGCCGTCAGCAAAAGGTCTGAATGTATGCTTACGCTTTGTAAAAAGGCACAAAACAACAGCAACCTTGTATGCAGTAGGTCCTGTCATAAGCGGAAAACGCTTGATTTTCTGAGCAAGCTTTGCGACCGCACAGTCATAACCTGCAGAAATCGAGTTCATCGCATAATTGCCTTCACATTCGAGCAAATCAATGGTAACACATTTACCGCTTGTCATTTTCTCAAGATCACGAAAATCGTCCATACTGTAGCCAAAGCTCTTGACAAAATCGTTACCTGTACCGACAGGAACAACTCCCAGTGCACAGTTATCAAAGCCGACCATACCTGTCATAACTTCGTTTGCAGTACCGTCACCGCCACAAGCGTAAACACGCACAAAGTCATCTGTACTACTTATGTACTCTCTGGCGATTTTTGTAGCATCGCCTCTACCCTTTGTGGTTTCAACGATACATTCACCACTAAGCTCAAGCTTTTCGATTTTAGCTTTGAGCTCATCAACCGAGCTTTTCTTGCCTGCAAAGGCGTTCAAAATAAAAAGATGTTTCATACCTTTACCCCTAAGTCGAAACTTTTATTCCACAGCTATTAAAAAGCTTTCTAGCTCACGCTTGAGCCTGCCTACAGGAAGGCCTGCAACGCTGTAGTAATCGCCGTAAATCCCTTTGACCAAGGTTTTTCCCTGAGTCTGCACGCCGTATGCTCCTGCTTTGTCAAACGGATCTTTGCTTAAAATATAGCTATCTATTTCCTCATCGGTAAGTTCAAAGAACTCAACCTCAGTAGTTTCTGTAAAGCTCATTTCCTTGTCGCCACACACCAACGCACAGCCTGTCATAACCATATGTTTTTTACCGCTTAAGAGCTTGAGCATATAGTAAGCATCCTGTGCATCTTTAGGCTTTCCCAGCACCTTATCATCAATTACAACAATAGTGTCGCTTCCGATAACTACAGCATCGCTGTAGTTTTTTGCAACATCTTTGGCTTTTAACAAAGCAAGATACTCAGGTATATCACAAATACTCAGATTTTCAGGCACCTTCTCATCAGCATCAGACGGCACAACTGAAAAATCAGCTACTATGTCTTTTAAAAGCTCCTGTCGTCTTGGAGAAGCTGAGGCTAAAACTATCTTTTTCATTACTTATCCTTCAGGCATCGCCTTATCATTTTCGTTTATATATGGTAAAAAACTGCGTCGGACGCAATATCATTTCGATTATAGCACAAATACCGTAAAAAACAAAGACAAAAATACAAAAATTCAACATATAGACACATCCTTTTATTTTTTGGAGCCGTGCTCCTTTGTTACAGTTAGTATTATAAAAAAAGATGTGTCCGATAAACGGGACTCAAAGCCCGCAACAATTACTCTTTTGTATACATTTTTAAAACATCGTTAACATAAGATAAAAACTCGTCTTTTGCACTTTTTGGAGAGATAATACACGCCTTGTCTTTCAGCGCAAAAAGCCAGCCGTAAAAAGTCGGTGACAGCATCACCTTTGTGCTCATATCAAAGGTGCCGTCCTGATTAGCAGTTATAAAAACATTTTTTGAAAATCTGTCAACTACTACGCCAACAAGCGAGTTATCAAAGCGAATCTTAATATCTGTCAGCTCACCGCCAAACATTCCGAAACTCTGCTTGGAGTACACCGCCATATCAAATTTCTGGAACAGCTTTTTGCCGTCACGTTTTTCTTTATGTAGCACCTCAACAGAGTCCATCTTATCTACCCTGTAGTGCTTGATTTTATCAGCATTTGAATCGTAAGCGATAAGGTAATAATTCTCGTCGTCCCAGCACAGTGCCCACGGAGATACCACATAACGCTCGCCGTTATTACGTTTTTTCTTTGTCACCTTTTGTGAGCTGTTTCCTGTTATCTCCCACTGGTAGTAGAAAAAGCTGATTTTATTGCCCGTATTCAAAGCATCGTGCAGACTGTCGATATTGTAGTATACCTTTTCGTTCATTGTCTTTACACGGTTTGATACAAACACCTGACGCTGGAGCTCTTTCGCTTCACTCTCGCTGGATAGATTTTCGAGCTTTTTGATGAGCTCGTTTGACTTTTTGAGTGTGATGAATTTAGCACTCTGAACCGCATCAACCAGAAGCTTTAACTCAGACAGCTCAAAGTCACGGCTTGCGATGTAATACTCAACCGTCTTGCTTTTTGTACTGCAGATATCAACACCAAAATCCTGAAGAGTCTTGAGGTCATCGTAGATACTCTTACGCTCAGCTCTTATATCAAAAGCGTCAAGATAATCGATAATATCATTCACCGTAACACCGTTGTTCTCGTCGGTTTTTTGGGTGAGAAATTTCAGTATATATAGTAATTTCTGTTTCTGTTTAGGATTTTTAGCCATAATATCACCTCACAAATTACGATAAATATTGAGCAAAGCCGACGATAAGCGGCATTGTAACAAGCGACAGCAAAGTAGACGCTGACACAAGTGACACAGAAAGCTCTGTGTCGTGGCCGTATTTTGCAGACATCATTGTTGTAATTGCCGCAACAGGTGACGCAACCGAAATGATAAGTGACACAAGCAACACTCCGTCAATTCCACAAAGCAACAGTACAAACAGCGACACAATCGGTAGCACGATGAGTCGTAGCCCCATCGAAACGTACGACCATTTGTCGGTAAACGCTTTTTTAAGGTCAGCTTTTGAGAGATAGTAGCCGATAATCAGCATCGGTACAGGTGAGTTCAAAGACGCAAGATAAACTACAGGCTGTGCGATGATAGTAGGCAAGGTTACTGAGCACAAAAACAGTACAACACCGATAAGTGTTCCGATAATACCAGGGTTAATCAGAATCTTCAGACCTGAGCCTTTCTCACCCTTACCCTTCATAGTGATAATACCGTAGCTCCACACATAGATATTAAACATAGCAACAAAAGTAGCACCGAAGAAAACACCCTCTTCGCCGAGAAGTGCCTGCTGTAACGGTAGCGACATATATCCGCAGTTTGAAAACACGGTCGAAAATTTATAGATACTCGCCTTATGCGGATCTTGTTTTCTGAATAAAACCTGAGCTACCACAACGCTTGCAAAAAGTATCAGTGCCGAGCACACCGCCGACACAATAAGTTTAATAAGCATCGTTACATCAAACTCACGCTGAAATGCGTTAATGATAACGCACGGAGTAACAAAGTACAGCACGATATCCGCCATAACCTTTGACCCTGCTTCATTGATGAGCTTTGTTTTACCACAGATATAGCCTACTGCTATAAGCACGAAAAGTATCAGCACCTGTTGTGATACCGTTAAAAAACTGTTCAGCATTTTATCCCCTCTTTGGTTTATGATGTGTGTATTTCACAGTCCGATAATCTGTACTCTGTTATTATACCACGTGTTTTCTGATATAACAATAGTAGCTATGGTAAATTAACACATTTTTGCAGACTACAGTTTAGACAAAACATACATAAAACCTGTTTTTTATACATTTTTTGCACAATAAACAAAAGCATATTTTAGCTATAATGCTAGTCAAAAAAGGGATAGTCTACAAAAAACAGCAAGATTTCCTTGTCATAAAGACATAAAATCACCCTTAAAACCCGTTTGCTTTGGTCATTCAGCCAAATTTATTCATATCGGTTTGACTTTTGCTTTTTAAAAAATATATAATTAGTTAGCAAATGAAACATTTGCGTATAAATTTGTTCAAGCGTATTCTTAAATATTTGTGAAAGAGGGACTACAAATGGCTACAACAAAGAAGGCTGCTGCTACAACAGCTGCTACAGAAGAGAAGAAGACAACAGCTAAGAAAACAACTAAGGCTGCTACAACAAAGAAGGCTACAGCTAAGAAGGCTGATACAAAGACAGCTACAAAAGCAGAGGCTGTAAAGGCAGAAGCTAAGGTTGAAGAGAAGAAAGCTCCAGCTAAGAAGGCTGCTGCTAAGAAGACAACTACAACAAAGAAGACAACAGCTAAGAAATCAACAGCTAAGGTTGACCTCTACATCCAGTTCGGTGGTGCTACAGTTTCTGTTGCTGACATCGAGGAGAACGTTAAGAAGGTTGTTGAAGGCAAGAAAGCTTACACAGTATACGTTAAGCCAGAAGAGTCAAAGGCATACATCGTTGCTGATGGCGAAACAACAGGCATGGACGTATTCTTCTGCGAATAATTTAATATTAACGCAAGCTAAAGGCGAAGCACATTAAGTGCTCCGCCTTTTTATTTTACATAAAACTCGTACAATATACAAAAACGGCTTGGAGCTTTATTCTCCAAGCCGTTACTAATTTATAGCTATTTATTTATCATTCGTGACGATTACGAAGCTCAGCTAAAATAGCATCGATGTCATCTTCTGTATAGCTTGATGCAGGCTCATAAGCAGGCTCCTCGTATGTGTCCTCATACTGAGTATAATCTTCAGTCTGCTCATACTGCTTTGGAAGCTCGATATCATCTACGTACATTTCAAAAGGCTCTTGTGCTGTTGATGTATCGACAACTGTAGGCACACGTTTTCTTGTGACATCACTTTTCTTGCTCTTTGAGTTTGAACCTTTGATCATCTCACCGAGTGTGAGTCCGATATATCCGCAGATAAAGTAAGAAACAAGGTAAATAAGTGAGTTTAACAAAGAATCTCTGATGTTGCCGTAAAGAAGCATGCTAGGGATATAGATAATCGGAGCAACTAAACTCAAAGCAAAATCGCTGGTCTTTTTATAGCTGTAGTAAAGATTGCACAAAAGAGCTGTCAGAGGAAACAATCCAAGATAAACTATCTGGTTAAGTAATCCTGTGCTCTTAGTAAAAACAAGTAAAGCCGGAGCGAATAAATAAACCACACCGATGATGATAATATATGGTAAGAACTCTTTCAGTTTTTTCTCAAACTTATCGTCCATTTTAACATCTCCCGTCATTTTCATTAAAGCACTGCTTATTATACTTAATTTGCATACTAAAATCAAGGCTTAGATTATTAATTTTTTATGACATCGATGTTGACTTATTTTTTTTGATAGTATAAAATTATAAAGAATGGAGTTTTTCCGTATCCCACTACGAAAGAGGCGAGATTTAAATGGACGCTGGAAGTACCACCGGCAATCCCCTTGGGCGAAGTATAACCGAAAACGGCCTGTGTAAAACCTGTGTCTGTTTTCATCTTTGACATATGCTTTTTGGGGACTGTCTTCTACTTCCGCCTAAATCAAATTAGGAGGATTATACTATGGAAAGGAATACAGTCACTCTTTTCGAGACAATAGTCACATTGCTCGAAAATAAAAAATACGCGACTTTAAGAGATATTCTCTCGACGATGAACCCTGTCGATATCGCTGTGATATTTGAGGACATCGGTGACGAGAAAACCGCTGTACTGTTCAGACTTCTGCCTAAAGAGCTCGCCGCTGAAGCCTTCGTCGAAATGGACGAGGACACCCAACAGCTGCTTATTCACGGCTTTTCAGATACAGAGCTTAAAGAGGTCATCGACGAGCTTTACGTCGACGACGCTGTTGACATTATCGAGGAAATGCCCGCTAATGTTGTAAAGCGTATTTTGCGTCAGGCTGACCCTGACGTCAGAAAACAAATCAACGAAATTTTAAAATATCCTGAGGACTCTGCAGGCTCGATTATGACAACCGAGTTTGTACGACTCAGGCCTAAGATGACGGTCGAAGAGGCTATCAAGCGTATCAGACGTACAGGTATCGACAAGGAAACCATCTACACCTGCTATGTTGCTGATGACCACTCCACCCTCATCGGTATTGTTACAATCAAAAGTCTTCTTTTAGCTGACGAGGAAGAAACTATCGAAAACCTGATGGAAACAAATGTCATCTCGGTTAATACCCTTGATGACCAGGAAAAGGTTGTACAGGTGTTCAACAAGTACAACTTCCTTGCTGTTCCTGTTGTCGATAAAGAAAACCGACTCGTCGGTATCGTAACAGTCGATGACGCTATCGATGTCATGGAAGAAGAGGCAACCGAGGATATCCAGAAGGTTGCGGCTATTACACCAACCACCGACAAGCCATACGACAAGCTGACCGTGTGGGAGATTTTTATGAGCCGTATCCCTTGGCTTCTAATACTCATGATTTCAGCAACATTCACAGGAATGATCATCAACTCGTTTGAGTCGAGCCTTGCTGCCTCGATAGTGCTCACTGCATTCATCCCTATGCTCATGGGTACAGGCGGTAACTCTGGCTCACAGTCATCTGTTACTATCATCCGTTCACTTTCTCTTAAAGAGATTGAGTTCAAGGATATTTTCAGTGTTATTTTCAAGGAATCACGAGTTTCCATACTCTGCGGTGTTGTGCTCGCTGTGGCAAACTTTGTAAAAATGCTACTTGTTGACAGGATGCTTTTACACAATCCCGACGTCACCGTTATGGTCGCACTCGTTGTTTCATTAACCCTTGTGTTAACGGTATTTTTCGCAAAAATCGTGGGTTGTACCCTGCCGATGCTTATTGAGAAAGTCGGTTTTGACCCTGCAGTTGTAGCCAGCCCGTTCATCACAACAATACTGGATGCTCTCTCGCTGTTTATCTACTTTGAGATTGCAACCTCAATTTTGCACATATAAAGTGATATAAGTAAACCCGCTGATAATTCAGCGGGTTTTTGTTTATATAGGTGAATTATACTATCAAGTGCAACAGTTTAATAAAAAAAGAAGAAGTTCATACAAATCTCTGTTAGAATAGAGTTACCACACAACTAAACCAAAAGGAGAGATTCGTATGAACTACCATCATCTTACCATAGAAGAGCGCTGTTGTATACGAAAATATTATAAGGAAGGGTTAAGTTATAGAAAAATTGCAGAATTAGTAGGTAGAAATGTAAGTACAATATCGAGAGAATTGCGTAGGAACTGTACTCATATGTACGACATACCAACTTATTATCCACACACAGCTCAGAAGAAGTATTTGCTACGACGCTCGTATTGTCATCGTGGAATGTTTCATAAACAAGAAGTAATAGACTACATAAAAGAAAAGTTAGAAGAAACATGGTCGCCTGAACAAATAGCAAATACACCTTGTGAGCTGCCGATGCCTACAGCAAGAACAATCTACCGTTGGATATATGAGAAGTATGTGCCTGTTAAATTAAAGGTTTTAAGAAGAAAAGGCAAAAGCCTGGGTAAAAAGGAAACTCGTGGTAAATTCAACCTTGGTAAAAGCATTAGAAAAAGAGATAAAAGTGTATACAAACGATTAGAGTTTGGACATTGGGAAGCTGACACAGTTGTATCTGGTAGAGGTAAGTCTAAAGTGTGTTT
>JAFUKO010000026.1 GCA_017473555.1 Ruminococcus sp. | reverse complement strand
CAAAGTTTCCCGAACGTTGAGCCAAAGTATCAGAATTGCTGTTGGCGGTATTACCACCGTTGATGCTATTATGATGCTAATTGATGTTATTCCACCACGTTTGTGATGTTTTTTGGCTGGTCAGGGAGAGTTTTCACTGCGCTGTGTAAAAATCCTTCATCCTCTGTATATTAGCTTACTCAAAACGGAAACGCAAGTAGTTTGTTACAGAAAACATTTGCCTTTGTGTGCGTTTGTGTGTGCTTGATGGAACTTTGTATCTATCAAAATATATGTATCAAAAATTGACCTGCATTAAGCAAAGAAAAAGGATGAACATAACAGTAATAATATAACTGAAGCGATTTTGCGCTGTGTTTGCCTGAAATTCAAGCTGTGTGCGATTTGTTTGAACGAGTGGAAAACATATACGAAAAACACATTAAAACCGACACAAACGAAGTATGAGAATTGTTGAGGTTTTGGTATAGGTGTGATATGATTATTTCAACAATTTGAAGTTGTGGAGGCATAGTTTGATATGAGAATTATTGAATCAAATAATTTTTCATTTGAAGAATTCAAAGGTCTTGTAGAGAAGTATGAAAGAGAAGACTGGAGAGAAATTAATTTTCGGAATAGAGTTATTCTTTTGGTGTTAGAGAAAATATTTATAAATGATAATAACATTGCTATTGTTGATGTTTCGTCGCAATATAAAAACAGGGAATCATCAGTTCATACTAGAAAATATTATGCAAATGATTCTACTCCGGATTTGCTTGTTGTTAAGAATTGGAATTACAATAACCACTATGTGAAAGAGGGAGATTACCTCGCTGTAGTAGAAATTAAATCACCTATACTCGCCCCGATAAATAATGATAATAAGCATACCGCAAAGGAAATTCAAGACTATATTAGTAATGGACAAAAAGTGATTTTAACTGATTGTTATAAATGGATATTTTATGGTTTCGAAGAAGAACCTAAGACTTTTACTCTTCGTGATACAAAAGGCTGGATAATGTCAGAAGAAGAAAATCCAAAGTTTATTGTAAAGGAACTGAGCTTTCAAAAACGTAGACAAGTGTCAAAGGTATGGGAAGATTTAATCGGATATATTGAACTGAAATTCTCTACCTCGCAGTTTGATTAACATACAAATTCCAACTTGTTGAAATGAAAGTTAATAAAATTTAAAGATGCAACATTGCAGTGGTGATCACTTGCGATGTTGCATTTTTTGTACGTGTGGATTGCTAATTTAATATATAGTAGTTTCTACTTTAATACTTATAACACACGAAAAGCGTAACAGATTGTCGAATTAGGTCGATAGAAAAAGTTTTCCTGGACTTATGAAAAGTTGTGTAGTATATGTTTGTGTTGCAAAAAAGAAAAGGAGTGCAATGCAATGAATATACTCGAAGATTTATATTACGGAAACGTGAGTCCGTGCGACAGAGATGTAAAACGTGGTTCGAAAGTAGATAAACTTCAAACTTTGGTATGTCAGTATGAAGTGGAACTGAATGAAACACTCACACAAAAGCAAAAAGAAACCTTAGAAAAGTTCAAAGACGCTTACAGTGAACTGTACTGCTGTTTCGAGCGAGATATGTTCGCACAAGGTTTCATAATAGCAACCAGGATAATGATAGAAGTATTCAAAGAAGAGGAGGAGTAATATGCAACCAATCAAAGATAGAGATTACGTTGACAAAGAACACTTTATCAAACTTGAAAATGTAACAATATACTTTATGAAAGAGAGCAACTCGAACGCTCTTGAATTAGTAGAGCAGATGTTGTTGTCAGCATACGAAGAAAGAATCAAAAAGATGATAAACGCAGATTTAGAAAAAGAGAGAGAATCAAAAACTGACTCACTGTAAACAAAGAGTAGAGAGTCAAAGAATTAATTACTGTAGGAGGAGCATAAAAAGTGCTTCTCCTGCAATGTAATATTTTATTTCTGCCCGTAAATTCACTGTTTTTCGACAGTGATAGAATGTTAAAATTTGTTGGGGATAGGTAAAACCTTTAGAATTCTGTATGAATAGATAAAAAGAAGAAAACAAAACAGACGCACATTCAGTAGTTGACGGTTTCTCTGATTCCCAGACTTTAGTCTGGGGCAAGCAGAGCACGTGGCTGTCCGCCCGCACAATAGTAAGGGCGGTAGCCCTGACCCACTATCAAATGGAGGTAGTAATGGATAACAGAAAACGCAATAAAACGCTGTCAATCAGGCTGACAGAAGCAGAGAAAAACAAGATTATAAACAAAGCAAAGAAATCAAAAATGACCGTCACAGATTACGTTGTTTCTCTGTCAGATAAGATGGAAATTAAACTTCCGCCTGACCTTTCACCTGTGGTTGTAGAAATGAAAAGATTAGGAAATAACTTAAACAAGATTGCGATGAAACTCAATTCAGGCGTAGTTTATACACCCGACTTTAAAAGTGTGCTGGATAATCAAAAAGTAATCTATGAAATGATATATAAACTATCGGAGAAAAACTAATGGCTACGATTACTTACATAAAAGAAACCCAGCAAACAGTCAGTGCAATGAAAGGTCTTATTGATTATTGTTGTCAGGAAAAGAAAACTTATGATTGCAATAGTGACAGGTTGTTAATCGGTGGAGTGAATGTAAATGGTGAAAACGCATTCAAAGAATTTATGACTACTAAAAATGCTTACCATAAAACTGACGGGATAAACTTCTATCAGTATGTTCAGTCCTACTCACCTGAAGAAAAAATAAATCCCGAAGAAGCTCACAAAATTGCGTTAGAGTTTGCTCAGAAAGCGTGGCTTGGTCACGAAGTGTTAGTTACAACACATACCGATGCCGAGCATATACACTCGCATTTTGTTATCAACTCAGTAAGCTTTGAAAACGGATATAAGCTGAGACAAAGTCCCAATACTTTAAAAGAACTTCGAGCACTCAGCGATAATATCTGTAAAGCTTATGGACTTACTACTTTGAATCCATACGAAGATGGTGGTGTAAAAATATCTGCAAGAGAGTATCGAGTAGCAGTAAAAGGAGATAGTTGGAAATTTAAATTGATGTCGGCAATAGATGAATCAATGAAAACAAGTGGAAGCCGTCAGGAATTTATAAACAGAATGGAAAGCTACGGATACAGCGTTAACTGGAGTGACAACAGAAAGTATATTACGTTTACCTCTCCTATGGGAATGAAGTGCAGAGATATAAAACTGCATGACGAAAAATACTTAAAGGAGAATATGGAAAATGAATTACAGTTCAGAGAATGGTACTATAAAAAACAAATCAATGGTAGAACAACTAAAAGAGAAGAACAAAGCAGATATACAAGTACTGAAAGAACCACATATGCCGGTAATGGTACCGATACAAGAGAAAAACTGGGATACGATGGTAAGTCTTCTTCAGTCGTGTCAGGAGTTTCACACAGGGGTGTACGAGCTACAGAAGACCTTGGTGACATCTGCACAGATGCAGAACTATATGGAAAGCTGGTCGAAGAAACAACTGGAGAAATACTCAGAGAAGAGTCTGGAACAGGACAAGAAACTAGCCGAAGTTCTTGTAGAAGTGAGAGATATTCTGACGAAAATGAAAGACTACGAACAACAGGTTGGGAAGAAAATCGAAGCGATTACGAGCGATACCTGGGACAAGGGAGAAGAGTTACAACAAGCGATAGCCAGAGCTTCAATGAAAACAGAGAGAAGAGCTTGGTTCAAACGCACAGCAATATCGGTGACAGCATCACTGTTGGCGGCAGTGCTCTCAACTCTGCTATGCATATGGTTGCTGGTTTGATTGATGAAAGTGAAGATGAAGAAGAACAACGTAAGCGTATTGAAGCTGAGCAGAATGCATCAAACCTTGGTGCGTTAATCGGTGTAGCAGTTGGTTTACTGACATCTGAAGATGAAATTGAAACAGAAGATTTCGGAATGAAATTAGATATGTAACGAATCAAAAAATGCACCACAGTAAAAGCTTTCTTACTGTGGTGCAGATTTATCTGGATATTGTAAAAATTGTGTGGTATGTTGTTGAGCTGAGAAAGGACAGTGATAAAAATGTCAGTAAGAAGAATCAAGACAAACGGTAACATACATCAGCGAAAAGATACTGGAGATTACTTTGGCGTGGTTTGGTATGTTGATGATGACGGAAAAGACAAACGAAAAACATTCTCATCAAAAACTAAAGCAGAAGTACAACAAAAAATAACCAACTTCATAGCACAGTTTAATCAAAGTATCGAAGAGAGCGATGAGTCAAGGAAAAAACTAAAAGATAGTATGCAGACTTGGTTGGAGGTGTTCAAGTTCCCATCAATAGAGAGAACTACCTACGATAGGTTAGAAAGCACAGCTAAAAACCATGTATATCCTGAGCTAGGCGAAAAGGTAGTAAGCACCATCAAAGCTGTAGATATTAAAAAGCTCATCAATGACAAAATGAACGATGGCTATGCTTACACGACCGTCAAGAAAATTCACGGAATAATAGCTGAATACTTTAAATTCCTGATTGAGCAAGAGTACGTAGATAAAAACCCTATGAAAAGCGTGCCTATGATTAAACGGCAGAACTTTTTGACTGCTCAAGGAAAAGAAGTGCTGCCAGCCTGTGACACGATAACCGTGTTCACAGAAAAAGAAATACAAAAGTTCAAAGCTGAATGTGTAAAAACATGGGGTACAGGCAAAAGACTATACCAACAGTCTGCGGCTTATATTCTTATGCTTAACACTGGGCTTAGAACTGGCGAGATGCTAGGACTTAAGAACAGCGACATTGATTTAGAAAACAGAGTTATACATATTACCCAAGCAGTAAAAGAAGTGCAAAAGCGTGATGGGGTTGAACAGCTCTCAGGCAGAGAGATTGAAGTTGGTAAACCTAAGAGTGCAACAAGCAAACGTGATGTCCCACTTAACAACACCGCTGTTGAAGCCATAAAAGAGCTTAGACAAGAGTTTTACTTCGGTGAGGATAGTCCACTCGTATGCGATAGCAAAGGCAGACACACAAAACCAAGCAACTTCAGAAAGCGATTCTATCGAATCCTTGACGGAGCAGGTATAGAACACAAGGGTCTGCACTCCCTCAGACACACATTCGCAACCAACCTTGTGAACGGTGTCAAGCAACCTGATGGCACAATAAAGTGCCTCACCCCAAGACAAGCCGGTGACCTGCTTGGACACAGTACCTCACAGATAACCGAAATGTATTATGTGAAAAGAGATAGCTCAAGGCTTATTGGTATAACCGATAATTTTGAAATATAGAAATATTATTGATTTTTACTAAGATAGGTATTATACTAAAAGTACGACATCAGTTAATAAAAATCCAATGACCAAGGCTGTATTTTTATTTAGGTAAAAATGCATTCTCTGTTTTCGCATTCCTTGGAATTGGTCGAAAACTTGTGTCGCAACAATCGGAGATGCGTTTTTCGGTGCGTAACTTCGGTTGCGCACTTTTTACTTTAAGGTGGATTGGTGATGAAAACGACAAAAAGATGGTTGAGCTTACTTCTTTTTCTGGTTATGATGATAGGTGTTATTACGGTTGCACCTGTGACTGCGAGTGCGGCGACGGCTTTTGCCGCCGAAACCCCTCAGTCGGCATCCTTGGGAAAGGGAGCCGATGACCTCGCCGCGACCGGTGACTACGACTACACCGACCCGGACAATCCCTACATGGCGACAGACTTTGACAGCCTGAAGGCGGTTTTTGAACAGGAGCGCCCGAAGGGCACTACCGTCTACATCAAGCTCGCCAAAGATATTTTCAGTACAATAGATACCGATACTTCTCGGGCAATATTGACAACAAACGGCGCGGACGTTGTGCTCGACCTCGCAGGCTACACGATGGGCATTACATCAAATCATTCCGTATCGCTGATCAACGGTGCCATCGGAAAGGTTACGATCGAAGACTCAAGGCGCTATGACTCCTCAAAAAAGCAGTGGGTCGACGGACGCCTGGAATTTGAATGTAAAACACACTTAATGGCCTATTGGGAGACCGACGTCTTGCTGGGAGAGATCATCATCAAGGGCGGAATCATCAAAAACAACAACCATTCCTCCGAACGGCGCGATTGCGTTTACTCTGGTGAAAACATAGAAGTGTACGGCGGTACGCTGGAGGCGGACTATCCGATCTAT
>JAFUKO010000025.1 GCA_017473555.1 Ruminococcus sp. | reverse complement strand
ACTTCCACCCTGCAAAGGTGTTTATGGGTGATACAGGTTCGCTTTTCTTAGGCGGTATCGTGTGTGCAATGGCGTTTGCTATGGATATGCACTTTATCCTGCTTTTAGTTGGTATTATGTACCTTGTTGAGATGTTCTCTGTTATGTTACAGGTTTCATATTTCAAGATTTCTCACGGAAAGCGTATTTTCAGAATGAGTCCGATTCACCATCACTTTGAGATGGGCGGTTGGAGTGAAACAAAGATTGTGGTAGTATTCTCACTTGTTACCGCTATCTTCGGTCTGATTTCAATCGGACTTGTCGTATTAACAACATATATGTAATAAACTATTGTGAAAGGAGATGAATCAGTTGAGTCAACACACTATGGACAGAGATAGAAGATACACAGAAAGACGCTACAGTACAACTGGTGCATCTTCTAAAAGAACTCATACAGATTCAGGTCATCATAGCAATGGGGCTTTAAGAAAGAAAAAGTTTTCTCTTGTATCTATAGGCAAGGGCCTTGATGTACCATTTTGTATGCTCATTGTCTTACTGCTGGCTATCGGTATTACAATGATGTTTTCAGCAAGTTATCCTGTTGCTTTCTATGAAATCGGCGACAGCTACTACTACCTTAAGCGTCAGCTTTTGTTTGCACTTGTAGGTTTAGCTATAATGCTTGCGGTGTCTTATTTTAACTATCACAATTTCCACAAGTTTTCGGCTTTTATTCTGGGAGTATCTTATCTAGCGCTTGTTGTTGTACTTCTCATTCCGTCAGAAACCGGTATCCATCGATGGATCGGTATCGGTGACTATGGTATTCAGGCATCGGAGATAAGTAAGTTTGCTATTATCCTTTTCCTTGCACACTGGGGAAGCAGGTACTACGATAAAATGCACACGTTGAAATACGGTGTATTGCCGGGTGCGGCAGTGTTTGTATCCACTGCTATACTTCTTTTGTTAGAGCCTCACTATTCATGTATCGTAATCGTAGCGTGTCTTACGGTTATTATGCTTTTTGTATCCGGTATCAGATTGAGATATCTTGCGATTGCGGGTGTGCTCTTAGCAGGTGCGATTCTTCTGCTCTGGGCTACAGGACTTCTGACCTATGCTATGGACCGTATGGATGGTTGGGGTAAGGCTTTAGAGTATATCGACGAAGCTCAGTGGCAGCAGACATGGCAGACAAGAAACTCGCTGTATGCTATAGGTTCGGGTGGCTTGTTCGGACTTGGCCTTGGACAGTCACGACAGAAGTACCTCTATCTCCCTGAACCACAGAATGACTTTGTTTTTGCTATTGTTTGTGAAGAGTTAGGACTCATCGGTGCTGTTGCTATACTTTTAGTTTTCGCACTTTTAGTATGGCGTGGTGTAGTTATTTCGCTGAGAGCAAAGGACCGTTTCGGTAAGTTGCTCGGTATCGGTCTTATTTCTCAGATCGGATTGCAGGTTATACTTAATATTCTGGTTATCACCGACTGGTTGCCTAATACCGGTATCAGTTTGCCGTTCTTTTCCTACGGCGGTAGTTCGATGTTGATGTTACTATTCCAGATGGGTATAATACTTTCGATTTCACGTTCTGCTAACATTGAGAAGATATAAAGGAGAACTTTATGAAAATTTTACTCGCAGGTGGCGGTACAGCAGGTCATATCAATCCTGCTCTTGCTATTGCCTCATATATCAAAGAAAAAGAGCCTCAGACCGAGATTATGTTCATCGGTAATCGTGATGGTATGGAACAGACTTTAGTTCCAAAAGCAGGCTTTCCTATAAAATCAATCGTAATCAGCGGTTTTAAACGTAACTTCAAGCCACAGTCTATTGTTCACAACGTAAAAACTGTGAGCAGAATGTTTACATCTTCTGCAAAGGCAAAGAAACTTATCGCTGAATTTGAGCCTGATATCTGTATTGGTACAGGCGGATATGTAAGCGGTCCGGTGGTTCGAACAGCCGCTAATATGGGCATCCCTTGTATTATCCATGAGCAGAATGCTTTTCCGGGTGTTACTACAAAGATGCTCTCCAAAAAAGTTAAGAAGGTTATGCTTGCGGTTGAAGATGCTAAAAAGCATCTCGACAGTGACGTCGACTTTGTTGTTACAGGCAACCCTATACGTGAAGAGATTCTGAGAGTAAGCAAAGAAGATGCCAGAAAAGAGCTCGGACTCGACAGCAGACCTGTAGTGCTTTCATTTGGCGGATCACTCGGTGCACGTTGCATCAACGAGGCTATGTCAGGCTTAGTGGTTCGTTCTGCACAGGATCAGAAATACCAGCATATCCACGCTTATGGACAGCAGGGCACATGGTTCCCTGAACTCGTCAAAGAAAAGGGCGTAGATATAGAAAAATATGATAATCTTGATATCAGACAGTATATCGACAATATGCCTACCTGTTTGGCAGCTTGCGACGTAATTGTCAGCCGTGCAGGTGCTATCACACTGTCTGAACTTCAGGCAAAGGGTAAACCTGCGGTGCTTATACCATCACCGTACGTTGCAGAGAACCACCAGTATCACAATGCTATGGCTCTTGTTAACAAAAAGGCGGCATCTTTGATTGAAGAAAAAGACTTAACCGAAGAAAAGCTCATCAAAGCTGTTGATGATATGGTAAGTGACAGTGAGCTTTTAAAAGAGTATTCAGCAAACGCTCAGTCTATGGCTATAACCGATGCGTGTGAGCGTATTTACAATATTGTCAAAGATATAGTTAAGTAATTTTTTATATTCACAGTACAAACATCTTTTTCATAGAATACATGCGTGTAGAGATTTTTTGTGAAAGGGTGTTTGTTGTGGCAAAATTTCTTGTCAGCGGTGGCAGAAAGCTCAGTGGAGAAGTCAAAGTACAGGGCAGTAAAAACAGCACACTTCCAATACTGGCGGCAACTATTCTGTGTGAGGATGAGAGCGTGTTATTCAACTGTCCGAAACTTTCGGATGTTGACGCTTCGATAAGGATTTTGCGATATTTAGGGTGTAGGGCGACACGCTCGGATTCCACCCTTGTAGTTGATACAACAGATATGAAAAGAAGCGATATTCCTCACGAGCTAATGCGTGAGATGCGGTCTTCTATCATTTTTTTAGGTGTACTTATAGCACGGTGTGGCAGAGCAAAACTGTCGCTTCCGGGTGGATGTGAGCTTGGACCTCGTCCGATAGATTTGCATTTGTCGGCATTAAGACAAATGGGGATTGAAATAACGGAACAGCATGGCGAGCTCTTTTGTGTCGCAACAGACGGAATTAAGCCGTCGAAAATTGCGTTGTCGTTTCCAAGTGTGGGGGCTACCGAGAATATTATGCTCACCGCCGTAAAAGCTAAAGGTACCACTATTATCACAAATGCGGCTAAAGAACCTGAGATTGAGGATTTGGCGGAGTTTTTAAACCGATGTGGTGCTAAAATATCGGGGGCAGGTGAGAGCACTATTGTAATTGAGGGAGTGCAGAAACTATACGGCTGTAGTCACTCGATAATACCCGACAGAATTGTTGCGGCAACTATAATGTCTGCAGCAGCCGGTACTTCGTCTAAGGTTACTCTCGACGGCGTAATACAAAACCATTTGTCAGCAATTGTTCCTGTGTTTGAACAGGCTGGCTGTGACATAAGCTGTAAGGACGGAAAGCTGACAATAGACGCTCCGTACAGACTGCGTTCACCCAAGCTCATCCGTACAATGCCGTATCCGGGTTTTCCGACAGATGCACAGGCTGTAGTTATGGCGATGACCTGTAAATCCAGCGGGCTTACCGTTTTTGTAGAGAACATATTTGAAAGCAGATACAAGCATGTTGATGAGCTCAACCGCTTGGGAGCTAATATAAAGGTTGAGGGCAAGGTTGCTGTTGTAGACGGTGTACGTCACCTGTCGGGAGCAAATGTTCATTCCCTTGACTTGCGTGGTGCGGCGGCGCTGGTTGTCGCTTCACTTTCAGCACAAGGCAATACTCAGATTTCGGGTATAAACCATCTGGAACGTGGTTACGACGAATTTGAGGTTGTGCTCCAGTCTTTGGGTGCTGATGTAAAAAGAATTTGATTATTAAGGAAGTATAAAGGAGGGATTTGCGTGAGCAGGAAAAGAGGTAGTAGCGATTACCGTGATGGCTACGATTCATTTGACAGACCTGACATTATGGATAAAATAGGCGACAGCTTTACATCTGCGTTTTCACGCAGGTCCCGTGAGAATGAAAAAGCGGACGAATTGCTCTCTGAATTTTCAAAAAAGGGTAGAGATGACTTTTTTGTTGACGAGAGAGTAGAGAGAAAGAAAGCTCAGAAAAAGACACAGCAGACTAAGAAAAAAACTAAAAAAAGTAAGAGTAAAGTCAAAAAGCCTGTGACACCTCTGATGCGAAAAATCCGCAATATCATCGCATATTGCATTATTGTAGCTATAGTGCTTATTGTGTGTGTGGTGCTGTCGCTCACGGTGCTTTTCAAGACCCAGAGCTATGAGGTGACGGGTAACACTAAATATGACCAGAACGAGATTATCTCGACCTGCGGTATTACAACGAGCGAGAATATTTTCCTTGCTAACAAACGTGTTGCCGAGAAAAAGCTGACAAAAGCATATCCGTATATCGAAGAGGTCGATGTATCGTTTGCTATCCCTGATACCATTACTATTGATATCACTGAGGCTGTACCTGCGTATATAGTCAGGGTTACGGATACTCAGTATATGATTGTTTCATCAAAGGGCAGGGTGCTTGAAACTGTTGAGAGCACTCAGGGTTACGATATTCCGCTGTTTTTAGGCCCTGATGTTTCCAGCGTAGCGGTCGGTGAGTATGTAGAGTTTTCTGACGAAAACACACTCAGGATAATCAACGAAATCGTTACTGTGTTTGTTGACAATGGTTATACCGGAATAACAGAGCTTGACGCAACTGATCCGGCAAATATCAGCTTTACATACGATGGCAGAATTAAAGTTAAACTCGGTTTGCCTGAGGATATCAGCTACAAGGTGAGAACAGCGATGACCATCATTCTTGAAAAGCTGGATTTAAATGGTACTGCAACCACCGAGGGTGAGTTGGACGTATCAGACTGTAATACCACAAAGAAATCGTACTTCAGAGATAAGTCGCTTATCGAAGCTGAGCAGGAGGCAACAGAGCCGATTGATACAGACGATACTCAAAGTGATGAGCAGAATGAATATGTAGATGAAGACTACGACGGCTATGACGACATTACAGGTGAAATCATCGAGTACGAGGAAGAAGAGCCTGAGGAGACCCAACCACCGCTGTCACAGGAAGATTGGTATCTGTAGTCGCAAATTATCTAATGTTAATTTTTTTCGAATATTTCAAAAAAATATTGAATTTATCACAAAGATGTGTTAAGTTATAAGGTAGTAGAGTATAATACTCTAAGTGTGTGATTTATAATTTTGTAAAAATTCCGTTTAGGGAGGATTTTAATATGGCTTTTGAGTTAGAGAAGGAAATGATCGATTATTTACCGGTTATTAAGGTAATTGGTGTCGGTGGCGGCGGCGGTAACGCTGTTAACCGTATGATTAAAATGGACGTTAAGAACGTTGAGTTCATCGCTGTTAATACAGACGAGCACGTTTTGAGATTTTCACAGGCTGACCAGAAAATTCAGATCGGTGAGAAGTCTACAAGAGGTAAGGGCGCAGGCTCTAAACCTGAGGTTGGACAGGCTGCTGCTGAAGAGAATAAAGAAGAAATCGCAGCTCTCTTAAAAGATACAGATATGGTATTTGTTACTGCCGGTATGGGCGGCGGTACAGGTACAGGTGCGGCTCCTATCGTTGCTAAAATCGCAAAGGATATGGGTATCCTCACAGT
>JAFUKO010000024.1 GCA_017473555.1 Ruminococcus sp. | reverse complement strand
TTTGACATTTCTCTATTTGTCTTGCTAGCGGTAAATCTCTGTCAGGTATATCCATTCTCTTTACAAAGTCGTAGTAACCACTTCTGCTTACCTTAAAATATCTGCACATTTCACTGATTGAATACTTATCTCGGTGTCTGTAAATTACTCTGAACTTCACACTTGTTATCACTTCTTTTCTGTGAGCAAGAGAAAATCCCTCATTAACTCATTTTCCATTTCTAGTCTTTTGATGTATCTATCTTTACTTGTAAGCTCATATTGTAACTGAGTGTACTTACTTAATTGCTGTATAGATGGTGGTAGCTTTGTTCCATCTTTTCGTGGTCTACCTTTGGGTTTGATAGCTACTCCTAACTCAAGTTTCTTTTTATTTCTATTGTATCTTGTCATACAATCGTGTACTTGTTTTTGAGTGTATCCTAATTTTTCACCAATCTCTCCATTCGTATATCCTCGTTCTTTCAAATCTAATATTTCTTGTTCGAATTGTTTTATTGGCTTATATTCTCTTGGCATATAAAAACCCCCTATGGTAGTTGTTTTAATTCTACCATAGGGGGTGGCTTTTTTCTATTGTCCGTTTTTTACGGACCTGTGCAGTTTAACAGATGCGGGTTTTGTGTTTATATTTTTTATCCAAGTGAGTCTTTTTTATTTGTAACAACAGTTGCGTTGTAGCAATCAAACTTTGCTTCTATGTTTCTTGGCAGTGTTTTCTTTGTGAACAAGCTCACAATCGGTACGAGTATGAGTCCTCCTACCATAGCGAATACACCTGAGTAAAGTGAATTTCTGAACACAAAGCCTAAGACACCACCATCAACTGTAATCCAGCCTACGCTGATACAAAGCTGAACGATTTCTAAACCTGTACCAAAGATGAAACTTGTGAGTACAGCAGCTTTAGTGGTCTTTTTCCAGTACAGACCATAGAGGAACGGAGCTAAGAATGCACCGGCGAGTGCACCCCATGATACACCCATCATCTGTGCGATAAAAACTGAATCTTTCCAGATAGAGTCTTTAAGGATAGCGATAACAGCTGAAATTGCGATAAAGAATACGATGAAGAGTCTCATAATGAAAACACTCTTTTTGTCATCAATCTTCTTTTTCTTACCGATAGCAGGTTTCACAACATCGAGTGTAAGAGTTGAAGAAGATGTTAATACAAGGGAAGATAGGGTTGACATTGAAGCTGCAAGCACGAGAACAACGATAAGTGCAACGATTACAGGAGCAAGGTTAGAAAGCATTGTAGGAATAACCTTGTCAAACATAACTGCACCGCTTTCTGATATGTATCCAGCCTGAGCCATTTCTTCAGCATAAAGCTTACCAAAACCGCCTAAGAAGTAGCAACCACCGGCAACGATAATGGCAAAGATCGTCGAAATGATTGTACCCTTCTTGATTGAATCCTCGTTTTTGATTGAGTAGAATTTTCCGACCATCTGTGGAAGACCCCATGTTCCGAGAGAGGTGAGCATAACAACAAAGAAAAGGAAGATAGGATCAGGACCGAACATAGAAGTAAACTGTGGACCTGCCTCAATTTCCAGAGCTTTTACAGCAGCGTTAAAACCACCGTTTTGCTGTAATACTGAAACCACAACTGCAATAATGCCGACAAGCATAATAATGCCCTGAATAAAGTCGTTGATAGCTGTAGCCATATAGCCGCCAAAAATAACGTAGATACCTGTCAGCACAGCCATAATAACAACTACAGCCCAGTATGGAACAGCAAATACATTGTTAAATAGAGAAGATAAGCCATTGTATAGTGATGCTGTATATGGAATAAGGAATACAAATACGATGAAAGAAGCTAAAACCTTGAGCTTGCTTGAGTCATATCGTTTCTCAAAAAAGTCAGGCATAGTTTTGGAGTTAAGGTGTTGAGTCATAACGCGTGTTCTTCTGCCTAGCACCGACCACGCAAGAAGTGAGCCGATAAAAGCGTTACCAAGACCAATCCAGGTGGACGCAAGACCAAAGTTCCATCCGAACTGTCCGGCATATCCAACGAAGATAACAGCAGAAAAGTACGAAGTACCAAAAGCAAAAGCAGTAAGCCATGGACCTACAGAACGACCACCAAGTACAAATGAGTTAACATCTGTAGCGTGCTTTCTACAAGCAAATCCGACGCCTATCATAAGAGCGAAGAAGCATATCAGCATCGGTACTGCAATCCATATGGTTGTTGGGTTTGGTTGAGTGACGGATAGATTTTGCATAAACAAACCAGCTTTCTTTAGTGTTTTAAAGCGATGATGCTTTAACTTGTTAAACACTTTAACACTTTAAAGCGAAGTTGTCAATATGAAATTTATATTTTTTCAAAATATTTTATTTACTGTTGACTTTGACGCTTTAAAATGTTAAAATGTTACTAATTTTTATAAAGAGGTTTATGATTATGACTATTGTACATTTACTCGAGCGTAACGCTAGAGAGTTCCCACAGGACACTGCTCTGGTTGAAATTAACCCGGAACAGCCCGAAACTCGAAGACTGACATGGAACGAGTATGAGCTTGTTGAGCCTACTCACCGAGTTCCGCATTATCGCAGAGAAATCACATGGGAGGTTTTCAACGAGAAAGCTAACCGCTGTGCCAATATGTTGAGACAAAACGGTATCGGCAAAGGCAAGAAAGTTGCTATTCTTCTTATGAACAGCCTGATGTGGTTACCTATTTACTTTGGTATTTTAAAAACAGGAGCTTTAGCTGTACCACTTAACTTTAGATACTCACCTGACGAGATTGAATATTGTCTCGATTTAGCAGAAGCTGATGTGCTTATCTTCGGACCTGAGTTTATCGGCCGAGTTGAGCGTATCGCTAACAAAGTATCTAAAAAATGCACTCTTATTTATTATGGTGGCGGTTGTCCTGCTTTTGCTGAGGATTATCGTGACCTAGTATCTGAACATTCAGGTAATTTCCCTGAGTGTGAACTCACTGAGTCTGATGATGCTGCTATTTATTTTTCATCAGGCACAACAGGTTTCCCAAAAGCTATTTTACATAACCACGAAAGCCTTATCCACTCATGCCGTGTTGAGCAGAATCATCACAGCCAGAGTAAGGATGACTGCTTCTTATGTATTCCTCCGCTTTACCATACAGGTGCAAAGATGCACTGGTTTGGTAGCCTTCTTACAGGTTCGAAGGCAGTTATCTTAAAAGGCACACAGGCAAAAAATATCTTAGAAGCCGCAAGTTCTGAAAAATGTACTATAGTATGGTTGCTCGTTCCATGGGCACAGGATATATTAAACGCTCTTGACAGAGGTGAGGTTAAGCTCGAGGATTACGACCTTTCTAACTGGAGATTGATGCACATCGGCGCCCAGCCTGTACCACAGAGTCTTATCAAGCGTTGGCTTGAATATTTCCCTGAGCATCAGTATGATACAAACTATGGCCTGTCTGAGTCTATCGGTCCTGGTGCTGTACACTTAGGTGTCGAAAATGTCCACAAAGTCGGTGCTATCGGTGTCCCTGGTTACGGTTGGAAAGTTAAGATTGTTGACCCTGAAGGCGTTGAGGTAAAACAGGGCGATGTTGGTGAATTATGCTTAAAAGGTCCTGGCGTTATGACTTGCTACTATCGTGACGAAGAGGCGACAAAGGCTACTTTAAAAGACGGCTGGCTCTATTCTGGCGATATGGCTATGCAGGATGATGAGGGCTTCATCTATCTTGTTGACCGTAAGAAAGACGTTATCATTACAGGTGGTGAGAACCTCTATCCTGTACAGATTGAAAACTTCTTGGCTGGATATAACAAGATTAAAGACGTAGCTGTTATCGGTTTACCAGACCCACGTCTGGGCGAAATCGCTACTGCTATTATAGAAGTAAAGCAGGATATGACTTGCACAGAAGAAGAAATCAACGAATTCTGCCTTGATCTTCCACGTTACAAGCGTCCACGACGTATTATCTTTGCTGATGTACCTCGTAATCCAACAGGTAAGATTGAAAAGCCTAAGCTGAGAAAGCTCTACGGTGGCGAAGGTCTTGTTGATTCACAGAACAAGTCTTAATATTAACTATATTGTTATAAGTGATTATTACTATCAGATATATCGAAAGGGTTTTATGATATGAAAAAGCTTTTAATTGGTAACCAGGCGGTAGCCTGCGGTTTACACGATGGCGGTTTAGGTGTAGTTTCCAGCTATCCTGGTACACCGTCAACTGAAATTACAGAATTTTTATCTACATATGATGACATCCACTCAGAGTGGGCACCTAACGAGAAAGTAGCTTGCGAGGTTGCTTTTGGTGCATCTTTAGCTGGTGCACGTTCAGCTTGTGCTATGAAGCACGTTGGTTTGAACGTTGCTGCTGACCCGCTTTTCACACTTTCATACACAGGTGTAAACGGTGGTATGGTTATCTGTGTAGCTGATGACCCTGCTATGCATAGTTCCCAGAATGAGCAGGATTCACGTCATTACGCAATTGCATCAAAAGTTCCTATGCTTGAGCCTGCTGATTCTCAGGAAGCTTATACATTCGCAAAGTCAGCTTTCGAACTTTCAGAAAAGTACGACACTCCTGTACTTTTAAGAATGTGCACTCGTATTGCTCATAGCCAGTCTATTGTTGAGCTTACTGAAAAGCAGGATGCTGTACTCAAAAATTACGAAAAGAATCCTGCAAAATATATTATGATGCCTGGTAACGCTATCAAGCGTCATCCTTTTGTTGAAGAAAGAACAGCAAAACTCACTGAGCTTGCTGAAGATTGTATGTACAATACAGTTGAGTATAACAGTGATGAAATCGGTATCATTACATCAGGCTGTTCATATCTCTATGTAAAAGAGGTAATGGGCGATAAGGCTTCTATCCTTAAAATTGGTATGCCAAATCCACTTCCTGTACAGCTCATCAAGGATTTTGCATCAAAGGTTAAGAAACTCTACGTTATCGAAGAACTCGACCCAATTATTGAAAACCACGTTAAATCACTCGGTATTGACGTAATTGGTAAAGAGAAGTTCTCTATCTTAGGTGAGTTCTCACAGCAGACTATCGCCAAGGCTTTCGATATGGACGACAAGTGTGGTGTTACAGCTGATTCAGCTATTCCTATGCGTCCACCTATGATGTGTGCAGGTTGCCCACACAGAGGTATGTTCTACACACTTTCTAAGAATAAAATTACTGTACACGGTGATATTGGTTGTTATACTCTCGGTGCCGTTGCTCCGCTTAATGCACTTGATTCAACACTTTGTATGGGAGCTTCTATCTCCGGTTTACACGGATACAACTGTGCTCGTGGTGAAGAGACTGAGAAAAAGAGTGTTGCTGTTATTGGTGACTCAACGTTTATGCACTCAGGTATGACAGGTCTTGTTAACGTTGCTTACAACGCTACAAATTCAACAGTTATCATTCTTGATAACTCAATCACAGGTATGACAGGTCACCAGCAGAATCCTACAACAGGTTACAACATCAAAGGCGACCCTGCAGCAAAAGTTGACCTTGAAGCACTTTGTAAGGCTTTAGGTATCAACCGTGTAAGAGTTGTTGACCCATACGATTTAAAAGCTTGTGAAACAGCAGTAAAAGAAGAGCTTGCAGTTGAGGAACCATCAGTTATTATTTCACGTCGTCCTTGCGTACTCTTAAAGTCAGTTAAGCTCCAGCCATCGTTAAACGTAGATGCAGACAAGTGTAAGTCTTGCAAGCGTTGTATGGGACTTGGCTGTCCTGCTATCAGCATGAAAGACGGCAAAGCTAAAATCGACAACACATTATGTGTAGGCTGTGGCGTATGTAAACAGCTCTGTGCATTTGACGCTATCGTATAAGGAGGAGTAAAGATGGAAACTAAAAGTATTATGATCGTTGGTGTCGGCGGACAGGGAAGTCTGCTCGCATCAAAGCTCTTAGGAAGACTCCTCATGGACGAGGGTTATGATGTCAAAGTAAGTGAAGTACACGGTATGAGTCAGCGTGGAGGCTCAGTTGTAACATATGTAAGATTCGGTGATAAGGTTTATTCACCAATTATTACTGAGGGCGAAGCTGATATCATTATTTCATTTGAAAAGTTAGAGGCAGCGCGTTATGCAAAGTTTTTGAAAAAGGACGGTCTTATCGTTGTTAACACACAGCAGATTGATCCTATGCCTGTAATTATCGGTGCGGCTACATATCCTGAAGAAGTTCTTACAGAACTCACAGACAAGGGACTCAATATTGAGGCTATGGATGCTCTATCTCTAGCAGTGCAGGCAGGCTCACCAAAAGCTGTTAACATAGTTCTTATGGGCAGAGCCGCAAAGCAGTTTGATATTCCATACGAGCGTTGGATTAAGGCTATCGAGAACACAGTAGCAGAGCGTTTTGTTGAGATGAATAAGAAGGCTTTTGATCTGGGTTACAACTATTAATTATATTGGTTACATAATTGGTTGCCAAAAAATTACGAAAAATCTATTGACTATCACAATTTAAAGTGATAAAATACTAAACATCAAAGACGTTTGAACGGAAATTAGTACCCGAAAATATCATTTAAGAGAGCTGTGGCTGGTGTGATGCAGTAATGTAAAGTCGGTGAATTCATTCCGTGAGTTGTTGGCTGAAGGTTTTGCTGTGTAGGTCAAACGGGTTCGACCGTTATATCGACAAGGGTGTGTTTGCACTCGGAGGCTATTACTGCGAGGTAATAGTAAATAGAGGTGGTACCACGGGTTTTTCTCGTCCTCTGTATTCCGAACGGATGCAGAGGACGTTTTGTTTTTTCTGCGATCCAAAACCACTTTAATTCCTAGCAAAATTGCAGAAAGGACGATTACAATGCAGAATTACTATCAAAAAGAAATTGAAACAATGCCTGTAGAAGAAATGAAAAAGCTTCAATCTGAGAAGCTTGTTAAACAGGTAAAACACGTTTACGAGAACGTTCCTTATTATCGTGATTTAATGGATAAAAAGGGCGTTACTCCTGATGATATCAAGGGTATCGAAGATCTCTACAAGCTTCCGTTTTTAACAAAGGCTGATTTAAGAGATGCTTATCCATACGGTCTTTTAGCAAAACCACTCTCAGAGTGTGTTCGTATTCAGTCAACATCAGGTACAACAGGAAGACGTGTTGTAGCTTTCTATACACAGAACGATGTTGATTTGTGGGAAGATTGCTGTGCACGTGCTATTGTTGCAGCAGGCGGTACAAACGAAGACGTTTGTCAGGTAGCTTACGGCTACGGACTTTTTACTGGTGGACCAGGTCTTAATGGCGGCTCACACAAGGTTGGTTGTCTTACACTTCCTATGTCATCAGGTAATACTGAGCGTCAGATTCAGTTTATGACTGATTTAAGTGCAACAATTCTTTGCTGTACACCATCATACGCCGCATATATCGGTGAAACTTTACAGGAAAAAGGATTAGGTCCAGATGATATTCCACTCAAAGCCGGTATCTTCGGTGCTGAGCCTTGGACAGAGGAAATGCGCCGTGGCATCGAGAAAACTCTCGGTATCAAAGCATACGATATCTATGGTCTTACAGAAACATCAGGTCCTGGTGTTGCATTTGAGTGTAGTGAGCAGACTGGTATGCATATCAATGAAGACCATTTCTTAGCAGAAATTATCGACCCTGACACAGGCGAGGTTCTTCCTGAGGGTAGCAAGGGTGAGCTTGTGTTCACATCTCTTGATAAAGAAGCATTCCCACTTCTTCGTTATCGTACACGTGACATATGTGTACTTTCGAGAGAGAAGTGCTCTTGTGGTCGTACACTCATCAAAATGGCTAAGCCAATGGGCAGAAGCGACGATATGATGATTATCCGTGGCGTAAACGTATTCCCAAGCCAGATTGAAACAGTTCTCTTAAACGAAGGCTATCAGCCAAACTATCAGATTGTCGTTGACCGTAAGGGTAACACAGATACATTCGATGTTAATGTAGAGATGAACGTTGACCAGTTCACAGATACAGTCAGTGGTGTAACAGCTAAAGAAAAGGCTCTTGCAAACGCAATGAAGACAATGCTCGGCATTAACCCGACAGTACACCTCGTTGCACCTAAGTCAATTGTCCGTAGTGAGGGCAAGGCTGTAAGAGTTATCGACAAGCGTAAGTTACACGATTAAGAAAGGGGATAGGATTATGTCTTTAAAACAGCTTAACGTTTTTGTAGAAAACAAAAAAGGTGCTCTTGTTGAAATCACTGAAACACTGGCATCACACGACATCAATATGAGAGCTCTGTCAATTGCTGATACAGAAGAGTTCGGTATTCTCCGTCTTATCGTTAACGATAACGATACAGCATCAAAGATGCTCACTGATAAAGGTTACCTTATCAAGACTACAGAGGTTGTCGGTGTAAAAATCGGCGATGCACCTGGTAAGCTTTCGACAGCTTTAGCAGTTCTTGATAAAGAGAATATCAACGTTGAGTATCTCTATGCATTTATGGCTCGTACAGAAAAGCACGCATACGTAGTGCTTCGAGTAGCTGACAATGCACAAGCTGAGTCTGCGTTAGAAGCAGCCGGTTATCATATGATTACTGATGCTGATATAAACAAACTTTAATTTTAATTTCTGATTTTAATACAACAAAAAGACCTTGGCTTTTATACCAAGGTCTTTTTGAATTGTTTATTTCTACGTGAACTATGAAATACATAATGTATAATTATATAAAAATGTTTTATAATTATAAATATAAAAAATATAAAGTTTTTCTTGACTTTTCTTTTTTTTGTAGTATAATAGTTGATGTTGATGCGGAATTGTGTAAGGGTAGCACAGCAGACTCTGACTCTGTATGTCTGGGTTCGAATCCTAGTTCCGCTGCCATAAAAGCCTCGAATTTATATTCGGGGCTTGAATTTTTTCGAGGTGTAGCGCAGTTTGGTAGCGCACTTCGTTCGGGACGAAGGGGCCGCAGGTTCGAATCCTGTCACCTCGACCACAAATAAAAGGGTACCTAAACTGTACCCTTTTATTTTTATAAAACAGGATTCGAAGACGAACGTTAATAAATCGTCATAGCATGACGATTTTAGCAAGAGCGAAGATGAACTTTTATATGTACAGATTTGTATTGTCACTGGTGTTTTAAAATGCAATAAAATATATCGTAATATTGCCGCCTAACACATTTATTGTATCAAATCAATACGCATAATGTCAATTGTTAAAATAGCAAAATACACATAATCTATGTAATGCACAATAAATATATGTTAACTTTATACAAAATACCATCTTGCAAAACACCTATCCCTATGCTATATTATAGACAGAAAGGATGAGTCCAATGAAATAGTAAATCCTGAAGGTTAAAAGTCAATA
>JAFUKO010000023.1 GCA_017473555.1 Ruminococcus sp. | reverse complement strand
TTTTCAGCATCTCGTCATTTAAAACAGGCTCATTGTCTAATAGTGAATGAATTTCCTTAAGATTAGTGGTATTTTCTGTTTCGCTATTTTTAAGATTCATTACCATACCCTGACGCTTTTTGTTGCCACGTCCAAAAGGTATCAAAACTCTGCATCCTGTTTTAATCTCACCTGAAAGTGAATCAGGCACAACATAATCAAATATCTTATCAAAATGGTACACCGTACTATCTACGGCGATACCTGCGATAAGCTTAATCATACCTCGTCTGTTTCAGGCTCTAAGATATTGTATTTGTGGTTTTTGAAGTCTTCAATAGCTAAAAGCACTGGCTTCTCGTCAGTAATTACATTCTCATCCTTAAAGCCCTGAGCGATTTCTCTTGCTCTTTTTGCTACGCCGATAACTAAAGCGTAACGGCTTTCTTTACCTTTTAACATATTATCAAGTGATGCTCTTTTCATAATTAATTCTCCTTATTTCTATCGTTTTTAATATTTGAAATGATGTCGAGTATTTCTTTTTCTGCTCTGTCAACATCGTCATTTATAACCTGATAATCAAATTTAGGAGCGTACTCCATTTCTTCAACAGCTCTTGCCAAGCGCTCTTTGATAACATCATCGGTTTCAGTGCCACGTTTTCTGAGTCTGCGTTCAAGCTCTTTAACATCAGGTGGCAACACAAAAATGGTCACACACTCAGGGTAAAGTCTTTTGACCTGTTCGTAACCTTTGACCTCAATCTCGAGCATAACATCAAAGCCTTTTTCAAGCAGCTCAAGTACAGCAGCTTTAGGTGTGCCATACATATTGCCGCAATAGGTAGCGTGCTCAAGCAACAAATCGTTGTCAATCATATTATTGAATTCATCTTTTGTAATATAATGATAGTTCACACCATCGACCTCGCCCGGTCTTGGCGCACGAGTAGTAGCTGATACTGATAATTTAAGATTTTTATTATCAGCGAGAAGTTTTTCCATAATGGTACCTTTACCTACTCCTGATGCACCGGTATAAACTACAAGCAAGCCTTTAGCCATTTTTCAGTTCCTCCTCCAGTCGTGATGTAATAGTTTCAGGGGTAATAGCAGAAAGAATAATGTGGTCACTGTCAGTAATAATAACAGCCTTACATTTTCTGCCATATGTAGCATCTATAAGTGATGCATCAGATTTGGCGGTCTGTATGATACGCTTAATAGGAGCAGAATCAGGCGAGACTACCGATACAACTTTTTCTGCAGAAACTACATTACCAAAACCTATGTTAATGAATCTCACAAAAACTCTCCTTATTACTCTATGTTCTGAATCTGTTCGCGGATTTTTTCAATCTCTGATTTAATCTCAACAACCTTATGAGCGAGGACAGAGTCAGTAACCTTTGAGCCGATTGTGTTAGCTTCTCGGTTCATTTCCTGAACAAGGAAATCGAGTTTTCTGCCGATTGAAACACCTGATGCAAAGAAAGTCTTCATCTGTTCGAAATGGCTACGCAGACGGACTGTTTCTTCATCAACAGCAACCTTATCAGCAAAAATCGCAGCTTCTGTTAATATTCTCTGCTGGTCAATCTCAGAACCTGTAAGCATATCTGTAATACGCTTTGTGAGTTTCTGGCGGTATTCTTCAACAGTTATCGGTGAACGCTCTTCGATTTCTGATACGATAGTCAATATTCTGTTTGCTCTGGACATAACATCTTCTTCGAGCTTTTCACCCTCGGCTTTTCTCATAGATAAGAAGCTGTCAAGAGCAACATCAAGAGCAACCTTAACATCACTGTATATCTGCTCTTCATCCTGCTCTTCCTTGTGAATCTGGAAAATATCAGAATAACGTGAAAGAACGGACACAGTTAAATCATCAGGAATATTGTACTCATCAGCCAATGTATGGATAGCGTTAACATATCCTGCTGCTAACGGCTTGTTGACAGTAACATTAACCTCAGTGTCTTCCGGTTCAGTAACGGATATATACATATCAACCTTACCACGGGCAATCTTCTGAGCAACATATTTTTTAACTTTATCCTCCAAAAAGCTGTAGCCTCGGGTAGTGCGACAAGAAAACTCGAAATAGCGATGGTTAACGCTCTTCATTTCAACAGTAATCTGTCTTCCGTTGACCTCGGTAACACATCTGCCGAAGCCTGTCATAGACATTACCATAATTTCAACCCTTTCCTATACTTTTTAATATAAAAACTTTAAAAATAATTATAACATCCATAAGAAAATATCTCAATAGAAATGTAACAATACTGTAACTTTTTATTTTTATTTGCATTAATCTTTTGTATGTGCTATAATCCTTGTGAAAAATTATAAAAGGGATGATTTAATGTCAGGACATAATAAATGGAGTACCATTAAACAGAAAAAAGGTAAGAACGACGCTGCAAGAGCTAAGGTCTTTACAAAAATCGGCAGAGAGCTGATGGTTGCTATCAGAGATGGCGGCAGTGCTGACCCTAACGTTAACTCTAAGCTTAAGGATTGTATCGCTAAGGCTAAGGCAGCTAATGTTCCAAACGACAACATTGACAGAATTATTAAAAAGGCTGCATCGGGCAACGATGGTGCTAACTACGAGGCTGTTACATACGAAGGCTACGGCCCATCAGGTGTTGCTGTTATTGTTGAGGCTCTCACTGATAACAGAAACCGTACTGCAGGTGAAGTAAGACATTACTTTGATAAGTTCGGTGGCAACATGGGTACACCTGGTTGCGTTAGCTTTATGTTCGAGAGAAAAGGCGTTCTTATTATAGAACGTGAAGAACTCGATAAAGATGAAGACACAGTTATGGAAGACGCTTTAGAAGCAGGTGCTGCTGATTTTGAGGCTGATGCAGATATCTTCACAGTATATACTGAGCCTGATGATTTAGGCGGTATCAGAGATGACCTTACTGAAAAGGGTTATGTTTTTGCATCTGCTGAGGTAGAACAGGTACCTAGTACATACACAGCTATTGACGATCCTGCTATCTGCGAGAAAATGCAGAAGATGCTTGATATGTTTGAGGATAACGATGATATCCAGAACGTATGGCACAACTGGGAAATGCCTGAAGAATAATTTAAAATTTTGCATTATAAAAACGCTACCGATTATGGTAGCGTTTTTTGTTTATACCACTAAAACGGCTATGATTATTACCTAAAATAAAATACTTGTGAGCATTTGTCACGATTATTTCACAAATCAATTCTGAAAGTATATAATTCGATTTGAGAGGGGGATTTTGGTGAGAAACAAGATATTTAGAACTATCGCAGTTTTTGTCGTAATAGCAGTTTTCTCTATCACACTTTCGATGAAAGTTGATGGTTACGATATGTACAACTATTCCTCCTATAACTCCTTAAATAACGTCAGGCTTACGCAAAACAAAAACCAGGTTTTTATTGTCGGGACCAACGGTAAAGATGTCAATATCGACTCGATTTTTCCTGACAATTACTCAGTAAATCTGAGCCTTGGACACAACGTGTATTCATACGAACTGTTCTCAGATAAATTCATATTTATTTGTCCTGACAGAAGTTCAAACCAAACTGAAATTGTTCTTTATGACATATACGATGACACTATTACAAGTTTCTGTATTTCGGGTTTAAATAGCTATGAAAGCTCACAAATCGCCTATTCTGACGGATATGTTTTTCTCGCAGATGATTTTGGTAATGTAAATCAGTATTCAACAAACGGCAAACTTTTAAACACTCAAGAAATATACAGCGACAGATGTCACCTTATGTGCGATTACTACGGAACTTTATACTGTTATACAAGCAATCGGATTTTTGAGCTGTACGGCGAGACTTTCTATGAGATTTGCAACTGTAGTATTGACGCTCCTGCAAGATTTATTTCAGACAACACCTTTATAGATGATACGGGATATATTTATACTATCGGTAACACTACCGAAAAGTTTATCAGTAAGCTCAGTACTGTCACCTATCCATCAGGAGGAATACACAACAACAGTGTGGTTATCGCTGACTATGACACAATTTACACGGTTGATTCTGATAGTGATAAAATCACCAGATACATTGACCTTAACAGACAAATAGAAATGCTTTGTGCTGTAGGCGATAACATATTTGCGTTTAACTACCACGATGGTTTTCCAACTGTATCACACATCAAGTTTTCTAATCTTAACAGCTATACTACAGGCACAAATGTAATTGATAAACCTGACGATATCGATTACTACATAAGCAGTGACACGTATAATATCGACCATAAGAAATGTTGGATTACCGATATAGCTCCTCAGACCACTGTTGCACAATTTAAACGTAATATGAATTATGACGGGTTTGACGTCAGCTTTGTCAGATTCGATGGAAAAGTATTAAAAAGCGGTAAAATCGGCACCGCTACGGTTGTAACATTCTATAACGATGAGATATCGTTTAGATATGAGTTATCGGTAAAAGGCGATCTTACCGGTGAGGGTAATATGAATACACGTGATAAGAGTATGCTCTTCGATTACCTATTAGAAGAAGTTATCCCTACTGGTGTTTATGTAGATGCAGCTGACTTAGACTACTCCAATAGTGTCGATATAGTTGATCTGGTAATTCTTACGTCAGAAGTTGAGAATATTGACTTATAAAACTTTATAAATTGATATAAAAAAAGCAGGGTCACCCCTGCTTTTTGTTTTTAGATATTATTTCTGATCAGCTGTGGACTCGCCTACTTTTGTCCAGTTGACACCTAAGAAGATAAGCTGGTCACCGTCAAAGTAGTACTCCTCTTCCTGAGTGATGAGCTCTGTTTCAAAGAATGAAAGGTTGATTGCCTTATCGTCTGCTGTATAAGCACAGTGGATTTCCTGCATATCGAACTGGTTGTAAATCAAAGTACCGTCTTCGTTGATAGAGAGTTTGTTTGAAACGCCGTACTCTTCATATACGAACTCCCACTCGCCTACGATTTTGTCAACCGGCTTGAAATCTTCAGCAGGCTTTATAAAGTCGCTATCCTTTGTTTTCTTTGTCTGACTTAATGTAAGCTGTGAACCATCCTCGCCTGTTAATGTGAGCACACGGTTACCGAAAAGTCTGTTACCTGTAACTGTGTAAGTGTAGCTACCATTTACATAGCCTGCTGATGTGCTTACTGTCACTGTGCTTGACTCTTCGCCTACAGTTACATCATATGTACCAGGGAAGTAAATTGTGCCGATATTCATAACACAACTCTTCTCATTACCCTTCTCATCAAAGGTGTAATAGAAGCTGTATCCGTCCTCAGACTCGTAAAGCCATGTACCTTCAACAGTAGGTGTAAAAATGCTGATTGCAAAGAAAGCAATAACTGCTACAAGTAAAATACATGCGGCAATAATAATCGGAGCATGTAAAGGGAATTTCTTCTTAGCCTTCACTACCTCAACAGGGGTTTCTTCGCTAACAACAGCTTCTTCAACGTTGTCTGTTACAACATCATTGAGTGTTTCTTCTGTGTCGTTAACAAGCTCTGTGAGCTCGCTGAATTCTTCTTTATATTCCATTTTGGTTACCTCCTTAAAAAAGAACAATACTTATATTACTACATCCGGCATAATAAATCAACATTTTTGTTGTGATTTTTCTGTGAATAATTATGCTATATTCATAAATCGTTTTTTGAATGTTGTAATCTAAACTTTAGTATGATATAGTAGTAACATATTTTTTATTTGCATATTACAATATTTTAAATCAGGTGGGTTATATTTATGAATCATATCGAATTGTACAATGAATGGTTAAACAAAGCAGTTGAAGACAAGGATCTTACAGCTGAACTCGAATCTGTTAAAGGCAACGACGAAGAAATCTACGACAGATTTTATCGTACTCTTGAATTTGGTACTGCAGGCCTTAGAGGTATTATCGGTGCAGGTACCAACAGAATGAACATTTACGTTGTAAGACAGGCTACACAGGGTCTTGCTAACTACGTAATCAAAAAATACGGCAAAGGTGCTGTGGCTATTTCTCATGACAGCAGAATCAAAGCTGACCTCTTTATGAACGAAGCAGCAAGAGTTCTCGCTGCTAACGGTATCAAGGTTTATATCACGAGTGAACTCCAGCCTACTCCTGTCTTAAGCTATCTTGTAAGACACTTCAAGTGCCAGGCAGGTATTATGATCACTGCAAGCCACAACCCTGCTGCTTATAACGGCTACAAGGCATACGGCGAAGACGGTTGTCAGATGACTGACGTTGCTGCTAACGCAGTTTACGATGAAATCCAGAGCATTGATATGTTCAACGGCGTTAAGCTTACATCTCTCGAAGATGCTGTAAACAGCGGTATGGTTGAATATGTTGATGACAGCGTATATACACAGTACCTCGAGTGTGTTAAGACTCGCCAGGTATCAAAGGACATCTGCAAGGATGCTGATTTAAGTGTTGTTTACACTCCGCTTAACGGTACAGGCAATAAACTTGTAAGACGTGTTCTTTCTGAAATCGGTGTTGAGAAGGTAGCTATCGTTAAAGAGCAGGAAATGCCTGACGGTAACTTTACTACCTGCCCATATCCAAACCCTGAAATCAAGGAAGCATTACAGCTCGGTCTTGATATGTGTAAAGAGACACAGCCTGACCTCTTATTAGCTACTGACCCTGACGCTGACAGAGTTGGTATTGCTGTTAAGGATTACGACGGTTCATACAGACTTTTAACAGGTAACGAAACAGGTGCTATGCTCACTGAATACATTCTTCGTTCACGCACAGAAGCAGGCACACTTCCTAAGGACCCTATTATCGTTAAGACTATTGTTACTACAAAGCTTATCAACGCTATCTGTAATAAATACAACGCAGAACTCAAAAACGTTCTCACAGGCTTCAAGTATATCGGTGAGGTTATCTTAAATCTCGAAAAAGACAACGAAGAAGAAAGATTTGTATTCGGCTTTGAAGAAAGCTACGGCTACCTGTCAGGCTCTTATGTAAGAGATAAGGACGCTGTTGTTGCTTCTATGCTCATCTGTGAAATGGCTGCTTACTACAAAAAGCAGGGCAAGACTCTTGCTATGGTTATGGATGAGATGTATGAAGAGTACGGCTACTACAAGAACACTACATTAAACTTCGGTTTCTCAGGCGCCAGCGGTATGCAGAAAATGGCTGATATTATGGCTTCTCTTAGAGAAAACGCTCCTAAGGAGTTTGCTTCATACAAAGTTGTTAAAATTGCTGACTATCTTGAGAGCAAGGAGTACGACCTTGTTACAGGCGAAGAGACTGTTATCAATCTTCCAAAATCAAACGTTCTCTCCTACTCCCTTGAGGGCGAGCACGCTTGTATCATCAGACCGTCAGGTACTGAGCCAAAAATCAAGCTTTACATCACTGCTGTCGGTAAAGACGCAGATGATGCTCAGACTATCACTGATAAGCTTGCTGAAAGCGCACAGACTTATCTCTCTTAATTTAATTACCAGATTTTTAAGCGGACTCTGTAATACGAGTCCGCTATCTTTTTATTGACTTTTTCGAACATCTGTTCTATAATTAAATTAAGAAACTTATGTGTGCTAAGTAAAAACAGGTGGTATGATGAGAACTATATTGCACAGTGACTGTAACGGATTTTTCGCAAGTGTTGAATGTCTGTATAACCCACAGCTCAGAGATAAACCTGTGGCGGTGTGTGGCGATAAGGATAAACGCCACGGTATTATACTTGCTAAAAATGAGATTGCTAAAAAATTCAATATCAAAACCGGAGAACCTATCTGGCAAGCACAGCAAAAATGTCCTGAGCTTGTGACAGCTTCAGCTCACTATGACAGGTACATCCGATTTTCAAAGCTTTGTAGGGAAATTTACAGCGACTACACGGATAACATCGAACCATTCGGTCTGGATGAGGCGTGGCTTGATGTAACTGGAAGTACACTGCTCTACGGCAGCGGTGAAAACATAGCACAGGAAATTCGTCACAGAATAAAAGCAGAGCTCGGGATTACGGTGAGCATCGGTGTCAGCTTTAACAAGATATTCGCAAAGCTTGGGAGCGACTATAAAAAACCTGACGCGGTAACTGTCATCACCAAAGAAAACTACAAGGATATTGTGTGGAATCTTAAAGCAAGCGATCTCTTATACGTAGGCAGAGCTACAGAGAAAAAGCTCAAACAGCTTGGGGTATTCACCATAGGCGATCTCGCAAACTTCCCTCTCACATTGCTTCGAAAAAACTTTGGTAAATGGGCGGACATCCTGTACAGCTTTTCAAACGGACTGGATTTCTCACCTGTTATGAAATCTGATGAGGTTGCAGCAGTTAAGTCTATCGGTAATTCCACAACAGCTATCAGAGATTTAGAGAACTTTGAGGATGCCAAAATCATTTTTATGGTGCTGTGTGACAGCGTATGCAGAAGAATGAGAGAGCAAGGATATCGTGCTAAAACGGTGTGCATCAGTATCAGAAACACCGAGCTGTACTCTTTTACAAGACAGAAAAAATTAGAGTGTTCCACAAATTTAACAAGCGATATACTCAATGCCAGTCTTGAACTTTTCAAAGAAAACTATGCGTTTGATAAAAACATACGAAGTCTTGGGGTTAGCGTGAGCGATTTCGAACCCGACACTGTATCACACCAAACCTCAATATTTATCGATGAAAACAGTGTTATAAAACAAGAGCAGTTAGACACAGCACTTGATAGTATCAAAAACCGCTTTGGCAATTTCTCTATAAATCCATGCAAGCTGATGTTCGACAAAAATCTTTCAGGCTTTAATCCTAAAGAAGAGCACACAGTACACCCTGTCGGGTATTTTTAAAAGGAGACTAAATATGAAACAATATGTATCAGTAACCGCAACATTCGATGCTGACGGTAATATACTGCCGCTTCAAATCAATTGGGATGACGGCAGATGCTTTGAGATAGACAGAATAACCGATATACGCTATGCCGCTTCGCTAAAAGCTGGCGGCGCAGGAATTCGCTATACCTGCAGGATAAAACAAACAGAAAAGTATCTGTTTTTAGAAGATAATCGCTGGTTTATCAACAATGAAAAAGAGCATTAAAAAAGCAGCACTTAAAAGTGCTGCTTTTTTCTTATGAGAAGTAAATATCGTAGTCGCCGTAGTTTACCATGATATAGCTGATTAAACCTGCATCAGTATATTCAACATCGTACTCAGCGGCTTTACCGTCTTCAAATTCAACGTAAATAATATCGTCATATTCGGTAAATTTACCCTTTGTAACCTTGTCGAGATATCCGGTAAGATAAATCTCAAAATATCCGTCTGCGTTGAATTTAATATAGTTTTCAGTTTCATTAAAGCCTTTGCCAAATACAACACGACCCAGAACCTCTTCACCTGTAGTGTGGTCAACTATACGACCGATTGTAAAATTAGTGGTAGCAATTTCAGATGTGTTATCAGCTAGGTCGCTGTCAGAAGGAATATAACCCTCAGATTTTTCAGTAGCTTTTGTTTCCTCTTCATCATCATCGTCAACAATATACTCTTCATCGCCCATATCTTCATCGAGATACTGTTCGTTAACCACAGCTGATGTAGCCTTTTGTTTATCACTGGAACTAAAACCGCCCTGAATAAAGAAATAGGCACCCAACACAGCGATTGCTACTAAAAGCAATGCTAACAGTGATATAGTAACTTTTTTTGCCATATTAACCCTCCGTTTCATCAGGGGTTTCCCCTGCTCTTTGCTCAAGTGCAAGCTTTAAAAGCACACTTTGTTTAATCATCTTACCTTTATAAAAAATGTAGTCGTCTGTATCTTTGAGAGTGCTGACGTCAACATCAGAATAGTCTTCGACAATCTTTGTCTGAGCCTGCTTATTCTTAGCCTCAATAATAGCCTTATCAAGCATCTGGGCTTTTTCGCTACGCTTTGCAATAGACGCATACATGTCTTCATATACAAAAAAGCTGACAACAAACTGACAGGTTGCAGGTAAAAGCAGAGCAAACAGCAACATTGTGACTACAACAATCACTATGGCATTAGTTGAAAAAGCTACGATTGTGAAACCGATTGCTAACACAACAACCAGTGCGATAAGTGCAAAAAAATTGTTTTTGATTTCACCAAAGGACATAAGAAAACTGTTCTTGAAAATATTCTTAACAGACAAATCAAAGGTCACTGTCATAACAGGGATATAAAAGAACATAAACAAAGCCGCCAGTGCGATAATTATACACACAAAAAGCATAGCATAAAACACCCACGATGACGCCAACAGCTTTGCGTATACAGAAATGGAAAAATAACTGAACATCACAACCAGCGATGCAATAACACCATATAACAGAAACTTTCTGAAGTTCTCTTTAACACCTTTTATAAAATCAGCAAACACACGTACATCTTCATCACCACGTGCGATATTTCTGCACACGAGAACAAGTCCCGAATAAAAAGGAAAAACCACAATCAATAAAAGTGATGATAATATAGTAAGTACTGCACCCTCTACAACACTCTGGAGTAAAAACATAATTCCAGATAAAATCAGAAGCGGCACAAAAAATAATAAATTAGTCAATAAAATACGTCCGAAATTTGAAAAATACCTTTCAATAAGAATTTCAAACTTCATACGTTTTCTTGTTTGTTCCATTACCTTACCCCATTAAAAATTAAACATTCCTGCAAAAAGCAACCATAAAACCATATCTATAACTGCAGAAAATGCGACTAGTATCAGTATAACACAATTTCTAAACAGATACGTTTTTGTGCGACGCAGTAAAAAAGCATCGTACGTAGAAGAAAAGTACGTTTTGAGCAACAATACAGATTGAGCAAACGACTCTTTCAACGACATAATAAATGCAAATAAAAACAGTACAGTTGCAGGCAAAACTATGAGTATGTAAAATCCAATGCCTGTCACAGAATACTGAGAAAACATATACGCAGATGACAATCCGACACCAAAACCTCTGAATGCACACAGCAGTGGCAACGCAAACATCCCCCAAGCAGTAAAGCTCAATAAAAAGGATGCAAAAACAAATACAAAGCCTGATGCAAATGATGAGCAAAACAAATCAAAAGGTGCAAGCTCAAGTCTGTTATCGAGATTAGTCAAAAACAAAAAGTCTAGCTTTTGTAAAGTATCATCAGATACTCTGTCAAGCGAAAAAGACCCAAGAACTATAGCCAGTAAAAAGACAAGTGAAAACAACAGCTCAATTGAATATCGACTGAAAAATCGCTTTATTGAAGCAAATGTAATATGTCGATTATGGTATTGTGGTCTGTAGTGCCTTTCTCTGTGTTTGATTGAAAAAACTATGCCTTTCATAACACACCTCCGCTTGGTGGTATATTATGCAAGGCTTGTTTTATTTATTCTAAAATTACTTGCCGAGCTGTTCTGCTCTGTTAGTGCAAGCGGCCATAGCTTCTTTTACTATATCGGTAAAATTATTTTCGTTAAAAGAATTAAGCGCTTCTATTGTTGTACCGCCTTTTGACGAAACTTTCTGAATCAGGGTTTCGATATCGTCACCGCTACTACGCATCATTTCAGCGGCACCCTCAAATGTAGCACAAATGAGATTTAGTGCCTTATCCCTATCAATTCCGCAACTCTCTGCATAATCAGCCATAGCTTTTGCAAAAAGATAAACATAAGCCGGACTTGAACCGTTGACCGAAATTATCTCATTCATATGAGATTCTTCAAAAATTTCAACAACACCGCTTAACGCAAACATATCGTAAACAGGTTTGAAATCATCATCGCTCATATTGTCAGAAGGACAGATAGCGGTCGCACCCTTAGATAAAAGCAAAGGAGTATTCGGCATAACTCGTACAACCTTTACGTTCTGTTTAAGCTGTTCACGAACGAAGTTGATAGAAATTCCTGCTGCGATTGATACAAAAATTTTGCCGTCACAGTCAATCTGTGATAGTGCAGATAAAACTTCAGCATAATTCTGAGGTTTTACAGCAAGAACTATAATATCGCTGTTAGTTACAACTTCGTCTGTACTTTCTCTGAGTGTGACACCTCGTGAGCAAAAATGCTCACACTTTTCAGTGTCGAGATCAAAGATATTTATCATCTGAGGTTGTACAAAGTCACTATCAAGCATACCGCCGATAATTGCAGTAGCCATATTACCGACGCCGATAAAACCAAATTGTTTATTCATTTAATCACCATCTTAGTTAAATTATGTGTGGAAGCCAGGGTTTGAAGCACAAGTGAAATTAATATCGTACTTATATATGCCCTGATTTCTGTTGTAATCGTTGTAGAAGAAAACTTCCATTTCGTCTACACGTCTGTATAACAGACCGTAAATACAGCCATTTGCGTGATGATATGCACAGAATTTATTGATAAGATTCTGCTTTTTGACAAAGTTTAAGTCGAGTGAACCTGAGCTCGATTTTGAAGAAATGTAGTCGGTTGCTACATAACCCTTTGTACCATCGTTAAGCTGTACATAATACCACGAAGAGCTGGTTTTTTCCAGAATTTTCAGCTGTGTTCCATAAGAAAGCTCTTTGATAATATCGTGTGAAGTACCAGGTCCTTTTCTGATACGGACATTGGAGCCGTTGATATAATAAACAGTAGTAGCTGTCGATGAACCTGAGTCGCAATCAAGTAAAGCTGCCTTTAATTCATCATCGTTAGAAAGCACTCCTGTACCCGTATTGTAAACAAAACACACAAGAGCATCATACTGCTGTTGATTAAACTTAACTCCGTTATTAACTAAAAAGCTGTTAACCTTACTTGAATAACCATCGTTGTTGACAGTCTGGACAAGATAAGCGTAGGCTTCTGTTTTTGACAGATTGTTATAGAACTGCTGTCCGCTGTATACAACACGACCGTAACCTAAGGTAGGGTCACCTGTAAGTGGGTCAGCGTATACAGAACTGATAAAGCCCTCGTAATTTGCGATAAGGTTGACAATCTCATCACTTGCTCGGCGGTTAGCGCAAACAGTTGTAGTCTTATCGGTTGTATTCGTTACAAATGCTGTAGTCGAAGCATCGGAGCAGGTAGACCATGAGTCACCGAGTTTGGAGTAAGCTTTGACATTATATGTACCTGCTGAGCTGAAAGATGTTGTGCCTTTCCAAATGAAGTTCTTGCCGTCAGCTGTTTTTGAAGTTGCTTCAATGGTTTTTGTGGAAGATCCGACAGTAACGTCGAATTTAACCGCAGTACGTTTAGAGTCGGTAATAGCTATCAATGTAACTGTTCCGTTTTTAGTAGCACAGTTAGGTGATGTGTATGCAAAACGAATTGGTGCAGGGTCGGTAACAGTAACAAGCATAGTGGCTGCACCACCTGATTTTGACACTGTAATTACAGCCTGTCCCTTTGATACACCTAAGATATATCCGTTGTTAACTGTTGCAACAGAAGTATCACTGCTGCTCCATTTTACTGAACTTGTTGAAGAATAAGTGAGGAAAGTTTTTCCTGCTGTTACATTGGCTGTGGCGTGGGAAATCCTCACACTGGTTGTGGATTCTTTTACGGTGATTGTACAGGTAGCAGATTTGGTAGACGTCTTTGCAGTGATTTTAACTGTACCCGTTGCTTTAGCTGTAACAAGACCTTTTGATACAGTAGCAACAGAAGAATTAGAGGTTGACCAGCTGACATCAGTATTTGATGTAGCTTTAATCAAAAACTGGTTTCCAACGTATATTGTACCGCTCGTTGCTGATAAGCTGAGTGTTTCGGTAGCTGGCTTTGTAGGAGCCTGAGTCGGTGGCTGTGTAGGTGGCTGTGTAGGCTTTTCTGTAGGTTTTTCAGTAGGTGGCTGAGTAGGTTTTTGAGTTGGCGGCTCAGTTGGTGCATCAGTAGGTTTAACATTTGATGTCACAGTAACGTTACAGGAAGCCGTCTTGCCTGTAGCCATATCTTTCGCGGTAATTCTTGCAGTACCACCCGACTTAGCTGTAATAATACCATTTTGTAAAACTGACGCAACATTTGTGTTACTGCTAGTAAATGATACATTTTCCATAACAGGATTAGAACCTGTCATAAAAGCTGTAAGTCTGTAAGTTTCGTTGATATCAAGAGTCAGCTTGCTGTTACTGACCATAAGATGTTTAACCGAATGATTGTTATTCAGCAAGGAATCTGTCACAGAATACGAATACCATAAAGGTAGGTCAGAGTAATCAGGGTCGGCATAAGTAAACCCACCTGTTGTAGGTGTTGTAGGCGTTGTTGGAGCTGTTGTGTCTTCAACGCTAAAATCATAGGTAAATGTAATAGTAAGGTACTCTTTACTGATATAGCCTGTTTTAGAGCTGTATGTAACCTTTGCCCAATCTTCGTCGGTATTATCCTTAACAGTTACTGTAGTTTTATCAGGCACAATGGTTAAGACATCACTGGATGTACTTTTATCGCTACGAAGATTGACGTCTGATGTGGTGATACCTTTCATAGAAACTGCGCTTGAAGAAGGAGCATTCAGATATATTGTAGAGCAATATCCGGTATATGTAGAATACTTGACCTTTGCCCATCCGTTAGTCGAGTTTTCAAGCAAAGTAACCGTTGCGTTTTGAGGTATAGTTGTAAGCTTTTCTGAAGAAGTTGATGCTGATTTTCTGAGATTCAACGCAGTGGTTGCTGTGAGTGTATTGGTGCCTTCTGCATAAGCATTGAAAGCAAATATGCAAAGCGATGTCAAAGCGATGCAAATAACAAGAGTTAAAGACACAGCACTTTTTAGAATCCTGCAGTTTGACGTACTCATCATAATCCTCCTCTTTAAGTAATATCCAACAATATATTTTACCTTATACAAGGTGTATTTTCAACTTACAGTTTTGTTTTATTTGCAAGCAATTTGTGGATTTTTAAAAGGTAAACTGTAACCATTTTTGATATACAGTAATCATATATCGGAAAGACCATGTTTCCTAAAATCAAGAACACCCATGGTAAATATATTCCAAAGAGACTAAAACTCTCTTTAGGTATAGAAAAAACGTAAATCGAAATATAAAAAGCCAACACCATGCATATATTGAACAAAGCATATTTCAGGACAAACTGTAAGAATATATACTTCAGTCTTTCGATAAGCGATTTTGCTACGGGATAAAATCCGAGAAATACTACGTAATACAAAGCCGCTTCTTTATCAGTAACAAACAATAGCGACAGTGCTGATACAATCGCATAAACAACAAAAGCCCAGCGATAGCCGAGCTCTATGACGACACAAATCAGTATCATTCCGGCAAGAGCCGGAACGGCAAATGTGCCGAAAGGTATAATCGAGGTAAGGAGCATTAAACACAGGCTCAATGCTCCGATAATACCACCGAGAGAAACTTTGTAAGAAGTTTTCATATGCTACCCTCAACAACAACCGTTGCCACCGCAACAATCACACATACAATCAAGACAAATGAGGGTTGTACACACATCACAAATTGAACATCCGCTAGAATTTGCGGTGTTGTATCCACTTGGATTATAGTGACGACGTGCGTTCATATTATTGAGAGCTGACATAAACTCCTGATTATTAGGCTCCATGCGACAAGCTGTCTGAAAATATGAATATGCCTGTTCAGTCCAGCCTTTACGAGAGAATATCATACCCATAAGGAAGTACCACTCAGCGTTTCTGCCAGTGCCTGAAACGCCGTTTAGTATCTGCATAGCATCGTCGAGTCTGCCCTCTTTGATAAGACGACGTACATCAGGAAAACTGGTATTTGTATATCCGCTGTTATTATAAGAACTCTGAGAATAAGTTGAGCGGGAGGCACCGCCGTTTTTACGCATATCGCATATCATATCGTATGCTTCGTTTACTTCTTTCATCTTCTGTTCAGCTAAGTCAGCAAGCGGACTATCAGCGTAGTTGTCAGGATGATATTTTTTCGCTAATTCTCTGTATGCTGTTTTCACTTCGGCGTCTGTTGCTGTTTCTGCGACACCTAAAACCTGATATGGATTCATAATACTCTCCGTTTACTTTTCGTTTTCTTTATATAAAACAGACTTTTGTTTTTTCGGTAAACCGTAAAACAGAAGATTCTCGATAATTCTGTCAAAGCGTTTGACCTCAAGCAGATTATATGACAACAAGCACTCACTTAGACAATGGTCAAGTGACGCATTGATGTCTTTTATATGTGATGCCTTATCATCACCATAGGCTATAACGTAAGGATTGAAGTTGCCTTTTTTTACATCATCCTCATAGTCGTTAGCGGCATCGATAAGGTATATCCATTTCCCAAGAAAATAACCGTAAGCCGAAAGGATTCTGCGTTTTTCTTCATTATCTGTCAATATCTGCAGCACTTTTGAAAGCATTGTCGCTGTAGGGTCAGCTGCTTTATCGATTGAGCATGTAATATCACGCTCTGCTTCAAACTGGGCTTTCGACATCTGAGCTACAGCGGATTCGATTTTTGGAAATTTCTTTTTAGCTTTCTTGTGCCAGACAGAGAAAAACGGCATCAAGCAGTAGCAATAGAGTTTTTCGAAAAATCCACCATCAGCAATATTGTCAACGAGCTTATAGTACACGCTTATAATACTGAGTGCTGCGGCTTTTGATAACGACTCCTCGTTACTCTTAAGATAATTACACTTTTTCAGTGGATTAAACTTGCACCTGCCAACACAAAATCCGCTACAGCTGTCTTCAAGAGAGAGAGCCATAACAGCGTAAAAGGTACAATCGTAGCTTAAGATAAATCGTGAGAGAAAGGTGTATTCCTTGCCAAGCTGTTTACACAAGCTACAGTATATTGCTTTGTAGGCATCGAAATCTTTGCCTAGCATTTCACTTTTATCAACAGTGACAAATCCAAACACCATAATACCCCTTATATTTTATATAATAATATTACCATATATTAAAAAACTATAAATTAACAAAATATGAATTTTATTAGAATTTATATTGTAATTTATACAATCAAACAGTATAATCTATATAGTTATCTATATTGTGAGGATTTATGAACGTTTACGATTTTGACAGAACAATTTATAACGGCGACTCTACGGTGGATTTTTACTTATTCTGTATGTGGCGTCACAAAAGAATACTGTTACTTCTACCCTCTTTACTTTTTGCTTACATAAAGTACTATTTGTTTAATATCGGCACCAAGACAGAATTTAAAGAATCTATGTATAAATTCCTGAAATTCTGTAACGCTGAAACAGATGTTGCAGATTTCTGGAAAGAACACATCAGTAAAATCAAGCACTGGTATTTAGAGCAGAGAAAAGATGATGATGTTATCATTTCGGCTTCACCGGAATTTTTACTTAACCCGTGTGGAAAAGAAATAGGCTTTACTGTGATTGCATCGAAGGTTTGCTCTAAAAGCGGAAAATACGATGGTGAAAACTGCTATTACAACGAAAAGGTTAACAGGTTTTTTCAGCTGTACCCTGACAGTGTAATTGACGAGTTTTACTCCGACCATTACAGTGATGAACCGCTTGCTAACATCTCAAAAAAGGCTTTCATCGTCGACAAGGATACTATTATTCCTTGGGATTTCAACAAGCATATCAAACCGCATATTTAGAAAAAACGGCGACTATTAGGTCGCCGTTTTCTGTTATCATTATGTTTTAATCATCAACTGTTGCACAACCTGAACATGAGCACGATGGTGTTTCATCTCCGGTTAAGTCACCTACGTTTGGAGGAAAAAACTCGTTTGTAGGAAAATCGAGTCGTGAGAACATCTCGCAAGGGTTGTCGGATGATGTTACACAGGATTTCTCAGGAATACAATACTCGTAAGATGGTACTAAAATCTGCACATTACGTTTAAGCTGTACAATAGAGAACAATCCGATTGTCGCAAAAACGCTGTTTGTACCTGTGCAGGTTGGCTGACCTCCTACACAATCGCATACACAGGATGGAATCTTGCAAGGTACAGGACAAACAGAACAGTTGTGCTTAAGCTTTGCCGACAAGGCAATTGGTCTTGCAACCTGAACTGATGCTGTAGGAAGATTTCGGCTGGACGGCTTTTGGGTGTCAAACTCATCACATGAAAGCTCACTGCTGAATGTACGAACACTACCTTCACTACCGTAAAGGATAGCTTTCTTAGAATACACAGAAACACCTGTGACTGTCTGAGGTGATGAACCCGGAGTCATAAACACATCAAGACAGACGTTGAAAAACAACGTCATATCAATGGAATAAAAGCCACGATGGAATGGTACAGGCTCGATATCCACATAAACTGTGATTATATCAGTATCCTTGATTCGAACATTTACTGCATTGTCGATAATCTCCTGATTGTAGTCGGTAAAATACACACGCAGGTCTGTTAAGCAATCCTTATCTGAACAGCTGTCGTACACACGGTGAGCATCGATACACACAGGTTCAGGCGTCCCTTTAGGAAAGCACCCGTCCTCTCTTCTTGAGGTATCAAAAGTTTCTGACATAAATAAACCTCCATAGTTAGTAATGATGTAAGTAAGTGTACAAAAGTATATGTACACCGCATCAATACATATTATGGAGGTTTCAGTATTTTGTGAGTAAAGCTTAAATCTTTTCCATTTTACAGAAATTAGCCATCAAAGTCTTTGTGCCGACTTTATCAAAAGCAACTTCAAGCATAGTATCGTTACCCATTGGCTCGGCTGAAGTAATCATACCCTTGCCGAAAACCTTATGGAGTACCATATCACCAACGCTGTATTTAGTAGAAGATGCAGTTGATTTCTGAGCAGGCTTTTTAGCAAATGGGTCGAAGTTCATTTTTGTCGGAGTTTGCTGTTGCTGTGCATAAGCTGATGCAAACGCACGCTCGTTTCCTGTCTTCTCCAAGAGTTTTGACGGAATTTCGGTAGCAAAACGTGACTCACGGTTGTGAGAAGTATGACCAAACAGCATACGTTCACGGGTTTTGACAATGTAGAGCTTTTCTTTAGCTCGTGTGATACCAACGTAAGCAAGTCTACGTTCTTCATCAAGCTCAGCAGGATTCATAATTGTAGCCATTGATGGGAACATTCCCTCTTCCATACCAGGAATAAATACAACAGGGAACTCAAGACCTTTTGCAGAATGGAGTGTCATCATTACACAGCAATCTGCATCAGGGTCATAGTTATCAATATCTGTCTGGAGCGAAATTTCTTCGAGGAAGTTTGATAATGTAGCTTCTTCTGCATAATCTTCTTCGAAGTTTACTATATTTGACTTAAGTTCCTCGATATTTTCAATTCTGCTTTCGTGGTCCTCTTTCTCAACTTTGAGATAATCACGATAGTTAGTATGCTCAAGCACTAGTTCGTATAATTCTGCCAGAGAATAATCTCCGCTGTTATAAGCTTCAATAAGACCATCAATAAGTGCAACAAAGCTAGTAAGCTTGGTTGCAGCACGGGATAAGTCAGGATAATCCGATGCGTGCTTTACAACCGAATATAAGCTCTCGCCTAAAGCGGATGCAATATCCATAGCTTTAGAAACTGTTGTTTCACCGATAGAACGTTTAGGTTTGTTTATAATTCTGCGTAATCTTACGTCATCGTTAGGATTGTTGATAACCTGCAAGTAAGCTGTCATATCCTTGATTTCTTCTCTGTCGTAGAAGCGATGACCACCGATGATTCTGTGAGGTACACCTGCACGGGCAAGAGCGTGCTCAATAGCATTGGACTGAGCATTCATACGATAAAGGATTGCAAAGTCAGAATACTTTCTGCCGCTTGATACACCATCCATAATCTGGTTAGCAATATACAGAGCCTCTTCCCTTTCTGTAGTCGCTGTATGCATAGTAATCTTATCGCCCTGACCGTTTTCGGTCCAGAGGGTTTTACCTTTACGCTCGGTGTTGTTCTTAATAACCTCATTAGCGGCATCAAGAATAGTAGATGTGCTTCGGTAGTTCTGCTCAAGTCGGATGACAGTTGCTCCGGTAAACTCGTTTTCGAATGACAGAATATTCTCGATAGTTGCACCACGGAATTTATAAATACTCTGGTCATCGTCACCAACTACGCAGATATTGTTGTGTTTTTTAGCAAGTAAGCTGACAAACTCGTACTGAACCTTGTTAGTATCCTGATACTCGTCAACCATAATATATTTAAACTGACGCTGGTACATCTCGAGTACATCAGGGCACTCTCTGAATAACTTTACTGTATTACATAAAAGGTCATCAAAGTCCATAGCATCGCTTGTTTTAAGACGCTCCTGATACATTTCGTAAGCATCAGCTACCATATTAAGACGGCTGTTATATGTATCAGTGGTCTTTAAATCCTTTGGTCCTTGCATCTTATCCTTTGCTTTGGATATTTCAGCAAGCACAGTACGATGTGGCAGAATTTTCTCATCAATCTGGAGCTTCTTTAAAATATCCTTCATAAGCCTACGCTGGTCATCAGTATCATACACAGTAAAATGACTAGTGTAACCGATACGGTCACCATATCTACGAAGAATACGTGCACAGGTTGAGTGGAAAGTCGACGCCCAGATATCCTGAGCACCGTACTCTACAACGTTGGCAATACGCTCCTTAAGCTCTCCTGCTGCCTTATTAGTAAAAGTAATTGCGAGAATCTGCCACGGCTGACAGAGCTCCATTTTCAGAATATACGCTATTCGGTTAACAAGCACGGTTGTTTTACCTGAACCTGCTCCCGCTAAGATAAGGAGTGGTCCCTCAGTATGGAAAACAGCCTGTTGCTGCATAGAATTCATTCTGGAAAACTGACTTCTGATTTCTTCAACACTTAACATATTATCAATCATTATATTATTTCCTTTTCAAATATCATTGCCGACATATTGTAACATAAAAAAACAGATGCCACAATATGTGACACCTGTAATTTACAAAAATTTTAATTATTCAAAGTATGAATCGTAAACAGCCTTGATATCAGCAGCGTTATCAGCGATGATGAGTGAAACATAAACGCCGTTCTGTTCTACTGAGCAGCCCTCGAGCATTGCAACTGACTCAGGATTGTAGCTCTTAGCTTCGCTGAGTCTTGACTGATAGTGATTATTCAGAAGTGTTGCAATCTCTGTAGCGGCAGTCTCGTCAACAGCCTTGATTAAAACGATTTCTGTGAATACAGAGCTTTCAGCAGAGAATTCAGCGGCAAACTGCTCAACTGTATCTTCTTCGATCATGTAGTAACGATTAAGTTTTGATGCTTCTTCAATTACAGTGAGGTCTGTGATGCCAAACTGGGTGTATATATCATAAAAAAAAGCCTTTAAATCAACATAAGCATTACCGCAAGCTGTAAGCATACAAAGTGAAAGTACGAGTGATAACAAGCAAATAGCGATTTTTTTCATAACCGTATCCCCTTTATTTTAAATTTGATGTGGCAATTGTATCAAATCAGATTTTAAAAGTCAACATCAATACTGTAACCTTTTAAAAGGTGATACACATAAAAAAAAGAAATAACCCTTGACCGTGTTCTGCTTACATCAGCCAAGGGTTATTTCTGTTCTGTCTTGTTATCTAACATCATTTTAACCTCTCCTTCGTAGATTCAAGTGATGACGATGTTTTTCTTTCTAACTCTTTTCTTCTTCACTTTACTTCAATCATTCTCATAAGTTGAGACTACTTTCGTGTTCTGAAAATATTGAAATGAACATCGTCTTGGTTTTAAGTCTTTACCTAAAGCATTATGTTATTATGTGTTTATTTAGTTATTACTAAATATGATTGCTTCGGTTTTTGACCTACTTATTAATACTGAAATTTTTCTTATTTTTAATAGTTAATAAATTTAAGATAGTTTTATTTCAGCTTTAAGTATTGA